>CATPCJ010000274.1 GCA_955652915.1 uncultured Bryobacteraceae bacterium
CTTCTAGGTTTTCACAGCCGCAGGAGCGATGATACGGCCCACCGAGCCGTGACCGTAAGGGATCAGAATCAATCCTTCAGAACCGCGCGCGTTAGCAAGCGTTACGGCGGTGGCGGCGCCGCTCAGGCGCCGCAGCACTTTTTGTATTTCTTGCCGCTGCCGCAGGAGCACGGCTCGTTGCGGGCGATCTTGCCGGAAATTGCGGGCTGTGACTCTTCCTCGTCCGGATCGTCTTCGAAGAATACCGGTTTCATGCCTGCCAGCATCAGCCGTTGATCGAGCGCGATTTTGACGAGTTCCTCTTCTTCCGGCCTGAAGCCACCGGACACTTCGTCCACTTTCTTCAGCAGGGAGCGAATGCGCGTGCGCGAAGCATCGCCTGGCGCCGAGAGCGCGTAGGCAAACAGAGCGTCGCTCCGAAATTCGTCTTTGTCGAAAAATGCTTCGAGGCGCGGAGCCTCCGAAACCAGCTTGAGATACCCGACGCCCCAAATCGCCTGCCGCTTAATTTCCGGATCGGCATCGTCCAAATGGCGCGGTGGATAGACGGCGAAGCGTTGGTCGAAGGAACGAGCCATGGCTTTGAGAGCTTTGGAACGGCTTCGGGGATTGGCATACAATTCTTCGATCGCACCAAACACCGCGTGGTTATCGATCTGTTGCGCGAGGGCAACGGCCGCTCCGCCTTTTTCTTCGAGGGCCGCGGCCGGATCGGCCAGCACCGCCAGCATGGCGCGCCGGATTTCCGGTTCATCGGCGATATCGCTGAATGTTTCCCAGCATTCGCCGCGCACTCGCGGGTCCGGATCGTTTTTCGCGAGCGCCAGAATGCGTGCGCGCGCCTGGTCCGAATAACTGGTATTGCGAAAGCTCCCCACGACATCCGTTCGCAACTCCACCGTCCCAACCTCGAGCATGGCCAGACGGTCGTCTTCGCTCACGATATCGAGGGGCGGTGAATCCTGTTCCGGATAAAGCTCCCAGATGTCGAACGGTTCTAGAGGCTCCCGATCAATTTCAACTCTTGACGCAAGACTGGAGATGAGGAGCTGGATCTGCTTGTGCGCGGAATCGTCCGGTGGAATTTCGGCGAGCGCCTCCTCCAGAGCCGGGATCGCTTTCGGGTCGCCGTATATATCGAGGCACAGAGCAGCGTCCGCCGGATCATGCCGCAGCCGCTTGGTTAACGCTTCCAAAACCCGGTCGTCGCCCACGCGCAGGACCGATAAAACGAATGGCACGTCTCCCGCATCTTCGTTCTCGAACTCCTTCAGCAGATCGAGCAAAGGATCGACGGATGCCGAACCCAGTTGAACGAAGGCTTCGACAAGTTCGTCGCCCATTTCAGCGGGATCCTCCCGAACCAACCGCATGTAGAACGGCAGCGCCGCGGGCGCGCCAATGACCCGGAAGATATCCAGTAACTGGTCGTCTAGGTTTACCGGATCGCCGTCATGTTCTTCGGCGGCGAAGCGAACGAGATCCGGGATAGATTTATCCCGTTGATCGAGAATCGCGTGCAGAAAACGATGATCTACTCCGAGATAGCCCTGGGACGCCGCTTCGAGCAGTCGATAGACCGGAACGGATTGCAGCCGCTCGGGATCGAAGATCAAATCGGTGAGGGGCATGCGAGCGCCCCGCGGCTACTCGGCTTCCTTCGTGACGTGGACCGTGATTTCGGCGGTAACGTCGCGGTGCAGACGCAACGGAACAGTGAAATCGCCCAGGGTCTTGATCGGCTCCGCCAGAACAATTTTGCGGCGTTCGATCGAGTAGCCCTGCTTTTCGAGCAGGTCGGCGATATCCTTGGAGGTCACCGAACCGAAGAGCTGGTTGTTTTCGCCGGCCTTCTGGGAAATGGTCACGCTGAGGTTCGCCATCATCTTTCCGAGATCGGTGGCGTCGGCAACTTCCTTGGCATCGCGGCGGAGATGCGCCTGGCGTTCCTGCTCAACGATTTTCTTGTTCGATTCCGTAGCCGCAACGGCCAGCCGCCTGGGCAATAAAAAGTTGCGGGCATAACCGGCCGCGACCTTCACCATTTCGCCTCGGGCGCCCAGCTTTTCGACATCTTCTCTTAGGATTACTTCCATGATTCATTCTCCTTATGTGCGCTCCCTCACGGTCGCGGCTCGGTTAGATTCGTCCCCCAAGTTCGCAGCGCCTACATTGGCGATGCGAACGGAATCAGCACGATGTTGCGCGCCTGCTTGATCGCTTCCGCCAATCGCCGCTGGTGTGGAGTACATACGCCCGAAATACGGCGCGGCACGATCTTGCCCCGTTCGGAGATAAACGACATGAGCAGCCTCACGTCCTTGTAGTTGATATCGTCGATCTTCTCGACGCAAAACCGGCATACTTTCTTGCGCCGGAAATATTGTTTCTTGGTAGCCAGGGCCTTGTCGCCGCCGGTTGGCCGTTGCGATGCGCTGATGGGACGTCCGCCTCTTGATTCCGCCATGATCTTATCCTCTTATTCCTTTTCTACCGGTGCGACTGGAGTGGCCGGTGCAGCCGCCGGCGCCGGGGCCGCGGGCGCGGGAGCTCCTGGCATTGGCGCGCCGGGACGCGGGCCGGGCTCGGCGGCGCCCGCCATGATATGTTCGGCGCTCAGCGCGGGCATGGCCACTTGCGGGGGGGGCCTGCGGGCCGCGCGCTTCTCCCGGGATTTCTTCCGCTTATCGATTTTCTTCATCTTCTCGTCGATGCGCACGGTGATGAACTTCATCACCAGATCCGACACGCGCATGCGCCGCTCCAGTTCCTTCACCGCTTCCGGCTGGGCACTGAACTGCAGCAGCACGTAGAAGCCTTCGTTGCGTTTTTGGACGCGATAGGCAAGTTTGCGGATTCCCCACTTGTCGGTTTTATCCACGGTTCCACCATGCTTTGCGATCAAGGTGGATAATTGTTCGATCAACTGATCGGTCTCTTCTTCCGGCGTATCCGGCCGGAGTATGAACAACTCTTCGTAAACTCTCATTCTTCCTCGTTTAAGCCTTGGGCGCGACGATTAAATTTCGCCATGGACTTTTCGACGCCTTCAGCGATGATGGACTCGACAGCCTGCGACGCATAGTCGAGGATCTCGTCCAATTCCTGTCTCTGCGCCCGCTTCAACTTCGCGAGCACAATGTGAGCGCCGTCCTTTTCGCGACGGCCCCCATGAATCCCCAGGCGAACCCGGGGAAATCCTTTGGTCTTCACGCTACGGATGACGGAATCGACTCCGCGATGCCCGCCGGCCGAACCTTCCGGCCTGATCCGCAACGACTGCCAGGGCAGATCCAGTTCGTCATAAACCAGAATCAAATCGCCCGGCGCAATCTCATTTTTCACCAACAGCCCGTTCACCGATTCGCCGCTCACATTCATGAACGTTTGCGGCTTGGCCAACAGCACCCGCTTTCCGGCCACGGTACCTTGCCCCACGAGCGCCATCGAATCCTTGCGCCCGATTTTTATTCCGTTCCGTTCCGCCAGCCGTTCCACTACCAGAAAACCCAGGTTGTGAGCCGTATGCTGGTACTCTTCGCCCGGATTGCCAAGACCGACGATCAGCTTTTCGAACGGGGACATCATGAAACCGGGAATCGGCGGCAGGTACCAACCTGCCTCACCGGTCCTGGATTCCTTCCGCTTACTTCTTCTTTCCCTTCTCAGGCTCGGCCACGGCTTCCTCGTCCTTCTTGCCCTTCTTGATCACTTCGGGCTCGGAGGGCGCGGGAGCTTCGGTGCTACCCTCGGCGGCCGGAGCCACCACTTCCTCGGCCTTCATGGTTACCACGTGCGCGATCACCTGGTCGGCCGGACTCACCAGCTTCGTGGACCCGGTGAGCGGGATATCGCCGGCGCGCAAATTCATTCCGATCATCAATTCCGTTACGTCCATGGTGAACAGCTCGGGAATCTCGTCCGGAAGGGTTTCGATTTCGATTTCGCGAGTGATGACCTCGAGCAATCCGCCCTGCAGCTTGACGCCCTTCGGCTCACCCGTGACCTGCACGCGAACTTTCACTACGATTCGCTTGGTGAGGTCGATGCGCTTCATGTCGACGTGCAACAAATTATCCTTGACTGGATCGAGAAGCCAATCGACGATCATCACCGGCGTATCTTCCCCGCCCTGAATGGCGAGATTGAAGATGGTGTTATGTCCGGTGTTGCTGTGCAGGATCTTGTTCACTTCCTTGGGGCTGACCGCGATAGCGACGGCGGGCTGGCTGGCGCCGTACAAAATGGCGGGCGCGAAACCCTTGACGCGAAGACGGCGCGCTTCATTCTTGCCGCGCGACTCGCGCAGCTCGGCGTTGACGGTGATTTCTTTTCTCATCTTATTGACTCCGATTTTCTTATATGTGGGGCAGGATGGCATCCTGCGCGGCGGTTAGCCGCCGCTTTCCGGCCCGAACCAAAAGGCCGATTAACATCGGCGGCAGGTTGCCAACCTGCCCCACAAAATTATGACTGGAAAAAGTATTCACGATGGCTAAAGGAATAGGGTGCTTACCGAACCGTCCTCATGGATGGATTGAATGGCACGCGCTAACAGAGGCGCCACGGACAAGGTTTTGATGCGGGTGCATCGCTTGGCTTCCTCCGAGAGCGGAATGGAGTTGGTCACCACCACTTCCGAAATCTGAGAAGCTTCTATTCTTTGGACGGCCGGCCCGGAAAGCACGGCGTGGGTAGCGCAAGCGGTGACGCTGACGGCGCCCTGCTTGAGCAGCGCTTCAGCGCCCTTGACGAGCGTACCGGCGGTATCGATCAAATCGTCCACAATTAAACAATGCCGCCCCTCTACATCGCCGATGATGTGCATCACTTCGGCGACATTCACGTCGGTCCGGCGCTTATCGATAATCGCCAAGGGGGCGTTCAAATGCTTGGCGAACGCTCGCGCGCGTTCTACACCGCCGGCATCCGGCGAAACCATGGTCATGTCCCTGCGTCCGATGGATTCGAAATACTCCAACATTACCGGCGCGGCAAACAGGTGATCCACCGGAACGTCGAAGAATCCCTGAATTTGAGCCGCGTGCAGGTCCAAAGTAAGCACACGATCCGCGCCGGCGGTCTGAATCAGATTTGCAATCAACCGGGCGGAGATAGGCATACGCGGCTTGTCTTTTCGATCCTGCCGCGCATACCCATAATAGGGTAACACTGCCGTGATGCGTTCCGCAGAGGCGCGCTTCAAGGCGTCCATCATCAGCAGCAATTCGATTAAGTGGCGGTCCACCGGAGTGCAGGTTGGCTGCACGACAAAGACGTCCGCGCCGCGCACGTTTTCAAGAATTTGAAGCCGGATCTCGCCATCCGAAAAAGGCTCCACCGACGCGGCGCCCAGCGTGCATCCCAGCGCGCCACAGATCTTGCCGGCCAAAGCGGGGTTGGCATTGCCAGTAAAGATTTTCAGTTGATCGAATCTCATGCTCTTTATCGGTCTTGCGGCGGCCACGGCCATAACTTATTACGCGTTGGGACTGCGAGCTGTCTTTGCCACAGCCTTTGATAGCGGCTGCGGCTTACCATCGTGACGGGAAAAACCCGATCCCCAGCAAAGTCCTGGCGGAATGAACGGACGGCGCGATCACGAATCTCACGGCTGGGGAAGATCCCAAACAGCGTGGAACCACTCCCACTCATCAATGCCGGCCGAGCCCCCCAGCGCAGCAGCGTTCCCTTAATCGATTCTAGTTGAGGATGTTGCCGGAAGACAACACTTTCGAAATCGTTTGTGGGTTTCCACTCGCTTGCGGGCCGACCACCCGCTATCCGCCGCGCTACTCCCTGGAAATCATTAATGATAGGGGAGGGTGCGCCGACTGTCAATCGCCTGCGCAATCCACGATACGCATCCGGGGTCGAAACGTGAATCCCAGGGGCAATCAGAATGGCGGGCGAATTCCGGATATCGGGCAAGGGGTAAAGCTCCGTTCCCCGGCCCAGGCCGACGCAGGTTCCGCCCATCAAAAAGAACGGAACATCGCTGCCGAGGGTGGTGGCCAGCTCCATCAATTTTTCAAAAGGAACCCATTTGCGAAGGATCCAGGGAAGGGCCAATAATATGGCTGCGGCGTTGCTCGAACCGCCTCCCAGGCCGCCTCCCAGGGGAATCCGCTTGGTTAAAACGAACCCAATCCGACCCGTTGCGCCGGTTGCGTCCAAAACGCTATGTGCCGCGCGGACAACAAGATTGTCGGGAATATTCAAGTTTGACTTGATATCAATTCTGGTGCGTCCAGACTGGTATTCGATCTCAATAGTGTCGGCCAGGGAGACCGTTTGGAATATGGTGCGCAGCTCATGGAAGCCATCGGGGCGCTCGTTCAGGACGCGAAGGTCCAGGTTGATTTTGGCGAACGATCGGACTTTGAGCCGGACGGGCATCGGTAAAAACGAACCCAAGTTCGCGGTCAGTAGTGGAGCAGCGAGTAGGCCTCATAGCCCGCCAGCTTCTCGCGCCCTTTCAGGAAGTCCAACTCCAGGATGAATCCGAACCCAGCCACCTTTCCGTGTAACATCTCGACCAATTTTCCGACTGCCACGGCCGTTCCACCGGTAGCCAGCACGTCGTCGATGATCAGGACATTCTGGCCCGGGTCAATCGCATCTTTGTGGATCTCTAAAACATCCGTTCCGTACTCGAGGGCATACTCGATTCGCGCTCGGTCGGCCGGCAGTTTTTTTTCTTTGCGCACCGGGATGAATCCATAGCCGAGGGCGTAAGCGACGGCCGGAGCGATGATGAAACCGCGCGCTTCGATTCCCAATACGACGTCGATGGGTGTGCTCCGGAATTGGTTGACGAGCGAATCGATTACGTTTTTGAAGCCGGTCTTGTCCTTGAGCAGAGTGGTGATGTCATAGAAGTTGATACCGGGTTTCGGGAAGTCCGGCACTTCCCGTATGAGCGCTTTCAGATGATTCATTGGGGGAAACTGTATTGTAACAGGGCCACGTGAAATAAACGGCAGAACCTTTCCGATGTTCGGACTCAACCCAGATTCGGCCACCGGCTTCCGGAACGATGCAAGCGCATAGGTCCAAACCGATTCCGGTGCGGGGGTCTCTTGACCGTGCAGTCTTTTCAAGGGCTTGAATGTGTTTGGCTTCGATACGTTCGCCGCTATCCGGCTAGTGAGAACAGCCGATCCGTGCCGCCGTGGGTGGCGCGGATCTTTACGCGCAACTGCTGTGACTGACGATATTTCAGGGAGTAGCTCAACAGATTCTGGAACAGAGTTTTAGCCGCGTGGAGGTGTCACGTCGCGGGTCCGCCAGCCACGTCCGCGAGCAACATCTGTGAGGGCGCGTTCCCATTGCCAGATAGCCGAGTTAACGGGGTCGGGCCGATTTAGGTCTTCAAAAGTTAGCGCACTACGTCTGCCGACTGCGGACATTCGGGGAAGTTCAGGGGACGAAGCCGCTGTTGGGCACGTCGAGAAATCATTTCGATCGCGTGATGCATTTCATTTTCGGCCTGTTCCTGGTTTATCGCAGCGCGAGGTGTTGATGCGCAAGGCCGGACTTGGCAGTGGATGGGAGGCGGCGCCGGCGATATTCACGACACCCGGCGAGCCGGCCGCCGATAACGCGGAGATCGCCGACCAGGCGAAACCCCGCCGGGTGATGTCCGGATCAAAGTCAGTCATAAACCTAAATCTGAACGATGTCCTCGCGGCACACTCGGTTACACTGGAAATCAAGAAGTGGAGGTTCATTGAAACTATTCCTTGTCTTCCTTGTGCTTGTGCCCGCCTTCGCGCAGGACAAAATGACGCCGCAGAGCCCGCCAGCTCCCCAGCCGCGCGCCTGGGACATTCGCTATCGCGACCTGGAACCCCAACTCGAGATTCAACTGGCGGACGCTCCCAATTCACTCGATATCATCGACGAGCTGGCCCGCGTGTATCGCGCGCTGGGAAAGTACGACAAGGCAGCGGAATTGTACCGGAACGCGCTGCGGTTGCGGGAGGCGGCTTCCGGACGACAGAGTATCGACCTGGCGCCGACGCTCGAGAATTTGGCGCGCATCAATCAACTGCTGCGCAAGAACCCGGAGGCCGAGATCATGTACGCCCGCGCTATCGGCATCCGGGAGGCTACGCAAGGGCCCGACCATCCCGAGGTCGCGACCGAATACAGCGCTCTGGCACGCCTGTTCTTCATTCAACACAAATTCGCCGAGGCCGAGCCGCTGTATACGCGCGCGATCCAGATTCTCGAAAAAAATTACGGGGCTACCGATCCAAAGCTGTGTTCCGCGCTTGATAACCTGGCTTCCGATTATCGCGAACAGATGAAGCTCGATCAAGCCGAGCTGCTGCTGCGCCGCTCCTTGATCATTCGAGACATGGCCGTGGGCCCGCTCCATCCGGAAGTCGCGAATGCTCTGGATAGTCTGGCGTCACTGTATTACAGCCAGAAGCGTTTCGCCGATGCGCTGCCGCTTTACGAAAGATCGCTACAGATTTGGGTGACGCTGTTGGGGCCGGATCATTCGGTGGTGGCCACGAGCCTGGACAATCTCGCCGTGGACTACGCCATGATGAAGAATTATGCGCAGGCCGAAAAACTCTATCAACAAGCACTCAAGATTCGAGACGCGGAAGACGCCTCAAGCCTGCACAATCTTGCGCTGGTGGAAGAGGGTTTAGAGAGAGATATAGCAGCGGACGGGCTGTATAAAAGAATGGTTGCGATGCCGCTGACAGATCCGAAGCCAGTGCTGCGGGAATATGCTGAGCTGCTGCGAAAACTGCACCGTCCGATGGAGGCTGCGAAGATGGAACGGCAGGCCAAGGCGTTGCCGGATAAACCAAAGCAGTAGCTTGTTTTACAAGCAAAACATAATCCAGTTAATAAAGCGGGGGTTCGCCTAATGGACGCGTCTTCCAGCGCCTGTGAATCCATAGCCACTGACCAGGAAATTCGCGAATCACGCCTTCCAACACCGAGTGCAAACGGCGCGTGTCTTCGGCGGGATCGTTCGTAATTTCTAGCGGGGGATAGAAGCGCAACACGTAACGCTGCTCGGCTTCCAGCCAGAGCGCAAAGCCCGGGATTACGACCGCGCCGGTGTGTGCCGCGATCTTTGCAAAAGCCATATTCGCACACGCGGGAGTGCCAAAGAAGTTCACGAAGACGCCTTCCTGTAGCGACGTATTTTGATCGATTAGGATGCCGACGGCGTCGTTCTGGTGCAACGCGCGGAGAATCGCCCGGGCGCCATCCCACTTCACAATGAGTCGATTGCCTGAAAGTTCGCGGCGCTCCTCCACCAGCCGATCGATTCCTGGATTGTCGAGCGGCCGGATCACTACGCGCATCGGCTCCGTCATCAGGCCGTGCGCGAATGCGCTCAGCTCCCAATTGCCCAGGTGCGCCGTTGCAAACAGCACCCCGCGTCCAGCCTTCTTGGCTTCCTGATAATGCTCCAGACCCTCGTAACGTATCCATTGCGAAATGTTCTCGCGGTTCATGCGCGGAAAGCGCGCGAATGCATATAGCAGGCGTGCGATGGAGCGGAAAACTTCATCGACGACGGCTTTTCGTTCGGCGGGCGTCTTCCCGGGGTACGCCATTTCCAGATTGCGCATGGCAATCCTACGCAGGCGCGGTAAGGCGAGGTCCATCGCGCTGGAACACGCGCGCGCGAAGCCCAGGGGTAGGCGCGCGAGCAACCACAATACGAATTTGGCGAAGAAGTATTGGATGAGCGTTATTCTATCCAACCGCCGCCGAGTACGAGGTCTCCGTCATAGAAAACGGCGCCCTGTCCGGGAGTAACCGCTCGCTGCGGTTCATCGAAACGGACGTCGACGCGCGTTGAATCGGCTGCCGGATAAATGGTTGCCGCGGCGGGAATATGCTTGTTGCGAATCCTGACGTGCGCGCGTACCGGCCCGGCGATGGGTGGAATGGAGATCCAGTTCACGTCTTTCGCGGTCATGCGTGCGCGCAACAGATCTTCATTGCGGCCCACCACCACTCGCTGCGACAAAGGCTCCGTTGCTATGACGTACAGCGGCTCACGGGCGGCGATGCCCAGACCGCGGCGCTGTCCGACGGTAAAGCGATGCACGCCGGCATGCTCACCCAACACGCGTCCTTGGGTGTCGACAACTTCACCGCGCTTCTGATCGGGCGCAATTCCCTGCTCCCGAAAATAGGCGTCGATGAAACCCGCGTAGTCGCCATTCGGCACAAAGCAGATCTCCTGACTGTCCGGTTTCCCGGCCACCGGCAGACCCAGATCGCGCGCCAGATCGCGTACCTGCGGCTTGGTGAATTCGCCGAGCGGAAACTGCGTGCGCGCCAACTGCTCCTGCTTCAAACCGAACAGGAAATACGTTTGATCCTTGCCCGCATCCACGCTTCTGCGCATTTGATAGCGGCCGCCGGCTTCATCGTAAGCCAGACGCGCGTAGTGGCCGGTGGCGATGTGGGCAGCGCCGACGCCCGCGGCCATGTCGAGAAACTGATCGAACTTCACGAAGTTGTTGCACAAGGTACACGGAATCGGCGTGCGGCCCGCCAGGTACTCATCGATGAACGGCTTGACCACTTGCTCTTCAAACCGATCTTCGAAGTTGACCACGTAGTAAGGAATGCCGAGCTGCTGCGCGACGTAGCGGGCATCGTAAACATCGTCGAGCGAGCAGCAGCGGCCAGTAGCGCCGCCTTCGGGAGTCAACTCCGGCAGACGCCGCTGATTCCAGAGCTGCATGGTCAACCCGACCACTCGCAGCCCACGGCGATGCAGCAGTCCCGCAACCACGGAGCTATCCACTCCGCCGGACATCGCTACCGCGGTGGTTTCCAATTCATTATTCATTCGCCACCGCGACGGCGGTGTATGTTGGCGAGAGCTTTCTTAGCTGGGCGGCGGACTCGGCGACCGCGCCGATCAAGGCGTCCACTTGCTCTTCGGTATTCGAATGGCCCAGCGAGAATCGCAGGCTGGCGCGAGCCCGTTCACGGGATAATCCGATGGCCAGCAGCACGTGCGAGGGTTCCACCGCGCCGCTCGAACACGCCGATCCGCTGGACACGGCGAAACCTTTGAGGTCCAGCGAGATCACCATCGCCTCGCCTTCCAGTCCATCGAAAAATATATTGGTCGTGTTCGGCGTGCGAGGCGATCTTCGGCCATTCACGCCACAGTCTGGAACACGCGCCAGAATTCCCTGCTCCAGCCGATCCCGCAAACTCGCTATTCGCGCCGATTCCGCTTCGAGATTTTCGACCGCCACCGCGGCCGCCCGTCCAAGCGCCGCGGCGCCGGGCACATTTTCGGTACCCGGCCGCCGCTCGCGCTCGTGCCGTCCACCGAACTGAATTGCATTCAACCTTGTTCCATTCTTCACGTACAACGCGCCGATTCCCTTGGGCGCATGCAGCTTGTGCCCGCTTATGGAATACAGGTCGACGCCCAGCGATCGCACATCCACTGGAATCTTTCCCGCTGCCTGCACGCCGTCGACGTGAAACAAAACACCGGCTTCGCGTGCGATGGATGCGATCTCTTCAATCGGCTGGATCGTGCCCAGCTCATTGTTGGCATGCATCGCGGAAATCAGAACCGTTTCCGGGCGCAAAGCATTTCGAATATCGGCGGGGTACACAACACCGTTCGGACCCGCCTGAACGTAAGTTACGTCGACTCCTTCGCGCTCCAGTTCCCGGCAAGTATTCAGCACCGCGGGATGCTCGATGGTGGTGGTGATCAGGTGCTTTTTTGAAGCGGTGCGAGACCGCACGGTACCGAGAATCGCCAGGTTGTCGGCTTCGGTTCCACCGCTTAAGAAAACAACTTCGCGCGGATCGCAGTGCAGCAGCGACGCCGTCTCGCGCCGCCCCATTTCAAGCCGCTGCTTCGCCAGTTGCCCGTAATAATGAATGCTGGACGCGTTTCCATACACTTCAAGTAGTGCTGGAAGCAGTACTTCGAGTACTTCCGCAGATACGGGCGTCGTCGCGTTGTGATCAAAGTAGTGTCGGAGCACGTTCAACTAATAGTTTAACAGCCGCAACACCAATTTCTTCTATTGCGTTAAACGATGGCGGAGGCTGTGGTTTGCCACTTTTCTTCTTTCGGCCTTTTTGCTCTTTTGGGCGTTTTGGTTCACTTTGACGACGTTGACTGCCCAGCATCGAGAGCAGATAAGCCTGCGCGATTCCTTCATCGCGAATGAGATTCCACCTCTTGAATGCGTCGCGAACAGTTTCGATTTGGTCGATCATATCGGTATCCGTCACTTCTTTCGCCGTGTTGTAATCCGCGTCAATCCGCCGTTGTTGAGCCTGACTGAAGGCAATCGCGACTCTGCGTAGATGCTCGGCGACGTTGCGCTCTGGGCCTTGGGGAGGATCGCCCTTGAAATGTGTATCGAGGTCCGCTACTTTATTTGTCGACGCGGTGTTCATTGGTCCGTGATCGAAAAGTCGTCCCAAAGCCGGCCGTAATTCGGGGCGGGCCCAGTTGAGGGTTGCCTCGGATATGAGCAGATGAAAGATCGCGTAGTAGGCGGTAGAGACGGCTCTCCGCAGACTGGCTTGCCGGGGATTGGCGACGTGGAGTTTGGCGATATCTTGCGCGAGCTCAAGCAATTCGTCGGCCAACGCCATTCGTCAAGCCCTGGCGTGTTGATTGATTTTGGATTGCTCGGATTCGTTAGTGTAGTTGAAATAAGGGAGAACGCCCCATTTCTCCAATGGCTGCACTTGTCGAACGATCGCGTCCGAGACCCGTTGCGTGACGTTGAGGAGTCGATCCCGTTTGCTGGCTGCATCGGAAAGGATCACCAGAAAAAACACGGCGGGTTCACCTTGCCAATCGTTGTCGAGCGTCGGCGTAACACTGATGATGTCGGGGCCGAGGCGCCGTGCCACCTTGGCTACCGCCGCCTCGAATTGGGCTCGCTTAACAAAGGCCGGTGTCAGATACATGTTTCCATTGTCTCGTGTCTGCGATGAACTATTTCGAATCGACGTATCGGTGAAACAGGATTTGCCAGCGCCCTGCGTCTTTCCTCAACACGTAGTGTTCGACAAAATCCATCGTGCCTCGCGGGCCGGTATAGCGAACGGCGCCTTCGGCTACGGCGAGATCCGGACGCATCAAACGTACGCCCTTGAGGGTGCGTTCCATCACTCCTTCGCGTTGGGTAAAAAAATCGCTCCACAAGCGCTCGATCGCCACAGGTCCGGTGCTTACGGGACCATTCAAGGACACGAATTCACCATCCTCGGCGTAAGCGGCGGCCATGGTCTTGGCATCGAATGCGTTTCTGGCTTTTGCAAATCCGGCTAACAAGTCGCGGATGGATAATTCATCTTCGCGGTTGTCATTCTCGCGGGGTCGAGTGGTTTCGATGGTGAAGCGGCTCTCTTCGTCTACGATCCGATAAGTCGGGGGAACTTGGAATAGCCCTGGATCTGGTTCCTCACGCCTGATGTTGATGAGCCGCGTCACCGTCTCGCCGTCCTTGGGATCATTTTGCTTGGATAGCACGACCATCTTCAGGTCCTGTGCCACCCAGGTTTCCTTTGTGGAAACCAAGGCCCGGTTATTGCCCCGAAAGCCGATGGGAATGGTAGTTGTGACTTTTGTTCCGTCGGCTAATGAGCCTTCGATCGTTTGCGTTCCTAGAGACTGTGTGATGGATTGTGGACGGATTCTCAGGATACCGAGCGTGGGAAGCGGCGTGTCCATGGATACGACCAGAGTATTCGGAGCCCTGGAATCGACCGGGATGCGGACCCGGTGCGCGACCTGCTTCTCCGTATCCAAGGTGTACTCGTAGCCTGTTACGAAATCGCGAATCTCGATTACGTGGATCCCTGGCTCGCCATCCGGTCCGGCCATGATCCAGCTCTCCATTCGCCTGCGCCCTTGCGAGTCGCGGAACATCAAACGAGACGGCAGCGCTTCCCTGATATGGGAGCCGTCGGATAGCGTCTGCGTCCGCGTCCTGACCTGTTCGGCGGAATATGGAGCGCCGGTCACAACCGCAGCCAGTGAGCGAGGTGGGCCGTCGAACGTGGCTACTAACTTTCTGCCATTGCCGGCAGGCTCGCTGGTACCCGACAAAATATTCTGCGCCGGACTGATGCTCGCGAGCATAAACCCGAACACGATGACGCGTGGGGCGTTCATAAATCACCTCGGTCTGCGCTTAGAGTAAGTATACTTCCTCGCTTCGATGTATAGTGGAATGACTCTGGAGGCTACATGCCCAACTTCGAGATTCTGATTCCGGTTCTGATTGTCGTCGTCTATTTGCTCTCGTCCATCAAGATTCTGGCCGAGTACGAGCGCGGAGTTGTCTTCCGCCTGGGGCGCGTGCTGTCGCAACCGAAGGGACCGGGCGTGATCCTGGTCTTCGCGCCAATCGACCGGATGGTGCGCATCTCGCTTCGCATCGAGGCCATGGAAGTGCCCGCGCAAGACATCATTACGCGCGACAACGTGACGGTAAAGGTCAACGCTGTTGTCTATTTTCGCGTGGTGGATCCCAGCAAGGCTGTGCTGGAAGTCACTAACTTCCTGTACGCCACGTCGCAGGTTTCGCAGACCACTCTGCGCAGCGTGCTGGGTGAAGTGGAGTTGGACGAACTGCTCAGCCAACGCGAGAAGCTGAATCTTCGCCTGCAATCCGTGCTGGATCAGCACACCGGACCGTGGGGCGTGAAGGTGACCATCGTGGAAGTGAAGCAAGTGGACCTGGCGGATCAAATGATTCGCGCCATCGCGCGGCAGGCGGAAGCAGAACGCGAACGCCGCGCCAAAATCATTCACGCCGAGGGAGAATACATTGCCGCCGAAAAGCTGGCGATGGCCGCCGAAGTCATCCAGAAGCAACCGGCCGCGATTCAGCTTCGCTATTTGCAGACGCTGGTGGAAATCGGCTCGGAGAAGAACACGACCGTTGTTTTCCCGATGCCGATCGATATATTCTCGAATATAAGCCGCGTGATCGAACATCTCGCCGGCCCGAAAAAGGAAGGTTAGTCACACTTGGCGAGGAACGACGAAGGCGAATTCGAATTAGTACTCGGCAACCGGCAACTCATCAGCGTGTTCCTGATTGTCGTGATTCTGCTGGCTGTGTTGTTCTCGATGGGATACATGGTGGGCCGCAACGCGTCCGGGGTTGTGGCGGATTCGACTCGCGGCGCGACTGACAAGCCCGGAAAAGCGATTGTAGTGGAGCGGGCGGCGGATTCGCCGACGCCGGCAAAATCGGAACCGAGCCCCACAACCGAGCCGGCGTATTCCAAACCCAACGCGGCCGGGCCACCGGCTAAGAATCCCGAAAAGCCTACGACCGCGGCCGCCGGCGGGCCTCCACCGCCGGTGAAAGAAAGCAAGCCGCAAGTTTTGACTCCATCGGCTCCGGCGTCCGCGACCAGCGAGCCTCCTCCCGGCCAGTATTGGCAGGTGGTGGCGACGTCGCGTCCGGATGCCGAGATCATCAGCGAAGCTCTCGGCAAAAAAGGCTTCCATTCTATCGTGGCACCAAGCCCCCGGGACAATATCTTCCGTGTGCTGGTGGGGCCGTTCAAAGACGCGGCCACCGTGGCGCAAGGCCGCGCGGATCTGGAAGCTTCCGGCTTCAAAAATCCGATCATGCGAAAATACTGAGTTGGAGTTCCACTCTTTCGTTCCACTTGAGAACCTGGTTCCACGCGAACCGCCCATGCTTGCACAGCCTCGCCTTCCGGAATGGCTGCGTAACGGGGCCACGCATTTTCCGGCGGTTCACAAACTCAAGACTGAATTCCGGCGGCTGAATCTGCACACGGTGTGCGAATCCGCCCGATGCCCGAACATGCACGAATGCTGGAGCCGTGGCGCGGCCACTTTCATGATCCTGGGGGACCTGTGCACGCGCGGTTGCGGATTCTGCTCGGTGCCCAAAGGGTCGCCACACAAGCGCGAGTTTGTGCTCGATCCGAACGAACCCGCGAATGTGGCGCGCATGGCGGCCAACTCCCAGCTTCGCTACGTAGTGATTACCTCGGTGAATCGCGACGATCTTGCGGATGGAGGATCGGAACATTTCGCCGCGACGGTGAGAGAGGTACGCAAAGCCCTACCCGATGCACGCGTGGAAGTATTGACGCCCGATTTCTGCGGCGATCTGGATGCGGTAGCTCGCGTGTTGGATGCCGGGCCGCACGTGTTCAATCACAACATGGAGACGATCGAGCGCCTGTACCGGCGGGTTCGGCCGCAGGCCAACTACCGGCAGTCGCTCGCCGTGCTTCGATTTGCCGGCGGCTACCGCCCGAATATTCTTACCAAGTCGGGCTTGATGGCGGGCCTGGGTGAAGAACCCGGTGAAGTGGAACAGCTCCTGCGCGATCTTCGCGGCGTAAATACGGATGTCGCCACTATAGGCCAGTATCTTCAACCAACCCGTCGAAATCTGCCGGTGTCTTTATATGTGCCGCAGGCTCAATTTGACGCTTATCGCGACTACGGTCTTTCCATCGGCTTCAAGATGGTTTTCAGCGGCCCGCTGGTCCGCAGTTCCTACATGGCGGACCTGGTGAATGAAGAAGCATCGCGACTCGCTGTTTAACTTTGCCCTGGCGTTGCTGAGCGCATTGCTCCTCATTCTTGTGTTTCCGAATTTAATTTTCCACGACTCCGGGCAAGCCTGGCTCGCTCCGTTGGCGCTTACTCCGCTGCTCATCGCTCTCGCGCGCGAGCATCGGCCGCTATGGCGTTTTCTGCTGGGCGAGTTCGCGGGAATCGTGTACTGGTTCGGCGTCTGTTCCTGGATTCAATTCGTACTCGAATATCACGGCGGCATGGGCCGTTGGGGCGGCTGGGCAGTCTTTCTATTGTTCTCCGTGGCGAAGGCTCTACACCTGGCGGTCTTCGGTTTACTGGCCGGAGTGGTTGTGAATACGTCCTACGCTATTCCCGCCGTCGCGGCGCTATGGACCGGCATTGAACGTACTCACGGAACTTTCGGATTCGCGTGGCTGGCGTTAGGCAATGCCGGAATCGACATGCCGATTCCCGCGCGCCTTGCACCGTTCGTTGGAGTCCACGGAATTTCTTTTGTCTTCGCCATCACGGCCGCGGTCGTCGCGATGATCATCCTGCGCCGGGGCCGCCGGCCTTTGCTGTGGCTCGCTCTAATTCCGCCGCTGCTGCTGTTTCCCGATCTTCCGGCGCCGCACCAGCCAGCCGAAAAGGCCGTCGTCCTTCAGCCAAACATGCCCGAAGAGGCACAATGGACGCTCACCTCCGCCGGCCAGGCGCGTGATCATTTGGTCGATCTTTCACTCGAAGCAGCGGTGCACGACAAACCTCAGCTCATTATCTGGCCGGAGGTGCCGGGTCCGCTTTACTACTATCGCGATCTGCGTTTCCATGAGGAAGCCACGGATCTGGCACGTGTCGCGCACGCGTACTTCTTGTTTGGGACGGTCGCCGATACAAAGGAAGGCGCACCGCTCAACTCGGCTGTGTTGCTCGGTCCCGATGGCGGTTTCGTGGACCGCTACGACAAAATCAACCTGGTCCCCTTCGGCGAATACGTACCCAAGTTCTTCGGATTTGTGAATCGCATCACGCAGGAAGCCGGCGACTTTACGCCGGGCGAACGCATGGTTGTGTTTCCGCTGGACAGGCATAAACTCGGCACGTTCATCTGCTATGAATCCGTTTTCCCGAGCCAGGTCCGCGAATTCGTAAAAGGGGGCGCAAATCTGCTGGTGAACCTTTCCAACGACGGCTACTTCGGGCACAGTGCGGCGCGGGAACAGCACCTGGAAATAGCCCGCATGCGCGCGGTTGAAAATCGGCGCTGGTTGTTACGATCGACGAATGACGGTATCTCGGCCGCGATCGATCCCGGCGGTCGAGTTGTCCAACGGCTGCCGATGTATCGCGAAACGATTGCCCGTATGGGTTTCGATTACGTGGAGGGCACAACCTTTTATACGGAGCATGGCGATTGGTTCGCTTGGGGATGTTTGTTAGGTGGCTGCGTAGCGCTGTTTTGGTCGCAGTTGCCGCACTACACGGCACGAAAGAAAACTTGATTTCGTGTGGGGCAGGATGGCATCCTGCGGCCGATTTCTCGAAAGCTTCCGTACGCCGATTGCCAATCGGCGGCAGGATACCATCCTGCCCTTCAAATTTATCCGTGGCGGATTACCAAGACATCGCCGTCTTTGACGATGTATTCCTTGCCCTCCAAACGCAGCAGCCCTTTTTCACGAACACCCGGATATCCACCGTGATCGATCAGCGCCTGCCAGTTTACGACTTCCGCGCGAATGAATTTCTTCTCAAAGTCGCTATGAATCGCCCCCGCCGCTTTCTGCGCGGGACTATTCATCGGGATGGTCCAGGCGCGAACTTCGGTTTCGCCGGCGGTCAGGAAAGACATCAAGCCCAGCACTTCGTAGGTAGCCGTTATCAGCCGCTCGAAGCCGGAATCTTTCAAGCCGTAACTGGCCACGTACTCGCGTTGTTCCTCGGGCGTTAGCTCGGCGAGCTCCGCTTCGATTTTCCCGCAGATGGCGCTGACGCCCGTGTTGGTGCGTCCGGCCAGCGCGCCCTTGCGGTATTCTTCTTCGATCTCGTGCATTCGCGCGGCATCGTCTTCGCCGATATTCAGGACGAACAGCATGGGCTTTTGCGAAAGAAACTGAAATCCGCGAGTCAGTTTCTCTTCGTCGACGGAAAGCTCCAGAGTTCGCAGCGCGGTGTTGTTCTCCAGCGTCGTCTTGCAGCGCTCCAGCAGCGCGGCTTCGCGGTCCAGCTCCGGTCCCTTAATTTTTTTGCGATCTTTCTCCAAGCGGTCCAGGCGTTTTTCCACCACCACCAAGTCGCTCAGGATCAACTCCATTTCCACGTCTTCCAGATCGCGAATCGGATCCACCGAACCTTTTTCGTGCGGCACGGTATCGCTGGGGAATAATCGCAACACGTGCGCCAACGCGTCGGCCACGCGCATGCTCGCCAGGTAGCTGGGATCGCGCAGGGCTTCTTTTGACACCGACGGGAAATCGAAATACTCCACGGTGGCGTGCGTGATCTTCGGTGGATCGAATATTTTGGCGAGCGCCTCCAGCCGCTTGTCCGGCACCTTGGTAACGCCCACCCTCGCTTCCATCAACCCAACTCGCGTCGCTTCATGCACGCCAGTCAGGATCGTGAACAAAGATGTCTTGCCCACCATCGGCAAACCGATAATTGCAGTTTTCATAAGAGAGAAAGAACACCGTTCCAAGGAACGGCGAACTACAGCGGAACCTCGACCAACGTCAGAATTTCCTGGAGGATTCGTTCGGTCAATTCCGAGCTCCGTTGCGCCAGGGACGCGCGCGCGTTGATGGCGATGCGATGCGCGAACACCGGGATTGCCAGGCGTTTGATATCGTCCGGAATAACGTAGTCGCGCCCTTCCACCATGGCCATCGCCTGTGCCGCGCGATACAGCGCCTGCGCTCCGCGGGGGCTGACACCCAGCGCCAGCGATTCGTGGCTCCGTGTTTTTTCGACGATGGAGAGCATGTAGTCCAGCAGCGTGTCGTCCACCGATACGCGGCTCACCTGCTCCTGCAGATGAAGCAGCTCCTCGGCGGAAAGCACCGGCCGCACAACCGGGTGAAGGCCGTCGTTGTTTCGCAAGATCTCGCGCTCGGCCTCGCGATCCGGGTAGCCGATTCGAATGCGCATCAGGAACCGGTCCAACTGGCTCTCGGGCAGCGGATAAGTTCCGTGATGCTCCACCGGGTTTTGCGTCGCCATCACCATGAACGGCTGCTCCAGCGGATAGGAGTGGCTTTCGATAGTGACCTGCACTTCATTCATCGCTTCCAAAAGCGCGGATTGAGTTTTCGGCGTGGCGCGATTGATCTCGTCCGCCAGAAGAAAGTTGGTGAACACCGGTCCTTGCTTGAATTCGAATTCCTGCGCGTGCGCGTTATAGATGGTCACGCCCAGCACGTCGCTCGGCAGCATGTCGCTGGTGAACTGAAGCCGGTGAAATTTGCAATGCACCGCACGTGCGAGAGATTGCGCCAGCGTAGTCTTGCCGACACCGGGCACATCTTCAATCAGCAAATGCCCGCGCGCCAGCAGACATACTAAGGATAGGCGCACCACTTCCGGCTTCCCGCGGATGGTGGAGTTGAGAGACACCTCCACTTCATTCAGCTTCGACACCGCTATCGGCGCGGCAACCATAAATGCCATTGTACCGTGTTGCTGAATTTAGAAGCTCCTTTGGACGAGCAAACAACCGTTGCGCCGTCTGTTTCTCTTCTCCGCTGCATTTTTCCGACTGCGGTTCGCAACACCATGCAATGAAAGACACGCATACCGTAGCCGAGGTTCCAGGAAAACCGAAATCGCCGGTGCGACAACGGTTTGCTAACGGTTGTTTTCTCGCTAAGTTGTTGATTTTGCTATTGGTTTTCCGAAACAAAACCGCTACCATGGGACGACTTTTGAATCCAAGCAACAAAGGAGTTTCACAATGAAAAAAGCATTCGCAGTGATTTTCGCCATCGGCATTAGCGTGGCTTATGCAGCTTCCTCATACCGCGTGACGTTGTATCAACCGACCACGGTCAACGGGACAGAGTTCAAGCCGGGCGAGTGCAAACTCGAGCTGCAGGGTGACAAAGTTGTCATTAAACAAGGAAAGGTAAGCGCGGAGTCGAACGTAACCGTGCAAACTGCCGCGCAGAAATTCGACGCGACCTCGGTCGGTTACCACAGCGACAACGCGAAAACCCAAGTCCAAGAGATCCGGTTGGGGGGCACTACCACGAAGCTGCTGTTCGAGACTAGCGCCAAGACGGCCACTGCCGACGGCGGCCGCTAAGAGACGAGATTGGACCTTTCTGTTCGAGGGCTTCGCTGAGGACCCGGGGAGTCCTTGAGAACGGGAAGGTCTGGTGAGGCGTTGGAGTTGCATCTCCCTTTTCGATGCGGCTCCAGCGCCCGTAGTTTTTTTACCCTCCTGTAAGAGTATTGTTCCGCGTTCCGATTCACCTTTACGCTGCGGTACGATGGCCCTACGACGTTAACTCTTCCTCCCGACCTTGAACAGCAAGTAAACAACTTGGTCCGCCGAGGCGAGTATCCCAACGCCGAAGCCGTGCTTGTGGACGCGGTCAAAGCCCTTGTTCGTGAACAGGAGCGGCAACGCCTTAGCTCTTTGCTCGAATCAAATGGGATTGATGAGCGTCGCCTCGAACAGCTTCTCCGAGAAGCGGAAGAGAGCGGCGACTACACCGAGATGACCGCCAAGGACTGGAGGGATATCGAGCACGAGGGTTTGGCAATCGTGAATGCCCGGAAGTCTGCCTAGCTTTTGATGCCCCGCATAAGCGGCTTGCCGCCAAGCGGCGCCGTTTTCTAACAGGCTCCTGAAAAAGGCATTTGGGCCGCTGATGGACGCAGATAAAATATTTCTTTTCAATCCGCGTTGATCGGCGTTCATCTGCGGCCACCAACGCGTTCTGAAGTAACTAAACCACTCGGCCGCGACCATCGCCGTCAAGAGAGCCTTTCCCGAACGGCCGCCCGTTGTTTCCGCGATCCGCTGCTCGACCCCGGCGCGGCGGGCCGCCCGTCAACATTGATCTCTTGCGGATAGCGATCTGGAAGCGCAAAAATAAACCGTATGGCCCTACGATTCACCACTTCGTATCTGGAAGATTCACTCACGCTATTCCGTTATTACAAAAACCTGGCGGAACGAGCGATGGCGCAAGTGACGGACGAACAACTCCTCGCGGTGCTGGACGGCGAAATGAATTCGATTGCCGTAATCGTGAAGCACATGGCCGGTAACATGCGATCGCGTTGGACGGACTTTCTGACCAGCGATGGAGAGAAACCAGACCGCAATCGCGATGCTGAATTCATTGATCCTCCGCATGCGCGTCAGGCATTACTCGCTCTTTGGGAAGAGGGCTGGCAATGTCTTTTCAGCGCGCTGGAACCGCTTTCCGAGCAGGATCTGCAACGGACGATAACCATTCGCGGCGAGGCGCATTCGGTGATGCAGGCCGTCAATCGCCAGGTTGCTCATTACTCCTACCATTGCGGACAGATTGTCCTTCTCGCCAAGCACTTCAAACATGATGAGTGGCAATCGTTGAGCGTACCCCGCAGGCAGTCGGCGGAATTCACTCGTCGCGTGGTTGCGGGTGAGGCCAGCCAGAGATAGCGCCCTGAACCTGCGAAAGACACTCCGGGACGATCAAGCGCAGCGGAGTCGAGTCTTAGGATCTCTGCACTCTTTTGTTCGAGCGTCCGAGCGTGAGGTGTATGCGTGGTCCTCTGCGTCCGAGGGATATCAAGTACCGATCAAAGTGAATTTGATACTAGCGAGTAGTCGATCAAGATCGCTTTTATAGCGATCTTGATTCCGGTCTTGCGGCTGGCTTATGATGTGGTCCTTGTCTACCATCGGCAGTTTTGCAAGCGCCTTGCCAACACCGCGTCCAATCACCCAGACCGGAACCAAACCCCCAGTACCTACTTCGGGCCAA
>CATPCJ010000275.1 GCA_955652915.1 uncultured Bryobacteraceae bacterium
ATAAAGGTGCTTTGAAACGCCGCCCGGACCGAACGCCGGAACCATCGTCCGCAAAAAGCCGGGTATGGCGGGTATTTTGCCCGGTATCGGCAGCCGCAACGAGGGAAGGATCGATAAGAGCTCGAAGCCAGGCGGCCCTGCGGTACCCTGCACCCTGATCCGCAGGAGATTGCGGCCCCTGGACCCGACGTACCCTACCGAGAAAAAGCCGCTGCCCTTCAGTCGCTGTTGCAGACCAAAACTGAACTGGAGCGAAGACGGGCTCCCCAAGTTGGGCGCCGGCTGGACCACCTGGAGCGCTGGTGGACTGCCCATTAACGCGAGTGCGGCAACAGGATTGGCGGCGGCCTTCGGACTCAAAAGATTGAGGGAGGAGCCGTCGGAGAGACCCGCCAGCGGGCTGAAGATTCCGCAACTGCACGGCGGCAGTACCGGCGTCGGACCTACAGGCAGGCACCCCGAGAAGATGTTGCAAGAGCCGTCGATGATCGCCGCGGGCAGTTGGCTCGAATAGGTGCCGATGGCGAAGCGGATGGGCGTGGCCCCGGTACCAAAGGGATCCAACGCAAGACCGAAGCGGATGTCGGAGTTGAACGATTTTGCGCTGAAAGCTTTCTGGAATCCCATGGGAAACGCGTTGGACAGGAGATCGATTTCCGAGGAACAGCTCTCCAGGCCCTTGCAGATTCCTTTGTCGAACAGCGAGCGATCCGGACTCCGGGTGAAACGGCCGTCATCGCTCTGGGGAAGGCGTTGCATTTGAAACCGGCCGCCGGCAAACAGCGTGAGCTTCGGGAGGACGTGGAAATCCTCCTGGAAGAAGAAATCGATTTGATTGCGGTGCAGGCTAAGGGTGTGGTTGGGACTCTGCGACAGGGTTTGCTGGAAGGACGAGACCAGACCGGCGGCTACGACGCTGGCGGGGTCAAGCAGACCCGTGTCGGCGGGGAAAGTCTGCGGAAGAACGCGCAGCGCCTGGCCATGGAAGGTGAGCTCCGGTCTCGCGTTGCGCTCCATCGCGCTGTCCAGCGACAGGCGCCAGATTTCAAAACCCAGCGCCAGATTGCTGCGTCCGGTGGTGCGCGTCAACGTATCGGCCCACTGCAAGGTGTCGCTCGCCTGGTGTTTCGGGAAGTGGAAGGTATCGACGCCAACGGAACTGAAGCCGGACACATTGACGCGGCCGATGGCGCCCGTAAGCTGCTCGGTTTCCATCATGGATTGCGTCGGCAACCCGCTGGCGAAAGCAGGGGCGCCGGGGGCCAGTGTCATATTGAAAAGCAGCGGCCGGTTAAGCAGGAATGGCACGGCCGGAAACAGAGACGACGGAAGTTGCAAGGGATCGCGCCGCTCATCGAATCCGAATGCGGCGCGGCCCCAGCCGAAGCGAATGGTATTGGCCCAGCGGCGGGCGAGATTGGTGTCGAAGGATGAGGCGAAGCTGCGCGTTCGCACCTTCGGGCGGACGGAGGAAAACAGGGCGCCGTCCACCGCGGGCAGATCGCTGGACTCGCCCGTCTGGCTATAGCGCGCGATGATGACGTTGTTGGCGTGAAATGCGCGGACGTACCGGTCGAGTTTCAGGGAGAACAAGTGGCCAGTGCCGCCCGCGGGCAACACCTGGGTCCAGGTGTTCGCGCCGAACGGACCGGCGGGATTGTTGGGGAATGGGTAAAGGCTGAAAATGGCGTCTCCCGCGAGCGAAGACGGATAAAGCGGGATTTTTTTTGGATCGCTGCTCGTTATACCTGTGCCGCCACTGTTCCGGTAGCCGCGTTGGCTGACGGTGGGTACGGAGAAGTGCGTTTCGTTGGCGGCGTGCGTTAGCTGATCTTCAAAAGCAGCGAAGAAGAACGTGCGCGGTTCTCTGTCGTGGGTGAATGCGATGGGACCACCTGCTACGATGCCCGCTTGCGTCCGCGTAAACGGAAGATCGCGATTCACCGGATTCGGGAGCAGAAGCGGTTTGCCATCCAAGGTAACCGGAGCATTGTTTGGGCCGCCTGTCAGCGGGACCGCACTGGCAGACGGGCGGGTGTCGAAGAAATTCCGGGCGTTGAGCCGGCGGTCCGTGACGTATCCGTAGCCGGCGCCGTGAAAGCCGGCCGCGCCGGAAGATGACAGAACGTTGATCTGAGCGCCGGCGCTACGGCCGAAACGGGCGTCGGCGGAGCCGGTCATGGCCTGCAGTTCGGTGACGGCCTCCACCGGCAGGGGAGCGAGGAAAACGAAGCCCTGACGGGGAACGCCAGTTTCTTCGTTGGTGTTGTCGGCGCCGTCGAGGATGAAGTTGTTTTGGCGGCTGCGCAGCCCGTTGACGGAGAATTGTCCAGCGGTGCCGATACCCGGAGCGAGGCCGGGGCCGAAGAGGCCCGCGGTTTCCGCCACCGGGAAGACGCCCGGCGCCAGCAGGATGAGCCTGTTGATGTCGCGCGATCCCGGCAGCGGCAGGCTGTGCAGCAGACCGGGGCCAAAGGTGATGCCGCGAGTCTCGCCGGGGGTCGTTGCGGGCTCCAGGCGCGGGGTTCTCACGATGCGCAGATCGAGCGGTTGGGCGAGATCGTCCTGCGCGACGAAATCGCTGTACGTTCTCCCGTCTGGGGCTTTGGCGGAAATATACAGGTGGTCCAAACCCGGCATGGCCGGGGGATCGAACTTGAACTGGAATTCTCCAGCGCGATTCGACCGGGCGAAGGCGAGCGGATAGAGCCTCCCTTCCGAGACACGGATGACATAAAGACGTACCATGCCTTTTGCTCCGGTGCCGGATTCGTTCGTGATTCTGCCCGTTACCGGCGAGAGTGGTGGAGGACTCGCAGGCGTTTGGCCTGCCGGTTCTTCCCAGCCGCCAAATCCGTAACGTACCAACGGCACGGGGTCGGGAAACAGCAGCGCGCCACGTCGTTTGGCCTGCTCAGCCATGCAAACGAATGGCTTGTCCACTGGAATCGACATGTCGGATACTGGGAAGGCGCGCGTCTTATCTACCGGACTATGATCCCGCCAATACACCTTGATCTGCCACTCCTCTTTTTCCTTAACTAGCCGGAGCGGAGGAAACTGGAAGCGGCCATGCCATACGAAGTCCAAGACGTGACTCTGGGATTGGAGGTGAATCGCTTCCACGGGGAGGTTGTGGCGTTGCGGGTCATTCTTCTCCGGGAGGCAGACCTTATTATTCTTTAGGATGACGTTGCCATAGACGGTGCCTGTCGAGTAATTCTGCGCGGATGCCACGGGGACGGCCATGAGGGTGATAACCAGAGCAAGGTTTTTCATTGTTTGTCCGGGGTTGCGAGCGTGCCAGGTGGCACGATCTGAACGCGTTGAACATCCAGGGCGTCCAGAAACCCGACTCCTCCGAAGAAAGAAAGGTATCGTAAGGGAAAGCGGTTGTCGTGAAACTCTTTTCTGCCAAAAAGTTGAGGGGCGCACTCTGACGAACGGTCCTCGTGGAACATGGACACCCAGAATGTAAACGTAGTACCCACGCGGCGGCCCGTGATTACAAAGGTTGAGTTTTCGGCGCAGTCGGTTATGCCTACGTCTTCGGCAGTTGGAGAGAAGAGGAGCTTACACTTGTCGAACTCTCCCAATTGGTCGCACGTGAAGCCCTGTAGTTTGATGACGGCGCCGGTCGCCTGACTTACAACGGCCAGTTTGAACCTGTAGCCCGCCGACCGTTCTATGTCTGCCGGCGGGCTTTGTGGACGGACGCCGAAAGCCCAGGACGCGGTCCCGGCTTTCGGTAAGATCAACTGAAAGGATGAGTCGAAATCGTAAAAGGACGAGTCAAAACCGTAAAACGACTCTGACCTCAGGTCTTTTTTGGTGACAGCGAAGCCCCCGTCGCTGATGGCGAGCGTCGGATGACGCTGATAGCGCTCGCGCCATTCAGCGCCACGGCGATACCAGCTCTCGTTGGTTTTCGGGCCGTCCTCGAAGAAGTCATTCCATTCGCGTTTGGAAGGGAAATAATTCTTGGGACTCCATAACCAGGCCCAAAGGACCAGTTTGCGCCGGCCATCCTCGCTAGCGCCGAAAGTAACGCCGATCCAAACAACTACGGCCAACAGGGCAAGAGCGACGTAAAGCACCGGCCGGCGGCGCACAATCGTCCACAGCGCGCACGGGAAACGAAGCAGCTTCCACCACCGCGGCGCCTCGGTGACCCGGACATACCAGGTATTGCGCGTCCACACCTTGCCGGATGCATCGTGGCAGGATGCGGAAACCCGATAGTTGGCATTTTCCGCCTTCTTGGCGCGGATCAGCAGCTTGCGCTGGAAGGTTCCCGGCGATGGAAAATAGAATCGAAAACGGTCCGCGTCCAGTGCGGCTTCGGAGTCGGGTTCGGATTCGGAGTCGATATAGAAACCGTCCTGCTGGAACTCGAGAAAAAGCTCGGCGCCCGCGCCGGCTATCGTGAAGCCGAGCGCAATTTCGCAAGTCTCAACGCCGGGAATTTCCGTGGGAAAGTCGATGCGGATGTGGACCGATGACGGTGCGTCGCCCGTCTCGGGCGGCGGAGCCGTGGCCGGTCCGGGGAAGGTTGGAGCCGATGACCCCGGAAACGCCGGCGCCGATACCGGCTTGTTGCGGCGAACGCCGATGCCATTCAGCAAAGTGTTGCGAGCCGAGACATCGTCCAGGTCCACCAGATCGATGTAGATGATCTGGCCCAGCAGACCCTCGGGATGGCAGGGGCGGACTCTCACTGGAACGAGCTTGTTGTCCCGGCCGGTGGGGTCCAGGGCGAAGGCGGCGGTCCACTCGGGAACCGTAAACGACGACTTCAGATAGGAGGGCGAGAAAACCGCGATCGTCCGCCGCGATGCGGCGGTGGCATTTTGCATCTCCAGCACGAAGTTCCCGCCGGGACGAAAGTCCCAGGCTTGCACGATCGTCGTGAAGCCGGCTTGCTCGAGCTGCCACGCGATCCATTCGGCCCAGGTTTTGTCGTCGTGGTTGTAGCTGATGAAAAAGTCTTTCGTGGCTACCGCCGCGGTTTCTTTGGCAACCTGCACGTCTGGCATAAATCAGTGCCCCTCGTTCTCGCCAACAATGCCGGTCCGGTTCAAACCCGGGACGTCGAGCTGGAGCGCCAGGTACCCAACAATGGTGTTCGGCTTACTGATGAACGCGAACGCATGGCAGTACTGGAACCCGCTCACCGCGATCATATAGCCCTGGAATCCGGGCGCGGGCTGAATGCCTTTGTTGCCGCCGCCCGACAGGGTAAATAGCAGTTCTTCTCCAGCGTTCAGCGGTTCCGAGGTTTGCGGGGCAGGCGGTCCCCCGCCAACTGTGAAACCGTAATAGTACAGCGTTACAGTGCCCGCCTGCGCCGCGGTCCCCAAGTCATCCTTCGAAGTGTTGGCGATCGCGATACCTGTGTCGAAGCCCGCCTGGTTCGTCACGAAAGGAAACAGAAGGTTGCAGGTGCATCGGTTGATGAAAAATGCGGGGCGGGGCGTTGAGCGATCGCAGAAGCGCGGTACCAGAGCCGCTGGACCATCGTCCGGCGGAGCGAGCGATACATTAACGGTAACCTGCCCAAGCGCCGGCAGGTTTAGAGCGGAGTTCCCGGTGAACGCGAGCGATACCGGTATGATAGCCGTCTCGATGACATCGGGATCGGAGTTCACGACCTCGTACACTGCGTAGGGTGCCGTCCCGGTGTTGTTCACCTCGGCTAATTGCGCCACCCCTCCTTGGACAGGCGCGAAATCCGGCGAAGGGAGGTTTGTCTGGACCAGCCGGAGCTGCCCGGTTGCAATGCCCATCGGCACGGGCGCCGGCGGCTGCGGCGGAAAGCTCACCGATCCACTACTTGTCTTCAACTCAATACTCACCGGCACAAAAATATGCACGCTGGCATCAACCGGCCCAAAGCTGAGGCGAATCCGCGTCCCGGAATCCGCAAAGCCGGCATTGGGTGTGGCCGTAAACAACCCCGGCGCATAAAACCCGCTCTCGGTATTGTACGGATATCCAGGGACATTCTGAGCATATAGAGGTGCCGCGGTAACTCCGTCCGGCGTCAGGCCTATGTTTCTCCTCCGAAACGCGCTCGCAAAGCCTTCGGTGACTGTGATAGTGAAATCGAAACCCGAAGGCGCATCGCCTTCCAGGAGAGAAGCATTGTGCGTGATGCACTGGGAAAGACTCACGCTCGTTCCACCCACCACCAAGCCGGGCTGAACGATGGCCACCGCTTGCTGCGGATTATCGATGATTACCGGTTGCGAACAGGTGATTGTGATCAACATGACGACCTGCGCGGGCACGGCCGTCGCGGAACCGCTCAATTGACAGGCGTTGGCGCGGACATTCGTGATGCGGATCACTCGGATCGCGTTTTCACCCGGAGGATCGAGCGGCACGCACAACCATGCAATCGAGCTGGCCGACGCTACAACTCCGGTGAATACGTTCGGAGTCTCACTGAAAACTCCATTGATGGGGCAGGGATAACCCTGCGGCGTCCAAAGAATCTGCCGCGGCGAACCTGGGGGTAGCGGCGCGTTGATCGGAATTGCGTCCGCGCCGGCGTTCGGCTCATCGATCAACAGGGTCGCTTCCGAGAGGTTGGCCTCCGGCACCAGTAGCCGGCTGGTCACGTTTGTATTGAGTGAGATCTGAACATTGACCAGCGGAACCGGCGCCCCTGCTTTTGTCGGCGTACCTCCTGTGCATTTCAGCACCAGGTCGGCCACCAATTCGGCGATGCCTTCCGCGCGCACCACAGCCGGCGGCCCGCCCGTAGAAGCTGTGCAGGTTATTGGGGCCGGCTGAGCGATCGCGAATCTGCAGCAACCGAAGAACACAATAATTACGCGGCAAGCGCAAACAGGCAATACTTTACCTCGCGTTTTGAGTCGTGTGCATCATATATTGCACGGAAATCGAGAGAATGTCAACTGATTGTCACAGAGATTTCTGCGGTCTCCGGCTTCTCCGCTACGCCGGGGCGGCAAATTCGAACAATTTACTTTCGTCCTTAAGTATTCGCCGCGTGTGGCTCCGCGCTGATAGGTGGCATTAAATACCGGGAGGACCGCATCGAGCCACGTTGCCTGCGTCACCCTCCTTGCCAGTGAGTCCATTAATTCGTGAATGTCAGTAGTGCAGCGTTTCATCTTTGCCGGGTGGGCAATCTGCCCGCGGCCGGCTTTCTGGGGAGCGTGTCAAGACTGTCAATAAGCGCTAAACTGGTTTCGAAAGGTACTTTTCCTTGTGCTAGTCGTAATGCGCGCCACGGCGAGCCCGCAGGACATCGCCAATGTCTGCGCGAAAATACAAAGTCTCGGCTTCCGGCCCCACGTGATGCCTGGCGCCGAGCGAACCGCCATCGGCATCACTGGCAACCACGGTCCCGTGCCTCCCGCGGAATTTGAAGATCTGCCAGGAGTCGCCGAGGCAATCCCGGTTTCGAAGCCATATAAACTGGTGAGCCGCGAAGTGAAGCCTGACAACACCGTGGTGGACGTGGCCGGCTGTGCGGTTGGCGGCGCCGAACTTGCACTCTGCGCGGGCCCATGTTCCGTGGAAACGCGCGAACAGATTCTGGTTTCGGCGCGAGCCGTGAAGGCGGCCGGCGCGCAATTGCTACGGGGCGGCGCGTACAAACCACGAACTTCGCCCTACGCTTTTCAAGGGCTGGGCGAAGAGGGTCTCCGATATCTTGCCGAAGCGCGAGCCGAAACCGGGTTGGGAATCGTCACCGAGGCCATCGACGTCGAAACCTTCGATCTGGTGGAAAAGTATACCGACTGCATTCAGATCGGCGCCCGCAATATGCAGAATTTCTCGCTGCTGCGCCGCGCCGGCCGTTCGCGCAAGCCGGTATTGCTGAAGCGTGGAATGTCCAATACGCTCGATGAATTCTTGATGGCCGCCGAATATATTCTCTCGGAAGGCAATTACCAGGTGATTCTATGTGAGCGTGGCGTCCGAACGTTCGCCGATCATACCCGCAACACGCTGGACCTGAGCGTGGTCCCGGCCGTTCAACGCCTGAGCCATTTGCCGATTATTGTCGATCCAAGCCACGGCACGGGCAAGCGCGACAAAGTTCATCCAATGGCGCTAGCCGCGGTGGCCGCTGGCGCGTCGGGATTGATTGTGGAAGTGCATCCGAACCCGGATCGAGCTCTTTCGGACGGCTACCAGTCGCTCTACCCGTCCCAGTTCGAGGTCCTGGCCGACGACTGCCGGGCCATCTCCGATCTGTTACGAAAGCGCAAGGCCTCTGCCGATCTTCTGGGGCGGGTAATCCTGCCCGTAGCCGGCATTTAGGCGCTGACGCAAAACGATGCAAAAAAAGATGTCGATGTTTTCATGCGGCGATTCCGAGGGCTCCGAACAATCGCTGCAGGCCGGGGCGAAGGTTGTCGTAGTGTTGATCGATGGAGGTTGGGTCCTGGATCTCCGGGCGGATACAGGGATGGCAGCTCGCGGCAAGCAACGGTTTAATCACTTTGTCCCGGAGCACTCCCAGGGCAGTTATGGAGCGTAGGGCCTTTTGAGTTGGCTGGTAGGGCGGCTGTTTCCGATTTTCTCGACGAACTCCTGGCCGCACGGTTTCCTCAGATCGTATACTGCCTGTCGCGCCGTGTATGGCGTTCCTGACGGGTTGTTCAACGCGTTTGCTTTCC
>CATPCJ010000276.1 GCA_955652915.1 uncultured Bryobacteraceae bacterium
CAGGCTTCTTCCAAAATGCGCGCCACAAAATTTGAATTCGAACAACGCTTCTGGATCATCGGCTTCATCTTCTGGCTGGGCTTCAGCCATTCCTTCCTGGATCACACCAGCTTCGCGGTTGCCCTGCTGCATCTCTTAACGCCCTCGATTGATCCGGATAGCGCACAAGGAAATATGCTGCTGCGTCTGATCTTGGGCGCTGGCGCGATCCTCGTCTTCCTTGCCGCGGCCCTCCGCACCTGGGCCACCGCCTATCTCCGCACCGCAGTCGTCCATGACGCTCGCCAGCATTCCGAAGCGCTCGTTGCCGACGGCCCCTATCGCTACGTCCGCAATCCTTTGTATCTGGCCAATCTGCCGCTGGCCGCGGGGATTGGAGTAATGGCCAGCCGCGTTGGATGGTTCTTCCTGGTCGTCGCCATGTGGCTGTTTGTCCATCGCCTCATTCTTCGTGAGGAAGATGGACTCCTCCAGAGCCAAGGCGAGTCCTACGCTGCTTACTTGAAGGCGGTTCCCCGGCTCTGGCCCGCTCTTGCGCCGCGGGTCCCCTCCGCCGGAGGCCAGGCGCGCTGGGGCCAGTCGATTGCCGGTGAAATGTTTGTCTGGCTCTTCGGTGCAGCATTGCTCTGTTTCGCCATCACTCTGAATCTCAAGCTGGCGGGCATCGTGTTCGTGTCCAGCTTCGCGGTCTACTTTGTCGCCGTCTATCTCGTAAAGAAACGGGCAGCCACATCCAGCGCATAGCCGCTTCAGATACTCGCGCGACTTTAGATCCACTTCTTCCGCAGCAGCCAGACTTTTATCGCTTGCGTGAGGCACACATAGGCGAAGAGCGTCAGCATCAGGATGGGCCAGTACAGCAAAGGCAGTTCGGTGAAGCCCAGCGATGAGGCCACTGGGGAATAAGGCAGCCATATACCGAAAGCCATGATGGACAACGTCGTGAGCGTCAGCGGCAGGCTCGCCCGGCTCTGGATGAAAGGAATCTTATTGGTGCGAATGACGTGGATGATCAGCGTCTGCGTCATCAGCGACTCGACGAACCAACCGGTCTGAAACAGCGAGGCGCGGGAGGGGTCCCAGCACTGGAAGACCCAGAGCATAACGAAGAAAGTCGTGTAATCGAAGATCGAGCTGATCGGACCAACGAAGAGGATGAACCGCTTGATCTCCCCGATATTCCAGGGCCGCGGCCGGGCCACTTGCTCTTCGTCTACCGCGTCGGCTGGAATCGGAACCTGCGAGAAGTCATACAGGAGGTTGTTGGTCAACACCTGGATTGGCGCCATCGGCAGGAAAGGGAGAAAGGCGCTCGCTCCCAGCACGCTGAACATGTTCCCGAAGTTGGAGCTCGCCCCCATGCGGATGTACTTGAGGATGTTCGCGAAGACCTTCCGGCCCTCGGTCACGCCCCCTTCCAGCACCATGAGGTCCTTCTCGAGCAGGATCACATCCGCTGACTCCTTGGCGATATCCGTGGCCGTGTCCACTGAGATGCCAACGTCGGCGGCTCGCAATGCGGGTGCGTCGTTGATCCCGTCACCCATGAACCCGACGACGTGCCCCTTACCCCGGAGTGCTCGGATCACTCGCTCCTTATGGGCGGGAGAGAGGCGGGCGAAGAGCGTCGTCTTTTCCGCGGCCTCCGCCAGTTCCGGGTCGGACATTTTCTCCACGTCGCCGCCCAGCAGCATGGGGTCGGCCAGCAGGCCCACGTCTTTGCACACCTTGCGGCTGATGAGGTGGTTGTCTCCTGTTAGGATTTTCACCGCGACGCCGTGCTGATGCAGCGCCTCGAGTGCGCGCGCCGCAGTCGTCTTGGGCGGGTCGAGAAAAGCGACGTAGCCTCTGAGCACCAGTTCACGCTCGTCTTCTTTTGAGCAGATTTGCTTGGCCGGAAGGTTCTTGGTCGCAACCGCCAGCACGCGGAAGCCATCGTTGCTGAGGCTCTCGTACTCTTCTTTCAGCCCGACCATCAGGGCCGGATCCATGGGCGACAACTTTCCGTCCACTTCAAAGTGCGAGGAGTGCAGAAAAACCTCTTCCGGCGCGCCCTTGGTGAGGAGGATCGTTTTGCCTTCAGGGTCCTCCAACAAGACGGACATCATGCGGCGCGTGAAGTCGAACGGGATCTCGTCCAGCTTCTTGTACTTCTCGATAGCCGCCTTGGCATGGAAGTCGGGACTGTCCAGGATTGCCCGGTCCAGCAGGTTCTTGAGGCCCGTCTGGAAATAGCTGATCAGGTATCCGTCCAGGAGCACGTCCTCGGATTCACGGCCAGTGACGTCGCAATGCCGCATGAGGACTACGCGATCCTCGGTGAGCGTGCCGGTCTTGTCGGTGCACAGCACGTCCATGCCTCCAAAGTTCTGAATTGCATTGAGCCGCTTGACGATCACCTTCCGGCGGCTCATGGCCAGCGCGCCCTTGGAAAGGCAGACGGATACGATCATCGGCAGCATCTCCGGCGTGAGACCCACGGCCACGGCCATGGCGAAGAAAAACGCGCCTTTCCAATCGTGTTTCGTGAAGCCGTTTATGAAGAACACCAGCGGCACCATCACGGCCATGAGATGAATCATTAGCCACGTGAAGCGGTTGAGGCCCAGGTCGAAGCTCGTCGGCGCCCGTTCGCCCGTAATCGAGCTCGCCATGCTGCCGAAATAAGTCTGGACCCCCGTCGTGACCACGGCCGCGGTCGCGGTGCCGCTTTCCACGCTCGTTCCCATGAAGCATGTGTTTTTGAGCTCAATGGGCGAACTCACCGCCGTCGTTTCCGGGTCGTGGAACTTCTCGACCGGCAGCGACTCACCGGTGAGGCTCCCCTGGCTCACGAAGAGGTCTTTGGAAGACAGCACCCGCGCGTCGCCCGGAATCATATCGCCGGCGGACAGTTGGATGATGTCCCCCGGCACCAGGTCGCGAAGCGGTATCTCCCTCGCCTTGCCGTCCCGAACGGCGGTGGCGGTCACATGAATCATGGCCTTGAGTTTTGCCGCCGCTGCATCCGCCCGTGCCTCCTGCCAGAAGCGGAGTCCCACGCTCAGCGCCACCATCATGGCCATCACGGTGCCGGCGCGCGCGTCACCGGTAGCGAAAGAAACCGCCGAGAGAGTGGCCAGCAGAATCACTAGCGGGTTGCGAATGATTTTCAGAAGGCGGACAGGCCAGCCTTGCGGCTTCTCTTGCGCCACTTCATTCGGACCGATCGAGCGCGCCCGCTCCTCGGCCTCGGCTTGGGTCAGGCCGCCGGGAGCAGTGCGCAAGTCCCGTAGCAGCTCTTCGCTACCCTTGCGGGCGGCATCCAGTACGGCAGGCGAAACTTGAATGCTTTTACTCTTCGCATTCTTTGGAATCGACGGCTCGTCCGGGTGCGCCGGTGGCAACACAATCTTAGGGTCGTCCTCCATTTAGTAAGTATCGTCTGGCGGCAGGGGTTGCTGATTCCCGTGGCCCTCGCCGGCATGCAGGGAGTCATACTCTTGTTTGAGAATCGTCTGCTCCTCGGGATCGCCGCCAGTGGCGGCTAGCTTTTGCAGTTCCTGCCCCCTGGTTCTTCTTCCAATCAGGAATCTTTTCGATTTCGTCTTCGCTTTTTTCTGTCGCCCTTTTCTGTCGCTTTTTTCTGTCGCTTTTTTCTGTCGCCCTTTTCTTGGTCTGTTTTTCCTGGGCCGCAGGGACGGCGCTTGGGAGCAAGGATGGATGAGGTGGTACGGGTGAGAGGTCCCAATCTGGGGCTAGTGGCAGTTTATTGACCCATCTGAGTCAGGCAGACCCACCCACCCCCTTCGTGAAAACGGTTGGTCTACCGGCGAACACCCTTATTCGTTCTTTGTTTTCGGTCACGGCTTGTGCCTCTCGGGAATGTCCGAATCTGGCCAGGACCACCAATGGTTGAAAAGGGCCGGTCAGTCTCCCATGTGCTGCCCAGCGGACAGCGTTACGAAAGGCGCAGTCCCTGCCGTGACGGCGAAGTCCTTCACGAAGTCCCTGAATTCAGAAAGGTTTCTCTCAGGTGACTTGGCTGCGGTGAACGTGAAAAACAGTCTCGGACCAGGGGCCTGACCCTTGAAGCGGTGGCGTTTCTCGTTTGGAAGCCGAACAAAGAACGACACATTCAGCTTCTCCGTGAAGGGATCGTCCCCCAGCTCTATGTTCTTGAATTCAATACGAAAACTTTCAAAGTCAACACCATTGGAAAGTAACTCAAGCATCGATTCGCTGAACGGTCCGGGGGCCAAACGTCTGAGCGTTAAAAAATCAACCTTGTTCTTATCCACGGCCTACTCCCTTCGAGAAGCGGTACCTTTACCAATCAACATATCGGCCATTCCACTCTGCAACTACCCATATCGTTGCAATTTATTCGCCGATCCGCCGATCTTCTCTAAGCCATTGCGATCCATGAGAACCGGCAATGACTGAAACATTGCTTTCATGTGTTTCTTTCACGGTTTTCTCTCTGCTTCATAAGAGTTTACAAGGAATACCTTTGTTGGCCAGCGACTGCGAAACTGGCAACATACTCGCCATATTGTCCGCTACTGAACCATCACAGGTTTCGTTCCAAAAAGTACTTTGTCTGTGCATCTTTGCATCCGCCAGCGTCAAGGAAGCCGTTAATCGCCTCTGCACTGTTACCTATCATATCGTGCATGTTTTCACGAGTCCAGTTAATGTAATACGACTGGCTAGGAACGTACGACCCCGAGAATCCCACCGAGACCTGACCACTGCTTGAGATGCGGTAATGAATACTCATCAAGGCTGATGGCGCAGGTCGCCCTGTCAACAAGAAGCAACCGAACTGCCCTAACTTACCGAGCTTAAACCGCACTGTGTATCGGATTGTAACTTCCCCTTTGTCCGCGTTGACCGTGAATTCCCAGTCATCACCGCCCTCGCCTCGATCATAATAGGTGTATATATGAGATCCGAACATAACCCGAATTGGCGTAAAACCAACCGCTTCGGGTGATTTGAAGGACACCCTGAGCGGGCGGCCAGCTTTTGTCGCGATTAGCTTTACATCATCAAGGGCCAGAGCTGCTCTGTAGTTCTTGGACTCGAGGAACTTAAGAAATTGCGTACGATCGCTGAAACTAGCGGGCGAAGGGTTGCTGTCGGAGCCGGAGTCTGACGGATTACCCGATCGAAAAAGTATCGATAGAGCCGACGGCCGGAAAACAGATTTAGCTAATGAATGACTTTTGTAATCGCACGATGGCATTTCCGAAACATCATCATAAAAAGGAATCCATCCAACACAGGCAACCTGAGGACCGGAAATAACGACTTCCTCTTCGGCATGGTTAGCGGTCTCGAATTCTATCGTATGGTTTTCAAACTCTGGCATTGGAAACGAATTATATCTGATTTTTCACTAGCCGTGATCGGACGCTCAGGCGAAAAAGTCGCGAAGCTTTCGCATCGAGCGAAGCCGTTTTCGGTACAAGAAGGATTGGTTTGGTGCATTGGTATGCAACAGCGGGTGTTGCCGCGAAAGCGAAGACAAACCTGAGATCCGTTGTGTTGCCAAGAATGTTTCCCCAGGTGTCTTATCACCTATTCCAAGCTTCGCTCTCGCGTCATCGGTTGCAGTACATTCGCATCTTCTGCGGGAATTGGCGCCCTTGACTCTGACTCGGCGGCTTGAACGATATTCGTCGTGCAGCCAATTCCTTTTCCTTTCGTTCTAAATCTTGAATGATTACGCGGAGAGTGGTGAGCAGCAAAAAAGTCTTGATCCGAGAGTAAACGACGGCCTACTGCATGGCGAAGGCACTGAACGACCTCGTAGACCCATCCCCCCACGGTTATTTGAGCGAGGTCATTTGAGAGGGTGTGCGCCCGAGTTAAGGAAGAGATAGACTATACACAATCAGCCGGCGACCGGGAAAGTGGGCCGGCAGTTGGGGGCAATATGCGAATTGCGTGTTTGGCGCCAGTGCTGCTCTTGCCGATTCTTACGGCTCAAGATTTCCGTGCGACGTTGAATGGCCGCATCACCGATCCGCACAACGCGGCCATCGCGGGAGCCGTCGTCTCGCTGCGCGATGTGGAGAAGAGCGAAACGTTGCGTCAGACCACGGACCACGAAGGCAACTACGTCTTCGCGTTGATTCAGCCAGGCAACTACGAGCTGACAGTGGCGCATCCCGGCTTCAAGAATCACAAGCGTAGCGGATTGACGCTGAATGTTAACCAGGCGGCCACCTTGGATGTGAAGCTGGAGCTTGGCTCCACCAGCGAACAAGTGACCGTGACGGCGGATGTCTCCCTGCTCGAATCGAGTTCAGGAGATCGAGGCGGCTTGGTTGACGGCAAGACCATCTCCGAAATGCCACTCAACGGGCGCAATCCCTTCATGCTCGCCTCCCTGGTGGCGGGCGTGGACTTTAACGGGTCGCTCGCTTACCAGCGGCCTTTCGACAACGGCGCCATTGCGCAGTGGGGCGTCGGAGGAACTTCGCAAAGGGCTGAATTCCTCATCGACGGAGTTCCGAACAACGCGCAAGCGGGCGGGAACAACATCGCCTACGTGCCGCCGGTGGACTCGGTGCAGGAATTCAAGATTCAGACCAACGCCTACGACGCGCAATACGGGAAGACCGCGGGCGCCGTGATGAACGCGGTTCTCAAAAGCGGCTCGAACGCGGCGCACGGATCGGCTTACGAGTTCCTGCGGCGCAATTGGCTGGACGCCAATTCCTTCCAGAACAACGCCAGGGGAGCCCCGAAAGACGGTCATTCACTGGATCAATACGGGGTTCTGGTGAGCGGCCCTGTCATCCTGCCCAGGATCTACAACGGCGCCAATCGAACGTTTTTCATGGTGAACTACGAGCGCTACCAGGAGGATTCGCCGCAGCCGCTGGTGCTCTCCGTGCCCGCGCTCGAGATGCGTACTGGCGATTTTTCGAATCTGAAGGACAAAGCCGGGCGTCAGTTCATAATCTACGATCCGGCAACGGGCGCGACGAACAGCGCGGGTGTCTTTGACCGGGCGCCATTTCCGGGCAACATCATTCCCGCCGGCCGTATCAATCCGATCGCACGGAAGATACTTAGTTATTTTCCAGCTCCCAACACCACGACGCCGGGCGAAGATTACTCCCAGAAGAACCTGTTCCTATCGGGGGGACAGAACCCCGCCGGCGACGCGTTCTATAACCTGGCCATCAAGGTGGATCAGAATCTCAGTGAACGCCACCGGTTCTTCGTGCGTTACACCCGCAACGACCGTACCGAGACCAGGCCAACCAACGGCGTTGCGGCCGACAAGCCCGGCGTCGATGGCCAGGACCCGCTGAAACGCATCAACGACTCAGCGGCGATCGACTGGGTAAGCACGCTGTCGCCTTCCCTGCTGCTGAATGTGCGCACGTCTTTTGCGCGCTACGTGGAAGCCTCCTGGGCCACGCCGGACAACAATTTCGATATCACTCAACTTGGCTTCCCCAAGTCGCTGCAAAGCGAGTTGCCCTATGGATCGTACTTCGGCCGCTACACCTTCAGCGGATACCAGTCCCTGGGACGCTATCCGAGTTCGGGTATATCGAACACCTTTACGTTGCATCCCACGGTGACTTGGGCGCATGGCGCGCGGGTGCTGAAGGGCGGAGTGGACATGCGGCTGCTCCAGTATTCGACGCAAAGTCCGGGCGACGTTTTCACGCTGGGGGCGTCGGCCGCATTCACGCAGGAGATCTACAATACGGGCCAGGCGTTGAAAGGAAACTCCATCGCCTCCTGGCTGCTCGGAACGCCGAGTTCGGGATCGGTGAATTACAACGTGTTCCCCATCTATCAGTTTCCTTATATAGCGCCCTGGGCGCAGTTCGACTGGAAGGTCTCGCGCCGCCTGACCCTCAATTTCGGCCTTCGCGAGGATCTAAACATTCCACCCAAGGAACGTTTCAACCGGATGGACCGCGGATTCGATCCCACTGCTCCGTCGGCAGTCGACAGTCTTGTCGACCGCTCCAAGTATCCTCTCGCGCCAATCACTGGTTCATTGGCATTTGCAGGTGTGAATGGCCGGCCGTCCCGTGCCGTGGACCCCTACTACAAAACTCTGCAGCCCCGCTTCGGCTTCGCCTATGCACTGACGCCGAAGACTGTGCTGCGTGGCGGATGGGGCCGCTTCTTCGTGAATCCGAATAACGACTACCTCCAGACGGCAGGATTCAGCAACACCACGCCGCTGGTGTTTTCGGCGGACGAGAGCCGGCTGCCGTTGAATAACAAGATCAACAATCCATTTCCGGATGGCGTTCTTCTTCCACCCGGAGCGGACGGAGGATCTCTTACATTTGCCGGACGTGCATTCAGCGTAGTGAACACCAAGTTCCGCTTGCCGCATGTGAATAGCTTTTCGCTCGGCGTGCAGCGCGCGCTGACCGTGCGGAGCGTCCTGGACGTATCGTATTCGGGCAGCCGGGGCGTCGACCTCCAGGACTCGCGGACGATGAATGACATCTCTGGTTCCATGCGCGACAGTTGCAACTACTACGCCGGCGGCAGTCCAGGTTTCTGCGACAAAACGTTCTCGAATCCGTTCGCGAATATTCCCGCGTTCACGGGAACCAACTTGTTTTCGAGCACCACGCTATCCCGCGCGACGCTGTCCGCCCCGTTCCCGCAATTCGGACAGATTACCGAACTGATGCGGAACGACGGTAGACATTGGTACGACTCGCTGCAGACCAGTTATTCCATACGTAACAAATGGTCGACATTCCGCGCGAACTATACCTATTCAAAGACGCTCGAGCAGTCGGGATTCCTGGATCCGGAAAACCTCGTGATGCAGAAAGGCCCCGCGTCATACGATGTTCCGCATCATTTTTCATTGAGCGCGGTGACGCAAGTTCCTGGTGGCAAGAGCGGTCCCCCATTTATTCGCAGGCTGACTGGCGGCTGGCAGAACTCGGTCATAGTGCAGCAGCAATCCGGCCGGCCCTGGAACCTGCCGACGAACATTCTCTACGTCAAGGACGCGGCGTTGAATGTCGACTGGAGTAAACAGGTGGTGCAGGGCGTGACGGCATGCGTCGCGCAGTGGAATAACAACGGCACCATTACCATGCTCAAATACAGTGCCGACGCGGGCTGTACCACGCCGAACTGGATCATCTCGCCGCGCTACTCGCCCCGCTATGCGCCAAACCGCATGAGCAACATCCGTTTCCAAGGATTCCGCTTGATCGACCTATCGCTAAACAAGATGACCTCCATCAACGAACGTTTTAAATTGCAATTTCGGGCGGAGATGTTCAATTCGTTCAACTCCTTCTTTCTGACCAACCAGGAGTTCGACCGGACCGCCACGAACACCACCTTCGGATCGATCATCAAGGCGGGAGTGAGCGCACCGAACTCAAATTATCCCCGCCAGTCGCAACTCGGATTCAAATTGCTCTGGTGAACGGAAGAGGATTAACTGAGCGGCCGGTAACCTAACGTGGCGCACGCACTCGTGCGTGCCGCGTCGAGACTCGTCTCGACGCCCGTACTCGTCCGCCGGTTTCTATAAGAGCCGGAGTGACAAATCCGTGTCTCGACAGAGTATCATGGTGCCTCGAGCGTTCATGAGGATTCCATCCAGATCCAGCAGTGCATCGTCCGTTGAGACGATAAGGTCGGCGTCGAATGCGATCGCGCTCGCCGCGTGAAGCGAGTCGGCGGCTCGAATCCCACGCGTCTGTAAGTCGAGTTGCTGGAGCTGAAGGCGGACCGTTCCAGACGTCAGGTCCAGCACTGAGATGTTGAATAGTTCAACCACTATCTGAACCTGGGTAGTTATTGATCGTGCCGCGGGAATCAACAACGTACTTGCACTTGAAAACACCCCTTGCAGATTGCGCAAGAAGCCGATAGAGCGCTTCTTCAACCTCGTAATACGTCAGACACGAAGTCCCTCCGGTGTGGGCGCGGCTGACTCTTTCGAACAGCCGCTCGGCGTCAACCGCCATCTCCGCCGGGTTGCGTCCTCGCCGCCCTGAGGATCGCAAAATTGCGTTCGTGTTCCCTCGCGTGCTGAGAAAGTCAATGAATACTCCAGTATCGAAGTAGACACGCACTACGCTGCTCGGAGATGGGTAACGAGCTCTTCAGGAGTTACTACGTGGGGTGTCGCGGCCGTCACCAAATTCTTGAGGTGTACGTCGCTCGTGACCAGGAAGTCGCATTCATCGGCGCTGCTGAGTATGAGAATGTCATTCGGGTGCGCCAGGCGATTTCTCAGAGCCCGTGCCCGCGGGAGCAACGCTTCAGCTTTGGCGAAATCTACAGGCAGCACTCGTAAATGATCTCTAATGTGTTGGAACTCGGGTCGATCTGCGGCGTCAGCCGCGAGAAGCAGTTCCTGCAGCACAATCGGGTTCACGGCGAAGCGAATGCGGCCAGTTGCTTCGGCGGAAAACAACTGTGCCGCCGACGGATCACCTCGGAGGTATCCGATGATCACATTTGTGTCCAGAAACACGAGTGGCCGCTTGGTGTCAGAACGCTCGCCACGTTCGAGCGGCTCGGGCTTGGCCACTTGTTCCATCTCTTCATTGTACGCCGCGGCCGCTTCTAAAGGCCCGTGCGGCATCACAATGCATCGTATAGCAACAAGACATGTAGGTGGCGGCTTTCTTGGCCGACCGTGCTTTTCACATTCGCGACGATGCTACCCTGTCGTGGTGATTCTTCTTTTGGGCGAACATAGTCGCGTAGAACGAAGAAGAGCGGGACGATTGGCATCCGATCTCATCCGGCTATCGACCTCGCGAATTCCGATCATCTCAACAGTCCTTATCACCAACGAAGCCTTCGCTGCGTATCAGGACGGCGTCCTCGACGACAACTTGTTCACCGTGGCGCTTTCGTATCTTGTGAAGTCTTTTCCCGACGCAGACCTTATAGTTAGACCAAGTTTACCCGACGATCACATCTGGTGCGAAACCTGTACCTGAGTTGGACGAAACGTAAGCAGTCTACGGAACGCCACCGAACGCATTTTCAGATCAATCTCGACTCCTCGCTCGAGAGCAAGCAGGATTGCGCGTAGGTTCTCAGATGATGAAGCCGCACCTGCGGTCGTCATTCAAGTAGCTCTTCCTGTACCGGGAGTCTGCTATCGCGCCACGCTGTAAGCGGCTTACCTACCGATGAAAGCAATTGGGATGGGAATGTCAATAATCACTTGGTCGCCGAACCAACCGAATATATCCAACTCTGTCGCCGTGCGGAGAGTGCGGTAGGAGAACCGGTTTATTGCTATTTTTGCGCCGCGCCGCAACCTGCGATCGCCACAGTAGAAGCTGCCACGATGACAGACTCAGCAAGACTGAGTGCTCTCGTGAATCTGCTTGGCCGCGGGATCATTTCCCCCTTGGAGCTGCTAAGGAAAGTCCAGCCGCGGATGTTCGGATACTTTCAAGGTTATATGTTGAACCCACAGAGCCGAGCCGCGAGTATTTCGGCGCTTGCCGGGTCCCCAGGCAAAGTTATAGGACGAGTGGCGCTACGGGGATTCGAGAGGATCAATCGACGGACGAAGGTGCGTTTGCTCCAAGATCTGCCAATGGTGTTCTTCGTTGACGAAGCCACTCCCCATGATGTCTAGGATTCTATCCGCAGTGCTCCGGCGATCAATGCTCGTAGCACGAACCAAGATTCTGGCCGGAGCACTGCGGATAGAATGCGTTGAACTGAGCCGGACCACGCTCTATGGGGATTGAATCACTTTCGGTCTTCGG
>CATPCJ010000277.1 GCA_955652915.1 uncultured Bryobacteraceae bacterium
CGACAATATGCTGGTCACCATCATGATCGAAACACCCACCGGAGTGGCGAATGCGTTTGATATAGCGTCCGTGCCCGGCGTGGACGTGGTCATCATCGGAAACAACGATCTGAGTTCCTTCTCCGGATTCAATCAGGGCGACGACAAGTACGAGATGCTGATGCAGAAGGTTCACGACGATGTCCTGCGAGCCGGCAAGATCTTCGGCCAAGCCAACGCGGCCCGGTACGCGAAAGGCCATCGACTGAGCAACGACGCGAAATTCTTCCAGAATGGCCCGTCGAACGACGGCTGGCTGCCGCCCGCTCGCGATGGCAAAAAGGTGGACCCGAACGCGCCGCCGCCGGGAGAGAAACCTTAGTTGCCTCGTGATTAGACCAGCGATCCTGCTCATCTTGCTGACTTGTTCCGCCGCCGCGGTCTCGCGCTCGGTTTGGGACGGGGTTTTTTCAAAGGTCCAGGTCAGGCGCGGACAAACTGTTTACCGCGAGGAATGCGCGAAATGTCACGGCGAAAATCTGACTGGCGGTGAAGACGCTCCGCCATTGGTTGGAAACGCGTTCCTGAAAAAGTGGCAGGGCAAGACGGCGGGCGATCTTTTTGAAGTTATCCGGAAGACGATGCCTTCGGAAGATCCGGGCACTCTCAGCCGGCGGCAGTATGCGGATATCGTCGCCTACATACTTAACACCAATGATTTTCCCGCCGGCGAAAAGGAACTCGATAGCGCGTCCGCCGCCCTGGATGAAATCAGAATCGAACTCAAGAGATGAAAACGACTGCAATCCTAACGCTGGTGTTGTCTTCCATAGCCGCGATGCCGGGAAACGCTCAACAGGGCGCGAGGAACGGCGAATGGCATTTCTACGGCGGCGACGCCGGAACCACGAAATACACGCCGCTGGACCAGATCAATGCCGGCAATGTAAAAGAATTGAAGATCGTCTGGGAATGGAAGGCGCAAAATTTCGGCAAGCGTCCCGATTTCAATTGGGAGGTTACGCCTCTCATGGCCGGGGGCGTGCTCTACGTCACGGCGGGCACCAGGCGAGACGCGATCGCGATCGACGGGGCCACCGGAGAAACACTCTGGGTGTATCGCCTCGACGAAGGAGCACGCGGCGCTCTGGTCGCCCGGCCTCAGAATCGGGGGCTGGCTTACTGGACCGATGGCAATGGCGACGAAAGAATCCTGTTGATCTCCCCCGGCTATCAGTTGATCGCCCTCAATGCCAAGACCGGAATCCCGATCCCAGGCTTCGGCAAGAATGGAATTGTCGACCTGACCGAAGGGTTAGACCGCGCGGTGGTGAAGCCCGGGCAGATTGGATCGAGTTCTCCGGCCATTGTCATTCGGGACTCCATCGTGGTGGGCGCCGCGCTTAGGGCGGGCACGGCTCCGCCCTCAAAGGAAAACGTACCGGGCTACATTCGCGGCTACGACGTACGAACCGGCAAGCGGCTGTGGACCTTCCACACCATCGCGCAGCGAGGCGAGTTTGGCAACGACACCTGGGAAAAGGATTCCTGGAAGTACAGCGGCAATACCGGCGCATGGGTCCCGTTGAGCGGCGACGAAGAACTTGGGTACGTCTATATTCCCGTGGAGATGCCTACGGGCGATTATTACGGCGGAAACCGGCCAGGGAACAATCTTTTCTCGGATAGCCTGGTGTGCCTGGACGCGCGGACGGGTCGACGCATCTGGCACTACCAGCTTGTCCATCACGACGTGTGGGACATGGATGTCAGCGCGGCGCCGATCCTGCTGGACATCATCGCCAATGGGAAAAAGATCAAGGCCGTCGCGGAGGTAAGCAAGCAGGCGTTCACCTATGTGTTCGACCGGGTGACCGGTGAGCCGGTCTGGCCTATTGTGGAGCGGGCCGTACCGCAATCCGACGTGCCCGGGGAAAAGACGTCGCCGACACAGCCGTTCCCCACCAAGCCGCTTGCTTTCGACCGCCAAGGAATTAGTCTGGACGATCTGATCGATTTCACTCCGGAGATTAAATCCCAAGCAGTCAAGATAGCGTCCGAGTATAAAATGGGGCCGCTGTTTACGCCACCCATAGTGACCGACACGAATGGAAAAAGAGCGACTCTGCTGTTGCCATCGCACGTTGGAGGAGCAAACTGGCAGGGAGGCGCGGTGGATCCGGAAACCGGCATCCTTTACGTTTCTTCGGTCACGAATGCGGATCGTTTGGCGCTTTCTGTCGCCGATCCGAAGCGCTCGGACATGGGGTACGTCGGCGCCGGCCGGCCGGGAGGACGGGGTCAACCGGGCGCCGCTGCCGGCGCCGCCAGCGACATGGCGGAACAGAATACGGCGCGAGTGGCGCCGGCCGCAAACCTTGGACCGCAAGGCTTGCCGCTGGTGAAACCGCCATGGGGACGCATCACAGCGATCGACCTGAACACCGGCGATCATGTCTGGATGATTCCCAACGGCGCGGCGCCGGACTATGTGAAAAACCATCCGCTAATGAAGGGCATCGATCTGAGCAAGGCGGGAAGGCCTTCGCGCGCTCCGCTGATGGTCACCAAGACGCTGCTATTTAGCGCCGACGGAGCCAACCTCTTCAACGTAGTCGCGGGCGGCGGTGGAAATACGTTCCGCGCAATCGACAAGAAGACCGGCGAGATCGTCCACGAAATGCAATTGCCGGCCACGGCGACCGGGATACCGATGAGCTATACGATCGACGGCCGGCAGTTCATCGTAGTGGCCGTCGGGGCGGTGGGCTTTCCGGCGGAATTAGTGGCGCTCGCATTGCCGTAGCGGTAAACGTTATACTACCCCCACCACATAATTAACCGTAGCGGACTACACTAAAGTAATCATGTCCGACAATTCATCTGACCGTCGAAATTTCCTGAAGGGAGTGACGGCTTTAACCGCACTCTCCTATTCGCGCGTGTTGGGAGCCAACGATAGAATCCGGCTCGGCGCCATCGGCGTCGGCGAGCGCGGCCGTCACGACATGTCCGGATTTCAAAAGGACTCGAATGTCGATGTGGTCGCGGTCTGCGACATTTACGCGCAGCAGATCGACAAAGCGCTTCAATTGGCGCCTAAGGCCACCAGTTACACGGACCATCGGAAGATGCTCGAGAACAAGGATATCGATGTCGTCTTGATTGCCACACCGGATCATTGGCACGCACGAACCGCCATCGATGCGCTCAATGCGGGCAAGGATGTCTACGTCGAAAAACCACTGACGCTCTCGCCTCAGGAAGGCCCCAGGATCGTCAAGGCCGCGCGCGTGAATAGTCGAATCTGCCAGGTGGGCATGCAACAGCGCTCGGGCAGGCATTATCTGCAAGCCAAGCGCGAGTACTTCGACACCGGCAAGCTTGGAAAGGTCACCCTGGCGCGCACCTGGTGGCATGGGAACACGTATCATCTTCGGAAGGCCCCGGAATCATTGCAGCAGCGGCCATCCAACCTGGATTGGGCGCGCTATCTGGGCCCGCTGAAATGGCGCGACTGGGACCCGCAGCAGTATTGGAATTGGCGCGCCTACCTGGATTTTGGGGGTGGGCAAGTCACCGATCTATTCACTCATTGGATCGACGTAGTCCATATGTTCCTGGGCCACGATATACCAAAGTCGGCCGTAGCCGCGGGCGGCATTTACTTCGCCAAGGACGGCCGCACCGCACCCGACACGATCAACGTTCTGCTGGAATATCCCGCCGAGTTCAGCGCGACCTTCGAAGCCACGTTGGCGCCCGGCGTCACAGGCGCCGCGGTGGAAATGTGTGGAACCGAAGGCCGGCTTTACATCGATCGCGGAAGATATATTTACACACCAGCGGGCAGAAACGCGCAGCCGGTAACGGTTCAGGCCACCGGGGATATGGATTACGACCATGTCGCCAATTTCCTGGACTGCGTGCGCAGCCGTAAGCTCCCCAATGGAGATGTACTCATCGGTCATCGATCCGCTCAGGCATCGCACCTGGGAAACATCGCCTACGTCGAGAAGCGCCGCATCGATTTCGATCCGGTGCGGGAAGAGATCCTTCCGTTCTAGGCTTCGGCCGCGGGTTATCCTAAGAACATGCGCGCGATCCTGGCGCTGGTTCTGCTGGCCACCACGCTCGGCGCGGCGAAGCCAGAGTTTTATCTCCATGACGGCGATACCGTCGTATTCTACGGCGATAGCATCACGGCTCAACGCCTCTACACCGTTTACGCGGAGACGTTCATCCTCACACGTTTCCCCAACCTGCGCATCCGTTTTGTTCACTCCGGATTCGGCGGCGACCGCGTGTCGGGCGGCCTCGGCGGGACCATCGAGGAGCGCTTGCGGCGGGATGTTTTCCCCTACCGGCCCACGGTCGTCACCATCATGCTAGGGATGAACGACGGCGAGTATCATCCGTTTAATTCCGGGATCTTTCGCGGATATTCGGATGGTTATGGCCACATCCTGGAGAGGCTCAAGACCCAGTTGCCCAGGACGCGGGTGACGCTGCTGGAGCCGTCGGCATATGACGACGTAACCAGGCCTCCGTCTTTTGACGGCGGCTACAATTCGGTACTGCGGAAGTTCGGCGAGTTCGTCCGGGAGCTCGGCAAATCCAATGGACTCCTGGTGGCCGATCTGAATACACCGGTCGTCGCGCTCCTCCGGGCGGCGAACGAAGTTGCTTCCGAGGATGCCAAGCGGCTGATCGCCGATCGGGTCCATCCCTCACCCGGAGTGCATCTGGTTATGGCCGAGGCCCTGCTCAAGTCGTGGCGCGCGCCAGGGATGGTTACCAACGTGGAGATCGATTCCGCCGCCGGGACAGCAACGGTGGCGGAAAACACAACCGTTGAAGACGTCGAGATCGATGGCGATCTCAAATGGCGCCAACTCGACCGCGCTCTTCCCATGGCGGTTGAAGCGGATGATGGGATGCTCGCCCTAGCCCTGCGCTGCTCGGATTTCACAGAGACCTTGAACCAGGAGACGCTCAAGATCACCGGGCTGGCTGAAGGCGCGTATCGCCTGGGCATCGACGACGATACCATCGGGAGCTTTACGGCGGAGCAGCTCGGCGCAGGCATCAATCTCGCAACGCGCACGACGCCGATGTCCGCACAGGCCCGGGAGGTGCTGGGTCTTACACATCGCCACAATCATTTACATTTCGCACGATGGATGATGGTTGAGAATGCGTTCAAGGATTACGATCTAAAGAAGGTGCGCGCCACCGCGGATTCGTTGGACGCGCTGGAGGACGAGGCGATTGCGCTGCAGCGCGCGACGGCCCAGCCGAAGCCGCATCGCTATCGGCTGATGAAGGAGTAGAAACGATCCTGCCTATTCGATTTGGTCTTTAGCGTTCGCATCCGCTTTCGATCTAACGGCAGGCTGTGGGCAGACACATTTGCCGAACGCTC
>CATPCJ010000278.1 GCA_955652915.1 uncultured Bryobacteraceae bacterium
CGCGCAGCCATCCTGATCGCGAGCCAAACCTTCCGGCTGGAACACCCGGACGACGATCGCCCTGCTCCCGCCATTTGCGAAAAAGTCACCGATGGCAAAACCCAGCGCGCTTCCGACATAGCGGCTCCCGAATACTTGTTCGAATTCCGCGAAGCTGGTCACTTCGATCGGCCGATCGACCTCGCCGCGAAGAGCGCGCCCAATGAACGCGGCGGTCGACGTGCCGACACCCTCAATGGCGTGCGCATCATTCGGAATGTTCTCAAGGAAGTCGCCGGGAAATTCTATTTCCGGCACGGCTCACCCCCCGGCCTTAAATGCTTGTCTCCAGCGATAGCCGCGAACTCACGATCCCGGAGGCGCGGAATTAACATGCCCAGCCTTGGTTTTGGCATCCCGGCGCTTATTCAATTCCTGCTCCAGCTCCTCGCCGATTTTCCCGGTTGCGAATACCGATTGATATGCCGCCGGCGGCAAGGCCCCTCTTCCATCCTGGCTTTTCTGGTACGCCAACTTCCGCGCTAATCCGAACTGCGTGGCGGGCTCCTGAATGTTGTTTTCCTGGTTGTGAACCCAATTTCCTGGATTGGCGCCCATCTCCGACGCTAGCGTCGCCCACAACACCGCTTCGCTGGAATCCAGGTCTGTTTTAGGGAACCAAACTTTGCCCGCCAACTGTTTGTGTGTTTGGTCCCAGCGCCTGGTGAGCTCGCTGGTGGGTGTCTCTTCTTCGTTCAAGTATGAGATCCAAAAGAGTTGAAATTCAATGTCTCCCGCTCCCTGCCGCGTCTTCCACTCGTGCGAAAGATGGCGCTCACCCGGACGAAATCCGGGACGCTGATTTTCGTCTCGAGTTGGAACCAGCATGAACTTGCCCGCAGTGCCGCCGATCTCCTCGATACCCGTCCAATAGGTTTGGTACGCGGTGCTGGAATAAGCGGCTCGAATCGATTGCTTAGTCAGGTGAGCCAGCGTCTTGCCCGCCTTCACCCAGCCCATCCGATCCTTCAGTGCATCGCCAAATTCGGCCTGCTGTGCAATCAGGTCGAACACTTCGTAGGCGCCCCACTCGCCAATCACTGGGAAGTGCGCCCCGGCGGACTCCCCGGTCGCGTGCATTACGCTCATGAAGTCCTTATGGTTGTCCGTGGGCGCCGCCGGATCGTTGATGCCAAGAAAATCGATCCGCTGCCCGCCGGTGGTTTGAAACGATAACCGCGCTCCCAGGAAATCCGGGTTAGTTTCAATATGCGGCGTGCCCATGCCGGTAGAGATTCGGCCAATACCGGTGTATTCAGCGCCCGGCTGAAATAGGCCAACGCCTTTCAACGGGATCGGCAGGTCATCCGCAACTTTGAACATCACCTTGCCGCCGGCGATTTGATATTCGTGCGCTACACGGTCGGGACAACGCAGGTCCTTGTTCTTCGAGAGTGTCTTTTGCTGGATCGCCGGTATTTCGGAAACGTCCTCGGCGGTGGTCTTCTGGTCATTTTCATTCGGACGGAAAGGAATCCAGGTCATGTGAAAGCCTCCATAGATCGAATAGCGATCAGTTTATCACCCGCCCCGGTTAGCCGTTGCATGAGCCAAAATACTTCTATGCGAATCGAGACCATCCACCATGTCAGTCTCACCGTGACCGATCTGGATCGCTCCAGGCAGTTCTATCGGGATATCCTGTCGTTGAACGAAATCGAGCGGCCTGGTTTTGCATTTCCAGGGGCCTGGTTTCAAATAGGCGAGGATCAGCAACTGCATCTCATCCTGCATGCGGGCGCTACTTTTCGCGGAGACAAGGGAATCGATACACGCGATGGCCACTTTGCCGTACGGGTGGCAAGTTATCGGACCGCGCTGGAGTTTCTGAACTCGAGGGGATATCGGGAAGACGCCGAGGATCGCGATCCGATGAAGATGCACACCAATCCGCGGGGCATCGCCGGTTTCCCACAGATTTATATTTTGGATCCCGACCGGCACGTGATCGAGATCAATGCCGAGAAGCTCGATACCTGATGCCGGCTAGAAGACGGCTGCGGCCGATTGGCAATCGGTGCGGAAGTAATTCCGATCCACCACGAGGCGGATTACCAATCCGCGGCAGGATGCCATCCTGCCCCACTCTAGTGCCGGCTAAAAGCCGGCCGCGGGCAGGATTGCCCGCCCACAAGACTAGTCCGGGACAAACAACAGGAATTCCGGACTGTCCGTACAAACCGTAAATTGCTGCGGATTTTGAAGGTTTTCGTCACAGATGAGAATCTGGGGCGGCTTAGAGGTTCGGATCGCAATATAACTATTCGGTGGATCGGCCAGATCGAAAGCTAGCCCCGCGACGTCGCCCAATGTCGTGGAAAAGACGCTGGTGAAGTTGAGCGTCGGGTTAGACGCGTCGGTCGGAACAGGACTCGACCAGATCTCCTGGCCGGCGGTAACATACATCGTTGTGCCTTGAATGAGTAAGTGAGTGGGCGATTTCAGCGCACCGGTGCTTTTTCCGTGGTACTCGCCGGTGGAAGGATCATACATGCGCACGCAGCCGCCTGGTTCGTCGGCCACAAACAAAATTCCGTTCGCCAACGCAAGGTCGCGCACCGAATGTGAAACTTTTTCGTCCTTGCCCGTGCCGGTCGTGGTCACATCCAAACCGCCCTGTCCATCCTCAAGCGTGGGCGTTGGCGGGACGTTGGGAAGAGTTCCCACTTTAGAAGCGACGAACGTTGCGTCGAGAAATGTGCCGGTCAATCCCAGCCCGGTGAGATAAGACGCCACGGGACCGGGCGTAGCCGTTTCCCCCGTGGCACCGACGTTGAAGATTGCCACTACGTTAGTGTCCTGATTGGAAACGAAGCAGTGTCCGGCGCCATCGAAGACCAGCGAAAAGGGATGATTGACAGAGTTCAGATTCCCGCAGACGAACGTGCTGACGAGATCGTAAGTCGAGCCTGACCCCTGGAAGCACAATATGTTGCTGGTCTTCTTGCTGCCGTTCGCGACATAAAGACAGCCATTGGCCAGCACCATGCCGCGCAATTCCGAGAGTTGGTCGAGATACAACATATTCAGAACGGACTTGCTCGAAGGGTCCTTCTGCGGACCGCTTCCGGTGCTGTACGCGTACACCTGGTTGATGGAATCCTTCGAAGACCCACCGTGAAAAGTGACAAACAACATGTTGGCTCCTTCCAACCTGCTAGAGAATGAGGGTAAGTTCAGAAGTCAATAAGGATTCTAGCAATGGGTGACAGGAAGTGAAAAGCCGGTCTAAGATCCACACAGGCGAGAATGCCTGTGCCACCACTAGGAGCGAATGCTGAAGGAGGAATGGTCTTCCAGGGGAGCCTCCGACTCATTTACCCCGCGGACCTCAGCCCAGCGCGGACCCTTCCACAACAGGCCCGCCAATTCGGAGAGCTGGTCCCGCGTTCCCGACGCGTAGACTTCGACGCTGTCGTCGTCCAGATTGCGAACGTATCCCCGAACACCAATGGCATTCGCGGCGTGCTCGACGAAATAACGGAAGCCGACCCCCTGCACTCGGCCGCGAACCCGATAGAGCTTTGCTGTCTTTTGAGCGCTCAACGCGTTTTGATCAGAGGGTAGACGACGATCTTCCGGAACTCAACTTGTCCTCGATCGCCCTGCAACAGAATGGGCCCCGGTTCGGATTCGTTCGCGTCCATGGCAATCGCCGTCGGTCCATCGATAGTCTGTTTATCGATGACTCGAACACCATTGTGCACCACCGTAACCTGCCGGCCGACCAAACGGACCGCGAGGGTTTGCCACTCGCCCGCCGGTTTGCTGGCATTCACGGCGGGAGCGATGCGGCCCAGGATAGCTCCACTAGTGCGGTTGGACGCTGGTCTATCGAAGTCGTCCACCAGTTGCACTTCGTACCTTCCGCGCAAAGCGACGCCGCTGTTGCTCCGCGGAGCGAGGCGGTATTCCACGTCGAGGCTAAAATTCCCGAACTTCTTTTCGGAAACCAGATTTGGAGCCGATGGCGAGTTCGTGAGGACGCCCTCCTTCACTGTCCATGCCGGCGGACGAACGGGACCAAGCGGCTGCCAACCGCTCAGGTCGCGTCCGTCGAAAAGAACCACTGTCTCGCTTTTTTTCCAGGTTCCATCGTCCTTGTCGGGAAGCGCCGGCGCGCGCACACCGATCCACTCCAAGTACGACGAAGGATCGCCTTCGATCTCGAACGTTCCCTTCAGTTTTCCGTCGTCGAGTCGAGCCCAATACAAGCCTTTCTCCTGCGCATGCTCGCGGCGGTAGCGGCTGTCCAGCGCAAAGCGAAGCTCGCCGTCCGATATGGACAGCTTGGGGATCTCGTCCACAAGGCCAACGGGAGAACCGACGAATTTTCCCTTGAGTGCGCTGGTGCCCGCGCCGGATACTTCCAGCCACCACGCGCGTTGCGAAGCCGCGCCGTTGACGCTGATGTCCCAGCGGCCGTTGAATTGTTGATCGTCGATGGTAGCAGCGCAGCAGCTAATTGCGCAGACTGCGATGAGCACTACTCGCACAGCGCTACTTTACCAAACTTGACATTTAAATGCCCGCTAACCGGCGAGCAAACCGCATCGCTCGAGCAAGGCGTTCGGATCCGGATCCCGGCCCATGAAGGTGCGGTAAAGATCGGCCGGGTCCGCGCTGTTGCCTCGCGCGAGAATGTTTTCACGAAAGCGGGAACCCACGTCGCGGCTGAAGATGCCACGCTCTTGAAACATCGTGAATGCGTCGGCGTCCAGGACCTCAGCCCATTTATAGGAGTAGTAACCGGCGCCGTAACCCACCGGACTGGCAAAAAGATGCGTGAAGCTGGCGATCATTCCATAGTGTTCCGGCAATTTCGCCGGTGAGAACGGTTGCAGGATATCGCGGGCATAGGCGAGCACATCCCCGTTCGCTGGAGCTGAGAATTCGCGGTGCAGCGCCAGATCGACGAATCCAAATCCGAGCTGGCGCATCTGCGTGTTGGCCGCGCGAAATGTGCGGGCCTGGACCATTTTTTGGAACAGATCTTCCGGAATCGCCTCGCCGGTTTTGTAATGCCGCGCGAACATATCCAGCGCCTCGCGCTCCCAGCACCAGTTCTCCATGATTTGCGAGGGTAGCTCCACGAAGTCCCAGGCCACATTCGCTCCGGCCAGGCTACGCACCTCTACCTGGCTCAGGCAATGATGCAGAAGATGCCCAAATTCGTGGAAGATCGTTTGCACTTCCCGATGAGTCAGTAGCGACGGGCGATCGTCCACCGGCGGCGTAAGGTTGCCGCAAATGAGACCGGCATGCGGCTCCAGTCGGGTTCCCGACGAAATTCCGGTGATGAATGCCTCCATCCACGCGCCGCCGCGTTTGCTCTCGCGCGGATACCAGTCGGCGTAGAAGGCGCCGATCAGGCTGTTGGGCCGAGACCGGCTCTCGTCGTGGATCTCGTAATACTTTACTTCGGGATGCCAGACTGGCACGCCGGGCTTCTCCACCACGCGAATGCCGTAAAGCCGTTGCACGATTTCGAACATGCCTTGGACAACGCTGTCCAGCGGGAAGTAAGGACGAATGGCTTCTTCATCGAAATCGTAGAGCGCGGCGCGCTGCTTTTCGGCGTAGTAGGCGACATCCCAGGGCTGAAGTTCGTCTTGCTCGGCGAAGGCGCGCAGATCTTCGTTTTCTTTATGGAAGTGCGCTTCTGTTTTCTTCTGGAGATCCACCAGGAAATCTTTGGCGCGCTCGCCGGTGCGAGCCATGCGGTCTTCCAGCACCAGATCGGCAAAGTCGCGATAGCCCAGCAGCTTTGCTTTCTCCAGCCGGAGGTCCAAAATGCGCTGGATGATGGGACGGTTGTCGTGTTTGTCCGCAATCGCGCGATTCACGAATGCTTCATAAACCTGGCGACGGATGTTGGCGTCGTCCAGATAGGTCATCAGCGCGATATAACTGGGCGCCTGAAGCGTGAATCGCCAGGACGGGGCCTCCAGGTTCTTCGCGGCGGCACTGGCGCGCGCCATGGCGACGGCGCTCTCCGGTAGACCGGCCAATTTTTTTTCGTCCGTCACGACGAACTCGAATTCATTGGTTGAATCGAGAACGTTTTCCGAAAAGCGGATAGTCGACTTAGTAAG
>CATPCJ010000279.1 GCA_955652915.1 uncultured Bryobacteraceae bacterium
GCATCGAGACGAGTCTCGATGCGGCAGCCTGAGAGGCCGCGCCACGTCGTAAGGGTTTAGAATAGAAGAGGGCAACGGGAAACTATCCCAGCCCCGAAGACGTCGCTTATTCTGGTATAGTTCCCTCAACTGGTCTTATGAAATATCTACGAGCAGCCGTGATCTTAACACTGGTGTCGCTGCTGGCCGGACTTTGTTTCCAGCTTGCCGTGGCGCAACAACCTCCATCGCAATCGTCTGAAACCGTCGCCAGACCGAAGAAGAAAGACGCGCCGAAGGAGGCGGCAGACGAGCCGAAAATCCCTTCGGAGTTCAAGAAGGATAAAGACAAACTGGTTGCCGACACCTTGCCGACGTTCCGCAGCGACGTCAACACCGTGCAGATCGAAGTCGCTGTCCTCGACAACAAGGGTCATTTCATTCCCAGAATCCCGCAGGGCAACTTCCGTATTCTGGAAGACAATGTTCCACAACAAGTCGCCAGCTTCAGCACCAATGCCGATGCGCCCATGACGATTTCCATGGTGATCGAATTCAACGCCCGCATTCAACAGTATTGGGGCCAGGGCTGGTACGAAACCTTGATGGCTTCTTATGGCTTCGTCGAAACTTTGAAGAAAGACGACTACGTGGCGGTGGTGGCGTTCGACATGCGCCCGGAAATCCTCTCCGATTTCACGACCGATCGCATGAAGACCCAGGAAGCCATGGCGCGCTTGCGGATCCCCGGCTTTTCAGAATCGAATATGTACGATGCCGTGGTGGATACCGCGCAGCGCATGAGCACTATCGAAGGACGCAAGGCCATCCTGCTGATCTCCACCGGCCTCGACACTTTCAGCAAGCTTACGTTCGACAAGACCCGCAAGGCAATCCAAGAGGCAGGCGTGCCGATCTACGCCATCAGCATTTTGCAGGCCTATCGCATTGTCGCGGAGGCGTACATGGGCGCCATTCAGCGGATGGATTTCCTGCAAGCGGACAACCAGATGAATACGTTCGCCCGCGAATCCGGCGGCCAGGCGTTCTTCCCGCGCTTCACCGCCGAGTACCCATCCATCTACCGCGCGATTTCAGACGCGCTGCGCAACCAGTATTCGATTTCCTATCATCCTTCCAATCCGGCTAAGGACGGAAAGTACCGCAAAATCAAGGTGGAGCTGGTGAATCCGCAAACGGGCGAAGCCCTCCGCATCGTCGACGAGAAGCAAAAGCCGATCAAGTATTCGATCATCGCCAAGGGCGGCTACACGGCCCCACGCGAAGTGGAGTGAACAGGCGTTGCGCGAACTTTTCTCGCGCTTCACAGATCACCCTCGTAGTCAAGCACTGAATCTTGCGCTCCTGCACCTTCTTACAAAATGATTGACAGTTGGCTACAGCTTTGTTAACTTCGCTTTGTTCTCCGATGCCAACTTCTTCTCCCAACAACCTAACCGGACGCGTCCTTCTGCTGGACGACAATTGTCTGGGCTTGTCAGCGCGCCGCAGCGTGCTGGAAGAGCTGGGGCACAGGGTGTCCACCTCTAGCGTGCCCCACGATGCGCTGGAACTGTGCGCGAAGCAACGTTTCGACGTGGTGGTTACCGACTATAAGATGCCGAAGATGAACGGCATCGAATTCATCAGCCGTTTAAGAAAGCAGCATCCGGCGATTGCCGTGATTCTGATCTCCGGGTTCACTGACACACTCGGCCTGAACGAAACCAACACCGGCGCGGACGTCGTCATCCAGAAGAGCTCGCATGAAGTGAGTCACCTGATCCGCTCGGTCGCCCGCCTTTTGAAGAAGCAGCAACCGGCCAGGAAACCAGTGGCGTCGTCGGCGCCATCCACACCCGAAAAACGAAAAGCGAGGTAGTGGCGCGGACACGTTGTCTGCGGCCTCGAGACTTGTCTCGAGGCTCTTTCCCCGGAGCGTCGAGACGAGTCTCGACGCGGCAGCCTGAAGGCCGCGCCACGTTTTGGTTCAGTTACTGATTTTGTGCTTCTTCAACCACTTGAAAATCTGTGGCCATAGCTTACTCAATTCCTCCGGCGTGAAACCGTGCTGGCCGCCCGGGACCGTTATTAGCTCTGCATCGTCTCCAGCGGATTTCAGCGCGGCGATCAGGCGAACGCTGTGCTCATAAGGTACGGTCTGGTCGGCATCCCCATGCACGCTCAGGATGGGTGGTAAACCTTTTCGAACGTGAGTAATGGGGGAGAGGCGGCGGGCCAGGTCCATGCGGTCCGGTTGTTCGGGAATCCAAGTGACGGCGTATTCGCGCAGGTGCGGCCCTTGTAGTTGATCCCAGATGTCCGTGATACCGAAAAAGTCGATCACCGCCGCGACCTTCATCTCTGTCGACATTCCCACCATCAGGGCCAGGTGTCCTCCAGCGGATCCTCCCATGACGACGATCTGGTTTGGATCCACTTTGTACTCGGCGGCGCGGTCGCGCAGCCATTGCGCCGCTTTCAGAACATCGTTCACGGCGGCGGGGGCGGTAGCCGCTTTTGCCAGCCGGTATTCCACATTCGCCACCACCATGCCGTGCTGCACAAAGGGCACGCAGTACTTGTCGACAACGCTCTCTTTGTCGCCCTGGATCCACCCGCCGCCGTGGATCACGATCACTCCGGGACGATTCTTCAACGCCGGCGCCACCGGCTGCAGAATGTCGAGAACGGTCTCCGGATAATGATCGTAGCGGATGTTCGCTTCGATTCGATAATCCGCGCACCAGGATAACGAAGCGAAGAACAGAAGGGAGTGGAGTAACTTGCTCATCGGAAAGAGAAAATTGGAGGGACCAAATAAAAACGGGGAGCGCGCCAAACGGCAGCCCCCCGATTGTTGCCTGCTAGACTCGAAAAGACTAGGTCTTTTTCGGAGGAACGGCGCAGCCGCCCTTGCCCTTGCAGGAGTTCTTGCCGGAGCAACCGTTGTCGCCGGTCTTGCAGCCGCCCTGACCCTTGCAAGCATTGTTGCCCTTACAATCGTGCTTGGCTTTCTTGCCTTTGCCCTTCTTGGCCGGTTTATCCTGCCCGAAGAGTGCGGAGCCTGCCAATAGGCCTGCGGTCGCTGTTCCGAGAGCGATGGTAAATTTTCTGCGATTCATTCACTGCCTCCCTTTGTAGTGTTAATACTCGGTGAGCAATACAACTGAACTCACCGCGATTCCAAGCTTACTCGCATAGTGACCCGAAATGCAAGCGGCTTTCGCCCCGTAACCATTAAGAGTCATTAACATACGATCCCCTCGTTCCAAAGTACCGGGCTGCCATCGAGTAACATGAGGTATGCCGTCGAGAATCGGAATCAGCGCTGCCGCCGTTTTCTTGGCTGGCGTCGGTGCGAGTGGACGAGAATACGGGCCCGCAATCGGCAGTCGTCTCCCCTACTTTGAACTACGCGATCAAGAAGACAAGCCGCGCGGTTTGAAAAGTCTTTTGGGTCCGAAGGGAGCGGTGGTTTTGTTTTACCGCTCGGCGGACTGGTGACCTTTCTGCAAAGCCCAGCTCGTGGAGCTGGAACGGAACCGGCCCGAGTTCGACAAGCTAGGCCTGGGTATAGCGGCCATCAGCTACGACAGCGTGGCGGTCTTGCGCACCTTTGCCGAGCGGCGCGGAATCCATTTTCCGCTGCTGTCGGATTCGGATTCGAAACTCATTCGCGACTTGAATTTACTGAACGAAGCGATTCCGAAGGGCCAGCCATTTTTCGGTGTCCCCTATCCCGGCACTTTCATTCTGGATAGCGAGGGCGCGATCGTGGCGAAGTATTTCGAGGACGACTATCGGCAACGATACACCTCCGCCGGAATTCTGGCGCATCAGTTCGGCCTCATTCCGTCATCGGCAAAAACCGAAGTGGAAGGCCGGCAATTGAAGCTCACGGCGACGGCCAGCAACTCGATTGTCGCCACAGGCCAGCGGGTTGCGCTGGCGCTGGATATCGATTTGAAACCGAATATGCATGTGTACGCTCCGGGCGTGGAGGGCTACATCGCCATCGATTGGAAAATGAAAGAGTCGGATGCCGCCGCGGCGCACGACGTGAGTTATCCGCCGTCTGTAAAATTGCATCTGCCGGCGATCGATGAAACCGTTCCGGTCTATCGCGATCATTTCCGATTGACCCGCGACATCAATGTCGGCCCGGATGCGAAGGTGCGAGCTGCGCTGGATAGTTCAGGAAACCTGGTAGTGGAAGGAACACTGCGCTATCAGGCCTGCGATGACCGCGTTTGTTATGTTCCACAGGAGCTGCCGGTAAAGTGGACGCTCCAATACTCCGAGTTTGACCGCCAGCGGGTCCCGCCTGAATTGCAGCGGAAGTAAAATGCTAGCCTGTACGACATGGCGAATCAAACCAATGATCGGCGCAGTTTTCTTGGCCGGCTGATGGCGGCATCGGGCTTGGCGGCCGTTGCGGCGCCGCAAGGTCAGGCACAGGGCGGCAGCGGCGACCGCGAGTTTCGATTTCTTCCAAAATATGCGAGAGCGCAGGATTACAAGTCGCTCAAGCAATCCAGTTACGATGTCACCGGCGGGAATCGCGATGCCTGGCCGATTCCAGCCGGCGAAGTCCGCGAGGTCTTCCAGGCTATCGGCCCGGGCGTGATCACGCACATCTGGTTCACCATTGCCGCCCGTAGCGCGAATCATTTGAAGGAGCTGGTGCTGCGCGGTTATTGGGACGGGAACCCGAAGCCCAGCGTCGAAGCGCCGGTGGGCGATTTCTTCGGCTTGAATCTCGGGCAGTACACGATTTACCAATCGGCTTATCTGGCGTGCTCGCCGGGCAAGTCGCTGAATTGTTATTTCGCGATGCCGTACAAGAAATCGGCGCGCTTCACGATCGCCAATGAAGGCAAGCAGGAAGTGGGTTCGTTCTATTCGAACATCGACTACCAGAGCGTGCCATCGTTACCCGCGGACGTCATGTATTTTCATGCGCAGTACAGGCAAGCCGCGCCGTGCGTCGCGGTAGCGGGCGATGCGGCCAAGCTGAATCCGGACGGCAAGCTGAATTACGTTTACGCTGAAACGCGGGGACGGGGACACCTGATGGGCGTGACGCTGGGCGTCCTGCAAAATGCCGATGGTTGGTGGGGTGAAGGCGACGATATGATTTTCGTCGACGATGAATCGAGGCCGGCGATCAACGGCACGGGATCGGAAGATTATTTTCTAGGGAGTTGGGATTTTGGCGGGCGCGACGGCGCGATTCCGTTCGCGCACGATCAGTATGGCGCGCCGTTGATTGTCGCGGCGGAGCGGACGGGTGGGCGCTATTGCTGTTATCGCTGGCATGGAGATAATCCGGTGACGTTTCAGCGCTACATGAAACACACCATGGAGCACGGGCATGGGAACGACCGGCGTGACAACTTTTTCTCGGCGTGCTACTGGTATCAGACGGAAGTCTTCACGGATTTTCCGGCAATGCCCGCGGTGGGGGAGCGGATACCGAAAGTTTTTCCGGCGTGATTTCTACTGTGCCAGCCAATTGTGGGGCAGGTTGGCAACCTGCCGGCCGATTGGCAATCGGCCAGTAAGTAATTCCGGATCCAAAGGCGGATTACCAATCCGCGGCAGGATGCCATCCTGCCCCACATAAGAATGTCCAAACTCCAGAGCCGGCTGCGAGCAGGATTGCCCGCCCCACAATTGCTGTGCTGAAAGCTGATACTAGTGTGGTTTTAGGGCCGCCCATTGTGCCAGGAGTGCCGCTAGGGCTTTTCTCCTGTCGGCTGCGGCCGCCGACACCTGGGTTGTTGGCGCTGCATCGGCGCCTTCCGTCATGCGCAGCAAAGTAGAGAGGGCTCCGCTTACGCTGGTTAGGGTGTCGGGTCCGCCTGCCGGCGCACCGCGTCCACGCCCGCCTCCTCCCGCTCCTTCGATCACGGCTAATTTCTGATCTAGCGCAGTATCTTTATTTTCCGCCCGCAGCTTGCGAATATCGTCCAGCGCCTTGGATGCCTTGAGCAGGTCGTCGTAAAGCTGTTTCGACATGGTGAATTGTTGCGCCAATTCCGCGGCTGGCGTGTGAACGCGCGGGTCCATCTTTAATGTCAACGGTTGCGTATAGCTCTGGCCGCTTACCGTTAGCTTCACCGTGTAGGCGCC
>CATPCJ010000280.1 GCA_955652915.1 uncultured Bryobacteraceae bacterium
ACAAACCGGTTTGGTCCGTCGTGGTCGTTCTTGTGAGACCGTTTGCCGGGCTTGTGGCGGTGACTTTGGCGCTCGGCACGGCGGCGCCGCTAGCGTCGGTAACAGCTCCGTTGAGGCTCGCTCCGCCGATTTCGCCTTGAGGGAAAGCAGCAGCGGCAAACAGACACACGCACATCAGAATTCGTAAAGCAGATTTCAGCATGTTGATATTTTAGCGAACCGGAGCCGGTCCTTGGTGACAATTTGTTGAATACCTCGACAGCAAAGTATGCTAGAAGGATGCGGAAAACGATTTTGGAGCAGGTTTCAGAATATTGATATTCTAGCGAATCGGAGGCGACACGAGACGCGGAATGAGTCAACCGTAATTGGCTTGATCGCTCGAGCATCCGAAGGCGTGAAACGGCGTTGCCGTGGAAGGTCAGGTGAGGTGACAGGCTTGATTGGATCTGGTCACGTCGATCTTCATGTCTATTCGATCCTGTAGTGCCTCAATTGCAGAATCTCGGACGGCCTCAGCAATTTCGCGCGGAGCATAGACATAGCTCCGCCACTTATTGTGTGTGTATGCGTCAACCCATTGCCCAACCGGGAAGAACTCCTCAATCTTTTCAACTGGACCGCTCTGCGAGGTTTGCACGAAAGCAAAATCATTACTTAGACTGGGTAGCCTGGGAACGCTTAATCTAACGTCGCCAACGTTACTTTGACCTCTTGTCGTTGCAGGAAGGCGCTTGTGAATGTCTTTCTCGATTTCGTCCAGTTTGTCAGGATCAGTGGCCAGCTTTACGTGCTTCAGCCGCGCGTAGTCAGACCAGTTCTTGACGGTCCGACGGGAGATCTCAACACATCTTACGAAAAGATCTCGCTGACGTAGACGAGCGAGCATCTTCTTTGTGTATTCGTCACCGAAGCCATTGAACTGGTTGAGGAACTCATCGTCAGTCGTGTAGAGGTATTGCACTGGATCAGCAAATGTAATTCTCGCACCTCGGATGTCCAATGCGCATTGATCGGCATTCTGCACAATATGTTGAACTAAGGAGCGAAGCATGGAGTCGAGACATTTCACTTTCTGGTGGTGATAAACCGAGCCGAACAGCGTCATCTTGCTGAAGAGGATTTGCTCTAGCGGAACATAATTGCGGAGAACCAGAATCCGTTCACCATTGTGTTGAACGGTAGAAATCATTCCATAAAAGCGAGCAAGGTCTACGGTGAGTGCGAGACCGCAGTAGTAGCTGTCTCTTGCGATGTAATCCAATTTATCGGCGTCATATGGGCTGCTAATGATTTGGGCGAGAAACGTTCTGTCCTTGTCGTCGTCCTTGCCGAGGATCATCTTGCCAACCCTCTCTAAATTAAGCTTGGCCCCACAACGACGAACTACGACATCCTCGAACCAGTCGGTGAATCTTCTGGACTTGACGATCAAATAGGACAATATCTCACCGGGTTGGTTCTTCGTATAAACTGGGTTTGTCTTAAACTCCTTCAAATCGCTCATTAGCGAATAAATTTGCTCCGAGGCGTGGGAACAGAGACCGTGTCCAACGTCGTGAAGCAGGGCGGCCATCCGTAGGTGAGCGAGGTCACCACTCAATCTGTCAGAGTTGGCAATTAGCTTTCCAGTTTCAACAGAGGCTCTATCCAAGACCGCATTGAAACAACGCTCAGCCAGAGTTGCCGCGCCCAAGCAGTGCTCGAATCGAGAATGGGTCGCTGATGGGAAGACATGGCAAACAAGCCCCGTTTGTTTGATGTGCTTTAACCGCTGAAGTAACGGAGTGTCGATTACAGCAATCTCGTGTGGGGCGAAATACTGATTTCCAAGAAGTGCATCGTTGATGACCTTGGATTCTTTTGCGAGCCTGGTTATGTGCGACTCGAATAGCCATCCAACGAAGTCATCAACGCGGTCCGCCAGTTTTTTTGGCTCTTCGGTCCCCATTCAAGTGCGGGTGAGTAACGCTATGCCGCTTGGTCACTAATTGTATCAACTTTTTGTAAGAAAGCTTCAGCAATTTTTTCCAACTGCGCCTTTTGATCCGTTGAAAGCTCTTTTGCTAAGACCTCATCGAAGAACGCTTCAGCCGATGGGTTAAGGAACAAGATTTCGTAATCGGGGTTCTGTCTTCCTAGGAGCCCTCCAAGTTGAAGCGTTGAGACAGAATCATTCAGTATCGGACTATACGGCTCAGGACCTGAATCGGAAAAAACAAAAGCACTCAGCAACGGAAAGTCCGGGCAAGACGACAATTCATGGAAGATCTGCTGGAGCTTAAAATCGTAACCTCGAAACCTCAGCCTATTGCTTGAGCCGTGGAGTCGCTGTGCGTTGACTAGTACCGCACCGAGAATGTAATCCGGATCGAGCGCAGTTGTGTCAGTCATGCCAATATCCTTTTCAGCGGCCAAAAACCGCAGGGAACATTATGAGGTGTTTGCGGATAGGACGCAATGGACAACAAGCGCCCCACCCATGGGTGGCCTCGATGATCTCCACCTATACATTGTATGGTAGACGTTGGTAGATGTCAAGGCATAAAATGAAGGAACATGCTTGATAATTAATCGGTTAGCAAAAATATCCTAGAATGGTAGATAGTGGTTGTGATGTTAAATGAACCCCTTCCCCCGGTGCAAGCTCCAGTCCATGGTGGACGGATCACAATTCCAGTTTCGTTCGTGAAAGAGCTTGGGTGGGAAGGCCATCTTCCTTCCGACCCACGGCTTCTAATGGTTTCGTTGGGACGGTTTCGGTTAGTCTCCGGCGAAGATATTCAGAGTACACCAACACTGAGGTCGATTGTCCAACAGGCCGAAATGGATTCCACGCGCAAGGCCGAAGTTCTCGAGACCGAAGATCCAGCGATGTCCACGATTCATGCACGCCTAGTACGAACCACGATTTCAGCGCCCCCTCCAAGTTGGAGATTACATATTCCGCCAAGTGTGTTTGATCTTGGTGGCGAGGACATTTCAAGAGACAAGGTGTACATTTTGCTCCGCGTTGGATTCCTAGAGGTGTGGAGCGTGCAGGAAATGATGCGCGCGCTTAGAGTCCCGATCGAACAGGTCTTCCTAGACGGATAATGGATGGTCTGCGGTTGTTCACCGACGCCGAGGTTGTGGACTCGCGGATTTTCTCCCGGACAGCGGTTGAATCTCTCCGCATCTCTATCCTTTCCCGGGGACCGAGAAGATTTTTGACGCCTGAACGCACTTGGCTTGATGGTGCGGGAGAACATAGCGCGCCGCTAAGTATATGCTAGAAGGATGCGGAAAACGATTTTGGTCCTGACGTTCCTGGCCGCCGTATTTGGCGCGCAGACGGCCTCAGTGCGAGCGCGCGGCGTCCCGAATGCGCCGATAATGCTGGAGGTCTACAGCGACTACCAATGTCCCGCTTGCAAGGCCATGTATGAGAAGACCCTGGTCCCGCTGATGTTCGATTACGTGGATAAGGGCAAGGTATATCTCATCCATCACGAATTTCCAATCACCCAACTTCATCCGCACGCGATGGAAGCCGCTTGTTACGCCCTCGCCGCGAATCGAGTAGGCAAGTACGAGCAGGCCGGCGAGATTCTATTCCGCCAGCAGAACGTTTGGGCGGCCAACGGCAAGGTGGATGAGACGGTATGCAGCATTCTCTCGCCGGCCGACGCGAAGAAAGTGCGCGCGCTGGCGAAAGATCCCGCCATCCTCGCCGAAGTGCAGCAGGACATCCAGACCGCTCAAAGCAACAAGGTGGACACCACGCCCACAATCATCCTGACCCACCGGCTGAAGCAATATCGCATCCCCGGCGCGTCCAGCTACGATTTGGTCCGCCGCTTCATCGATCAGCTTCTAGCCCAGAACTAGCGTGCGCGCGTTCATTTTAACCCTGCGTCTTTTGCTGGCGGCGGTATTTCTGTATGCCACGTATACCAAGCTGCGCCAGCCGTACTTGCTGTTCGCAATGTCGATCGACGCCTATCAATTATTGCCGGAGTGGGCCGTGTTGACGCTGGCCCGAACCATCCCGTGGTTGGAACTGTTGCTGGGCATTCTCCTGGCGGCAGGTTACGGATTGCGCTACGCCGCCGGTGCCGCAACGGTTCTCCTGGGATTTTTCTTCGCAGTAATGCTGCAAGCCTACGTGAAGGGATTAGGAATCGATTGCGGATGTTTCGGCCTGGGCGAAAAAATCAGCCCCTTCACACTAAGCAGAGACGGACTATTGGTGGCCGTATCTTTCACGCTGTCGATCCTCGCAACGAGAAAAGAGCAAGCGCGACGCAGTTCCCTGGTCTATACGTAGTTGGCACATCGTAGCGCGTGTTAGAAAACGCGGTACGTGATTCCAACCAGCAGTTCTATTCGATTGGGCGGAAATTGGAGCGGACGCCGGAATTGGAGAAGGTCCCGGTCGTCTGCGATATTGGCCGTCCAGCGAGTATAGCGGATCTCCGGCGAGATACGGACTTTGGAGAATTGCAAATCCCAGCCGCCACCCAACGCCAGTCCGGGATACCATCTCTTCCTCAAGTCATCAGGGTTGCTAGTGCTCGTAGTACGGCGATCTGGAGGGAAGTCAAACGTTTCGGAATTAATGCGCTGAGACAGACCGCCCAGATGTCTCAACACGGGTCCTCCACTGAAATAAGCCGGAGACCTTCTTACGGGATGCCACTTGAGCAGGATCGGAAACGACCATGCATTGCCGGTAGTGTTCGCTGAGAATTTTGTGGGAACAGCCACATTGATACCTGAAAAGCTGTAGTGAAATGGTTGGTAGAGAGCGCTGGCTTCGAGGCTGAGACGGTGCGGTAAACCGAATTCCCCAGTCACTCCTACCGTGTATCCGACCGGCTTCGAAGTATAATCGGCGAAGCCAAAATGGTTTGCAGCGGTGCCCGGTAGGAGGAAATCGCCGAAAGGCTCGCCGCCTTGAATGCCTAAACGGACCTGGCATAGCAGCGTTCCAGCAGACAACACGAATAAGAGACCAGGGTGCGGCATCATCCTCTAAGACCCGCATCAAGGTCTGATCCCCTACAGGAGCTCTGCCTCTTTTAGTCTGGATGGAAATAAAAAAGGCCGGGCTCCCTGCCCGGCCCTTCACACGGAGGAGGCGCAGCTTTATCTGGCGGCCAGTAAAGCTCGCAAATGGCGCGCCCGTTCAGGAGAGCGAAGCTGGCGCAACGCCTTGGCTTCGATCTGACGGATGCGCTCACGGGTAACGTCGAACTCCTGCCCAATCTCTTCCAGAGTGTGCTCCCGCTCGCAGCCGATGCCGAAGCGCAGCCGGATCACTTTCTCTTCTTTCGGAGACAAGGTTTTCAGGATATTGGCGGTCTCGTCGCGCACGTTGGAATCGATCACCGCGTCCACCGGAGAACCCACCCAGCGATCTTCAATCAGATCGCCAAGCGCGGATTCACCGTCGCGGCCAACGGGCGTTTCGAGAGAAACCGGATCGCGCGAAATGGTCTTCAGCCGCTGGACCTTCTCCACCGGAATGTCCATGCGCCGGCTGATTTCGTCGTTGGTCGGAGCACGGCCCAGTTCCTTTTCCAGCTCGCGCGTCGCGCGCAGGAACTTGTTCATGCTTTCGTTCATGTGCACCGGAATACGAATGGTGCGCGATTGATCGGCGATGGCGCGCGTGATGGCCTGGCGAATCCACCAGGTGGCGTACGTGGAAAACTTGTAGCCACGCCGGTATTCAAACTTGTCGGCGGCGCGCATCAGGCCGATGTTGCCTTCCTGAATCAAATCCAGCAAATGGAGCCCGCGGTTGACGTACTTCTTGGCCACGGAAACCACCAGGCGAAGGTTCGCCTCCACCAGATCCTTTTTGGCGCGCTCAGCTTCGAATTCACCATGCCGGATCACCGACATGCTGTGCTTCAGGTCCGATAAAGATGCGCCGGCAGCGGCTTCCAGCTTGCGGATTTCGCGGCGTAGCTCGCGAATACGAGCCTGGGCCGCAATCCCGGTTCGCCCTTCCAGCTTTCGCAGATCCGATTCGAGGTGGATCAACTGCTCGACGGCGTGCTCAATCTCCTTGGCAAATTGCTTCCAACGCGAAGGCAGCCAAGGCAGACGGCGCATCCCGCGCGACAATTCCACCTTGCAGCGATTGAGCTTGCCCTGCCAACGGCGCCGTACTTTCCTGTTGCTGAGCGGAATAGAATCCACTTTATCCGTCAACTGCTCCAGACGCTTATGTAGCACCAGGATCTCGCCGAACTCGTTACGGACTTCTGCCTGCTTCTTGGTGTCGGCGGCGCTGCCTTCTTCGACATCGCCTAGATCGACAAAATTGTCCAACTCTTCGTCACCGTGCTTCAACAAGCCGGCGATTTCGGAAACTCGTAATTGCACCAGGGCGGAGCGGCTGGTGGATTTCTGCATACGCAGCTTCCCACGCTCCATCCTTCGTGCCAGATTAACTTCGCCTTCCCGCGTTAGCAGCGGAACCGCGCCCATTTCACGCAGATACACGCGTACTGGATCGTCGGTGTAGATCGACTCTTCGGCCTGCTGGGCCGCCGGAAACTCTTCGTCCTGAACTTCCTCGGGGTGGAAAAAATTGGTTTCCTCGTCAAAAGGAATCCCAAGGGGTTCATGACTATCCGTCAAGAATTGATCTTCGAACTGATCCACCGGGATCCTGGTTTTTTGAATGCTCACGTTGATACTCGCGGACGCCAAATGCTGTTCGTCCTTTCCGGGGGGTATGCTAGAGTCATATACAGACTTCCACCTCCGGCGCTCGAACCACTGCCTTGCTTACCGAATAGTAGGAGTCGATTATAACATCGATCTAGCTCGAAGTTAAGCCCCTATGTAGAAGATGTTTATTTTAGCGATTGGTTACACGAAACTTAGCGATTCCCGGCCCAGCCGCGTTATCCGCGTCAAGAACGCTTCTGCAGCACTAAATTCTTGAGTTCGTTGAGGAAAGCTTCGACGTCCTGGAAGTCCCGGTACACCGAGGCAAACCTGACATAGGCAATCTTGTCCAGGTGGCGAAGCTTCTCCATCAACATTTCTCCTATATTTGTAGTAGTTATCTCGCGGTCGGCGAGGTCCGCCAGATGCGCCTCAACCGTGTCTACCACTTCCGCCAGCTTCGCCATCGGGACCGGCCGCTTTTCACAAGCTTTTAGCAAGCCCGAAAGAACCTTCTGCCGGTCGAACTTCTCGCGGCGGCCATCCTTCTTGACCACCATATAGGGGATCTCGTCGCTCCGTTCATAGGTGGTAAACCGGCGTTCACAGCCCAAACACTGGCGCCGCCGGCGAATTACGTCCCCCTCCTTGCTCTCGCGAGAGTCGATTACGCGATCTTCCTTGAATCCGCAGAAAGGGCAGGTCATAGCGGAATATCTTCCGGTAGATGCTTGAGTTTACTCCAATTGAGCCCTTGATGAAAGGCACATCCTAAGCCCAGCGGTACAACTACTACAAATGTAACAATCCAGAGAAAGAGCGCCAACCCAGTGGCGCTCTCAAATGTTAGACCATAAATTTGCGTAAGCACCACGATGGAGACTACTTGGATACCGCCACCGATTCCTGGAATCTGGACGATGCTGCCGAACGAAACGAACCCAAGGAATACTACTACATCTGTAATCTTAAAGGAAACCGTCGCCGGGAATGCCAGAAACAGCGTGTAGTAGCTGGCGATGATGATGCACCATTCGATACCGGTCCACATCAGGAGCAGTGCCAGGAACGCTGCGTTGCGTGTCGCCTGCATCCCCTGGGAGAACGCCGTCAACATCTTTTCGACACGTAACTGCCGCTCTTGCGGGAGAAACGTAAGCGCGCTTAGAATGCGCTTTTGGACGGGCCCGGCGAAATTGCGGAAAAGGATCAGGAAAATTGAGCAAAGGGCACCTAGCGCCGTAACCAGGTATCCGCCTATCCCTAAAACCCATTGAAGGCCGGGGCCTACGGGAAGGTTATGGGTGTGGATCCGCATAAGCGCAAAGCCAAACAGGAGTAACACTACCAGCAGATCCAGCATGCGTTCCAGCAGCCAGGCCGCGACTTGCGAAGAAAACGGAATACCGGTACTGAGGGAAATAAGATAGGGCCTCACGAGTTCTCCGGCACGGCCCAGTAACACTACTGCCGTGAACCCGATGGCTGTGTCGTAGGTCAATTTCCCGATCTTTAGCTTTCGTCCGAACGGCCGAAGCATTACCTCCCAGCGTATGGCGCGGCCAAGATAGGTGAGCAGCATCAGGCACGTAGAGGCGGCCAGCCAGTTCCAGTGGATGCTGCGGAAGGTGCCCAGGAAGAGCCCCCATTGTAAGGGGGTTGCTCGCATTCTATAACCGATTGCCGCCACGACGGCTACCGTGGCCAGGCCGATCAGCAGGGCACGTTTGCGCCAATTGGCTGCTAACATAATGGTGATCTTGGATTCAAAGTGAACTTCTTATCATAGATCCTCGTTTTCATTAGTGGAAGCAGGAGATATAGAAGTTATGGCCACGGTGGCGATTTCGGCGGCAAAGTGGAGCTGGCCGTCACCCTACCCACAGGCTCGGACGAGCAACAGCTTGGATGCTGATACCCAACTCGTGGAACGCTGTCTGAGCGGCCAGGACGCTGCTTGGGAAGAACTCGTCAAATCGCAGACCCGGCGCGTGTACTCGATCTGTTACCGCTTTACAAACAGTGACGCCGAAGCGCAGGATCTGACCCAGGACGTTTTCATGCGCGTCTTCAAGAATCTGAAAAGCTTCCGGGCCGGCGAAGGTCTATTTGTAGTATGGTTGACCAGATTGACCAGGAACCTGCTGATCGATCATTACCGGCGAACGCGGCTGGAGCGGGCGACCGAGTCGATTGAAGATCAAACCAATGTGCTCGAAGAGACGACACCAATGCTCGCCAAGACCGATTCCATGTTGGCGGGGCGGGAAGCGAGCGAGCTGTTGCAGGCGGCTCTACAGAAACTGTCGCCGGAGCTTCGTGAGACGGTGATTTTGCGCGACCTGGAAGAACTGGAATATCGTGAGATTGCGGAAGTGCTCAACGTTCCGGAAGGAACGGTGAAGTCGCGGCTGAATCGCGGGCGAGCTGAGCTGGCCCGGATTTTGAAGCGGCACAAGGTTCGTATATGACGTGCGCCGAGCTGGAAATCCTGCTGTGCGACTACGTGGACGGAACGCTCGGCGGCGCGGAGAAGACTGCCCTGGAGAGCCACTTGGCCGGATGCAGCGCGTGCGCGGAACTGGCGAAAGATGTCGCCGGCGTGACGGCGTTCATGGACACGGTTGCAACCGCGGAGCCTCCCGCCGAGCTGCTGACCCGGATCCTGCACGTGATTCCAAACGGCCGCCATAAGCAGGACCGGCCGTCCTGGTGGCGGAGCCTGTTCGGCGGCTGGGTGAATACGGTATTGTCGCCCCGCTACGCCATGGGTATGGCGATGACCGTTCTATCGTTTTCGATGATCGCGAAGTTCGCCCACATTGAGCCGCGCAAGTTTACGCAGGCGGATTTGGATCCGGTGAAGATTTGGGCGGTTGTCGACGATCGCGCGCATCGATCCTGGGATCGGGCGGTGAAGTACTACGACAATCTGCGGCTGGTAATCGAAATCCAGTCGCGATTAAAGGAATGGACGGATCAGGACGCAGGCCAGGCGGCCGAGAGCGGCAAAGAAGGTAATAAGCAAAACGATAAGCAGCATTCGCAAGGCAGCGGGCAGAAGCCGGAAGCCGGAACGAATCAGAAGAGGAACTAAATCATGAATTGCATGAATCATCCGGATATCGCGGCGGTGGCCTACTGCCGCACCTGTGGAAAGGCACTTTGCGAAACGTGTCAACGAACTGCCCAGGGAACGGTTTTTTGTCAGGAGCATGTGCCGGCGTTTACCGGCGCCGCACCGCCCGATCCCTCGCCGTATACGGCGCCTCGCGCCACGCCGCCACCGCTGGCCGACCCCGGCGCTTCACCCGGGCTCGCTTTCCTGCTTGGTCTTATTCCCGGCGTGGGCGCCATTTACAACGGCCAGTACGTCAAGGGCCTGATCCACGTGGTAGTGCTCGGCGTGCTTATCAGCATAGTCAGCAACGGCGACAATGGCGGCCTGGAACCGCTGTTCTCAATGATGATCGGCGTGTGGGTGTTTTACATGGCGTTCGAGGCATATCACACCGCTAAGAAGCGTCTGATGGGACAACCGGTGGATGAATTCTCGAGCCTGGTATCGTTGCGCGGCCAGCCGTCTCATTTTCCCGTCGCGCCGGCGGTTCTGATCGCCGTGGGGCTGCTGTTCCTGCTGAACAACATGGAAATTATCCGCTTCAGTCAGATCATTCGCTATTGGCCGGTGGCTTTGATCGCCTTGGGCGCGTACATGCTTTACGAGCGCGTTTCAACGACCGCCCAGCACGGCAATTCCGGCCCCGGTCCCATAGGGGAGGCCACACATGAACGACACTAGCGCCAGTTTGATTCAAGCCGTCCGCGGACCGCTCATGCTGATCACGCTGGGAACGCTGGTGGCGATGGACTATTGGGGAGTGTATGGCTTCCCGCGCACTTGGCCGATCCTGATAATCCTGTTCGGGATTTTGAAACTGCTGGAAAAGATTGTCGCCCGGCCACATCCATATCCCGATAACCGGCCACCCGGAGGGAGCGTTATATGAAAAAGGGTTCGGTGATTGGGCCGCTGATTCTGATCGGAATCGGCGCTCTCTTCCTGTTGCGAAATCTGTGGCCGGATATTCAAATGGCGGATTTCATCTCCCGCTATTGGCCGTTCGTGCTGATCGCCTGGGGCACCTTGCGGCTGGTGGAAATTCTGATGTGGGCCATCATGTCCAAGCCAATTCCGAGAAACGGAATCTCGGGCGGCGAGTGGGTGCTGGTCCTGCTGATCTGCATCGTCGGCGGCACCATGTATACGGTGCGTCACTATGCTCCCTGGATACCTACCAGCCGTGCTTGGCACGGCATGGTAGTGGATATGGGCGAGAACTACGACTACACCTTCGTGCCCGCTGAGAAACCCTGCGCCAAAGGCTGCCGCGTGCTGATAGAGAATTTCCGGGGCAATGCCAAGATTACCGGATCGAAGGATGCCACTACCGTCAGGGCCAGCGGACGCGAAACCATTCGTTCCTTCCAGCAGGCCGATGCCGACAAGGCCAACAAGGAAACTCAGCTCGAGTTAGTGCAGCAGGGCGACGAAGTAATCGTGCGCACCAATCAGGATCACGTGAGCGACCGGATGCGGGTTTCCGCCGATCTGGAGATCACGGTTCCCATCGGCTCCTCCATTGAGGGTCATGGACGCCTGGGTGATTTCGATATTCAGAACATTACCGGAGCTGTGGATATCAATAGCGATAATGCCGGCGTGCGTCTGGAAAACATCGGCGGCAATGTCCACGTCGATCTGCGGAGGAGCGACATCATTCGCGCGACCGACGTGAAGGGGAACGTGGATCTCAAAGGCCGCGGACAGGATGTCGAGCTGCAGAACATCCAGGGACAGGTGACCGTAGGCGGCACCTACACCGGTCAAATTCAACTTCGTAATCTCGCGCAGCCGCTGCGTTATGAAGATCCGCAAATCACGCTGAACCTGGAGAAGCTGCCGGGCCAGGTGCATATGGGACTGGGCGAGTTCACCGCCGACAACGTAGTTGGCCCCATCCGCTTGAGCGCGCGTTCGAGGGATATCAATCTCTCGGATTTCACGCAATCGCTGGATCTGACGCTGGAGCGGGGCGACATCACCCTTCGCCCCGGCAAGATTGTGCCGAAGGTGGAAGTGCACACGCGCTCCGGCGACATTGACCTGGCGCTGCCGGCGGGCGCGAAATTCGACCTGAAGGCTTCCACCGATCGTGGCGAAGCCCACAACGACTACGGCGCGCCGCTGACAGTGGACGATGCGCATCGCGGCGCCGCCATCGTGGGAACGTCGGGCGGTGGTCCGCAATTGCGTTTGGAAACCGGCCGCGGCACGGTAACGGTGCGCAAGTCGAGTTCGGAAGATGTGACCTTCCCGAATATTCCGACACCGCCAGCGGCTCCGAAAGCGCCGTTAAAGCAATAGAACCGCAGCTACCCACTCTCGGAATCAATCCGGCGCCCGGAGAAGCGTTGGGGCGCCCTTGTCGATGCCGTGGGATTGCCGGCCAGTCCGACACTGGCCTAATTTTTGGGCTCGTTATTTGATCACCCCAAGCATCTGACCGACTCACGGAGCGCGAAGAACGCGTAGCGTCCCCTACCCTGATGCGCCAGTCCCTAGGTGGATAAGAAATCGCTCGAACGGACGCAGGTAAAACCGAGCCTCTTAGGGCCCCAGAGGTTGTTCGGAATCAAAACTATTCAGAAAATGATGAAACAGACCGCTAACAAACAACACGAGTGGAATATAAGCGAGGGTGTCCAGAAAACCCAAAGCGGAAATCCTGGCTTAGATGTCCGAACCGTGCGCTGAATGCGTGGGCTGGGCAACCGGCGTACGCGTCTCGCCTGTCGGACCAAAGGAGAAAGTATGTCTATTCATTGGAAAACCCAAGTCGCGCGCTGGCACGCCGCGACCGTTCTCGGTATTGCCATGCTGGTGTCAGGCCAGCAGGCGCAGGCGCAAGCTCAAGCCAGGCGACCACCCACCACTGCGGATCGGACACGCGTTCTGGAAGCGATCGGAAAGGGGGATTTTGTAGGCGCGGAGAAGCTCATGCAGAGTTTGGAGGCTGCGTTGCCGCCGGGCGCCCCCGCCGCGGCTCCCACGGACGGCGGCTCCACTTACTACGAGGAGATCAAAGCCTGCGGATTCTACCCGCAGGAGACACGGCTCGAATGTATCATCGAGATCAAGCAGCCCAACGGATATGCCGGACCCGTAGGCTCCTTCGGGTCCGTAGAGCATGTCTACTTCTGCATCGACTACGACAATAACGGAGTGTTCACTCAATTCGAATCAGCCGGTCAGGGCAGCGTCCAGATGCACGACGAATCGGCTGGCGCCAGGCCGCCATGGCAGTATGCGATCTATCGGGATTTCAATCCGTTCGGTGCGCTGGGCAGTGGTCCTGGTCCTTTGCGGACGGCGCCCAACGGGGCCAACGCGCCAACTACCACGAACGCGCCTACAAAAACGGTGCGGGCGATTCTATCGTGGTTCTCCGCCCCCACGGGTTGCAACTTCCAACCGATTTGGGGAAACATCGTGCAGTTTCGGATCCGCTTCGATCCGATCCGCTGATGCGCGTCGCATACTTGAACAGGTCGCGTGAGCTTCTGGCGTAGGTGGGCAGCACCCTGGGCGAGGCCCACCCACGCCTACACAAGCGACGGCGTATTGAAGAGCAACGTCGAGAGCAGCTTCAGAAAGAGCTTCTCCTCAGGGGCAAGCGGAAACGCCGTCCAAAGGCCAACAAGCGCAGCGGGGGCGAACGCCTCTCGAACGCTACGCGTTCACCCACATAGAACTAGGACACCAAAAACCGCACACAACCTGCTTGCCTGTATTATTATTAGTCTGATCAGGAGCAAACCCAAAATATGCGTTCAAGCAGAACAACCGGCCTCGTAGCCGGCTGCGTGTTGATGGCCCTAACAGCCTCAGCCCAATTTCATCCGAAGAATACCGAATGGCCGACTTACAACGCGGATCTGGCCGGGTCAAGATACCGGCCGTTGGATCAGATCAACGCATCCAACTTCAGCAAACTCGAGGTCGCCTGGCGATTCAAGACAGACAGTATCGGCAACCGTCCGGAATATAAGTTGGAAGGCACGCCGCTCATGGTAAACGGCGTCGTGTACACCACCGCTGGATCGCGCCGGGCAGCGATCGCCTTGGACGCCGCCACCGGAGAACTGCTCTGGGTGCACGGTGAGCACGAAGGCGCGCGCGGCGCCGCTGCTCCCCGGCAGTTGTCCGGACGCGGCCTGGCGTATTGGTCCGACGGAAAGGAAGAACGGATTCTGTACGTGACGCCGGGCTATCGCCTCATCGCGCTCGACGCCAAGACGGGCGGCCTCGTCACGTCCTTCGGCAAGGGCGGCGCGGTGGATCTGAAACTCGAGGACGACCAAACTATGTTCCCGGATCTCACCACCGGTGAGATCGGCTACCAGACCGCGCCCGTGGTGGCGAAGGACACCATCATTATCGGCGCGGCGTTCCGCGAAGGTATGACGCCCAAGAGCATGCGCAACAACAAAGGATATGTGCGCGGCTTCGACGTCCGCACCGGCAAGCGCCTGTGGATCTTCCACACCATCCCCATGAAAGGCGAATTCGGCTACGACACCTGGGAAAACGGATCGGCCGAGTACACCGGCAACACCGGCGTCTGGACGCAGATTTCCGTCGATGAAGAGCTGGGCCTGGTTTACCTGCCTGTGGAATCGCCCACTGGCGACTACTACGGTGGACATCGGCCGGGTAACAATCTTTTTGGCGAGAGCCTGGTTTGCGTCGACCTGAAGACTGGTGTGCGCAAGTGGCATTTCCAGTTGGTGCATCATCCACTTTGGGACATGGATATTTCCTCGGCGCCGCTGCTGGCCGACATCACGGTCGACGGGAAAACGATCAAAGCCGTGGCGCAGCCCACCAAGCAAGGCCTCCTCTATGTGTTCGACCGGGTGACCGGAAAGCCGGTGTGGCCCATCGAAGAGCGGCCAGTGGAGAAGGGCAATACGCCGGGCGAGTGGTATTCGCCGACGCAGCCGTTCCCCACCAAACCGCCAGCCTATAGCCGCAATGGCGTAACGCCCGACGTGTTGATCGACTTCACTCCGGCCATGCACGATCAAGCTTTGACGATCGTGTCGAAGTATCACCTGGGGCCCGTCTTCACGCCGCCCACCGCGGGCAAGGTGGGAGGTCCGCTGGCGACGCTTACTTTGGGCACCGCGGCCGGTGGAACGAATTGGCCGGGCGGCTCCTACGATCCGGAAACACATACGGTGTACGCCTATGCATGCAACTCGTGCCTGGTGCCGATCGGGCTGGTTCCGGCTCCGAAAGAAATCTCGGACATGAACTATATCTCGGGGATCGCCGGACAGCAGGTACGCATCGCGCGGGGCCCCGGTGAAAACTCCGGCGCCGATTCGCCGCTTCCCACTCGAACGCCGCCGGCCGCTGCTCCGGCTGGTGGTGGAGGCGGCGGTGGCGGATTCATTCCGCTCAGTGTCCAGGGTCTGCCGCTGATCAAGCCGCCTTACGGGACCATCTCGGCCATCAATCTGGACCGTGGCGAGATCGTGTGGCAAGTGCCGCACGGCGACACCCCGGATGCGATCCGCAACAACCCCGCTCTAAAAGGAATTGACATTGGACACACCGGACAAGGCGGCTACAACATCGGCACATTGATCACGAAAACTCTGGTGATCGCGGGCGACGGACAGGTCACCACCACGGCGGATCATCCGCGCGGCGCGATGTTGCGCGCCTATGACAAAGCCACCGGCAAAGAGGTGGGCGCGGTCTTCATGCCGGCTCCGCAGAGCGGCTCCCCCATGACCTACATGGTGAATGGGAAGCAGTACATCATTGTGGCTGTAAGTGGTGGCGCATACTCGGGTGAATACATCGCGTACACGCTTCCGTCCGAGTAGATTAGAGGTGGCGCGGCCTCTCAGGCTGCTGCATCGAGATTCGTCTCGATGCTCGGGAGAAGAGCCTCGAGACGAGTCTCGAGGCCGCAGACACGAGTGTCCGCGCCACGTCTTATTTTTGGACTTTGGCTTCCAGCTCGGCCCAGCGCGCGTAGAATTCAGCGACGAGTGCCTGGGCTTCTTGTAATTTTCGATAGGCCTCCGGCAGACGTTTTGCATCCGATGCGGCTTCTTCAACTTCACGCTGCAGGCGGGCCGCTTCTTCCTCCGCTTCCAAAATCTTTGCTTCCATCGTGTCCCACTCACGCTGGTCGATGTAGGATAACTTCCGTTTCGGCGAGGCGCCGTTGGCCTGCGGCTGCTGTTCTTTCACGCCGGCTTTCTCCGGAGATGGTTCGCCGCAGGCCGCCTCCCATTGCGAATAGTCGGCGAAAATTCCCGCGTCGCCCGATCCATTCAGTCCGACTACCACCGTCGAGACGCGATCCAGCAGATAACGATCGTGACTGACCAGAACCAGCGCGCCCGGAAAATCGAGCAGGCTCTCTTCCAGGACCTCGAGCGTTGGAATATCCAAGTCGTTGGTCGGCTCGTCCAGCAGCAGCACGTCCGCGGTCTGCGGCATAAGACGGGCAATCAGGACGCGGGCCCGCTCTCCACCCGAAAGACTGGACACCGGCATCTCCAGTTGATCGCTACGGAAGAGAAATCGCCGGGCCCATCCGGCCACGTGGATCGGGAGTCCGCGATAGATCACCGAATCGCCATCCGGGCAAAGCGTGCGGCGAAGGCTGATGTCCAGGTTCAAACGCTCCGTGCGGTCCTGCGCGAAGCTCACGATTTTCAGAACTTCGGCGCGCCGGATGCTTCCCTCATCGGGTTCGAGGCTGCCTTCGAATATCTTGAGCAGCGTGGTTTTTCCGCTTCCGTTCGCTCCCACCAAACCAATGCGGACGCCGGGCGAAAGGGTGATATCCAAATCCCGAAAGAGGACGCCCCCGCCCAAGGATTTCCCGATGCCTTCCGCTTCGATCAGCACTTTCGTTTGCCGGTCGGAGGCGGTAAAGTCGATCTTTGCCGTCGAGGTGCGGTTGCGCGCCGTCACGGCCGACAGTTGTTCGATCAGCCGGCCAGCCGCGTCGATGCGCGCCTTCGATTTGCCCGTTCTGGCTCTGGGCCCCCGCCGAAGCCATTCCACTTCTCTCTTCACTTTTGTCGCCAGGGAATCCTGTTGCTTGGATTGCGCCTCGAAAAACTGCTCGCGTTTTTCCAGGAACTCGCTATAGTTCCCGTTCACCTGGAACGCACTTTGCGGATAGGCGGGATTGATCTCAACCATGCGAGTGGCCACGTTCTCTAGAAAATACCGGTCGTGGGTCACCACCAGACAGGCGTTCGCGCTGGTAATGGCGCGCTCCAGCCAGAGGATTCCGTCCAGATCCAAGTGATTTGTCGGCTCGTCCAACAGCAGCACGTCCGGCGAAGTAACCAGCGCGGCCGCGATGGCCAGCCTCTTTCTCCAGCCTCCCGATAATGCCGCCGCTGGCGCATCCGGATTCCGGATACCCGCGCGATCCAGCATCATCTCGATGCGCACCGTTTTCTCGCGATCGTCCAGATGCGCTCCGTTCAAGGCCGCGCGCAAAACTGAAGTGACGGTGTCACCCGTTTCGAACAGTGAATCTTGTGGGACGTAGGCCAAACGAGTCTGCTTGCGCAGGGCGCGATCGCCGGCGTCGGGCGGTTCATTGCCGGCCAGGATTTCGAGCAAGCTGGTTTTGCCGCTGCCATTCGGACCGATTAGCCCGGTGCGCTCACCTTCTGAAACGCTCAGCGAGAAATCTTCCAGCAGGACACGCGTTCCAAATGCCTTTCGGACACCGGAACAACTTAACAGGACGGCCATTCAATACGGCCTATTCATGCCGCAGCGCCTCCGTCGGATGGATATGGGTCGCCCGCCGCGCCGGCACATAGCTGGCGATCAGTGCCACCGCCAGAAACAAGACCGCGCTGCTCAAGAAGGTAATCGGATCGGTCGCGCTGATCCGGTACAACATGCTGGCCAGCGCGCGCGTGAGCGCCACGGAGACGATCAAACCAATCGCGACGCCGCTCAAAGTGAGCAGCAGCCCTTGGCCGATCACCAGTCGCAGAATATCGGCCTTGGCCGCACCCAACGCCATCCGAATGCCCATTTCCTGCGTCCGCTGCGCAACTGAATAGGCGATGACGCCGTAGATGCCGACTATCGCGAGAATCAGAGCGGTCGCCGAGAAGATTGCCAACAGGAACATGGTGAAGCGCGGTTCCGAGCCGGCCGATTCCAGCACTTCCTCCAGCGTTTTGATGTTGGTGACGGGTTGATCTTTATCGATCGCGGAAATCTGCGCGCGCACGGCCGAGATCAATCCGTGCGGATCTTGCGTGGTCCGAATCGTCAGATTCAGCGCGGCCCAAGGCATTTGCGGAAATGGCAGGAAAAGTTCGGGAATGGTATCCTTCGCGAGCTTTCCGTTCTTAATATCGCCCAGCACGCCCACCACTTGCGCGGGCTTGGCAAAGCCCATGTAAATGCGCTTCCCAATCGGATTCTCGCGCGGCCAATATTGACGGACTACGGCCTGATTCACCATCACCACCGGCGGCGCACCGGCGGCGTCATTCCCGGTGAACGTGCGCCCCCGCAATAACGGCACGCGCAAAACCTTGGTGTAGTCGGGACTGATGGTTTGAATATTCAGGATGGGCCGTTGGCCGAGCGGGAGCTCCGGCTGTCCCTCCAGCAGCGCCGGACTTCTCCGCGTGGTATGCACCGGCATAGCGGAAGAGATGGCGACGGACTCCGCGCCCGGCAGAGTTCGTACCCGCTTCAGCGCTTCGTTGTAGAAAGCGATCATCTGTGGACTGGTTGCGTACTTGGTGGGCGGCAAAAACATCCGCATGGACAAAACATTTTTCGGATCGAAGCCTGGAGTATCGTTCTGGAGACGAATGTAGCTTCGAACCAGCAAACCCGAGCACACCAACAGAACCACGGAAAGCGCTACCTGCGAGACCACCAGAATACTGCGGGCCTTGTGTCGCCGCCGGCCACCGGTGCTGCCGCGGCCTTCATCGCGGAGCACGGTATTCAGGTCCGCGTTCGAGAGTTGAAGCGCTGGAACGAGCCCGAAGACCAGTCCACTGCCCAGCGAGATGGCTAGTGTGAAAGCCAGGACGCGCGCGTCCATATGCAGATTGGCGAGATGCGGAAGAGTGGGGGGGGCGAGCGTCGACAATGCGCGCGTCCCCCACTGGCTCAGCACAATACCAACCATTCCGCCGCCGCCGGCCAGCAGCAGGCTTTCGATTATCAATTGACGCAGCAGCACTCCGCGGGTGGCGCCGAGGGCGGCTCGAACCGCGATCTCTTTCTTACGGCCGAGCGCGCGCGAGAGCAGCAGGCTGGCCACATTCGCGCAAGCGATCAGCAACACCAATCCAACGGCTCCCAGCAACAGAAGAAGAGTAGGGAGGATATCCTCCACCAGTAGCAGCCACAGATCCCTGATATTCACCACCCGTTTCGGATCGGAATCGGGGAGGCCGGGATTGGCTTGCTGATATCGCCGATTGAGAACCTCCATTTCCGCTTGTGCCTGGGAGCGCGAGACTCCTGGACGCAAGCGCGCAACGGCACTCAAGAATGCGGCGCCTCGCTGCACCTGCTGCACTGTTATCAGGTTCAAGTCGTACACGCGCGGAGCCCAAATATCGATCTTGTCGCCCAGGTAGGAGAAAGTAAAATCCGCCGGCAGTACACCAATCACGGTGTAGTCGCGGGAATCGAGAGTGATATTGTGGCCGGCGATATCGCGCGCGCCTCCAAAATGCGTCATCCAAAACGAGTGGCTGATCAACGCCACCAGCTTGCCGCCGGGCTGGTCCTCGCTTGCGGTGAAGGTGCGGCCCAGCAGGGGACGCACACCCAGAACCTCGAAGAAATTCCAAGAGGTGCGGGCCGAAGGAATCTCTTCGGCGTCTCCACGTCCACGGAAATTGAAGCTTTCATTCGTAATTACGGTGACGCCGGAAAACGAGCGCGCTTGTTCCTGGATAGCCAGGAATCGCAGATACGACATTGCCAAGGGTTGTCTATTTGCATCCGCCACCCCGATAAAAACCAGGCGGCTCGGGTCCGCGTACGGCAGGGGAGCCAGCAAAAGAGCATTTGTGACGGTGAAAATCGCCGTATTGGCGCCGATTCCTAGAGCCAGCGTGAGTACGGCAATGACGGTGAAGCCGGGGCTTCTCGCCAACATGCGGAATGCGTACCGAAGGTCTTTCATCAAACGTGATCCAAGTAGATTCTCTTTACGCGCGCGTGAATGCCGCACAGAACGCTGTAGGAAATGGTGCCCGCAATGCGCGCGATCTGCTGCGCGTCGATGGAGGCGTCGCCCTCCGTGCCCAGCAGCGTTACGGCGTCGCCGGTCTGGACCGGCGGGCAATTGGTTATATCGATCGTAGTGAGATCCATGGAGACGGCGCCAATGATGGGCGCAAAGTGGCCCTTCACGATGACGCGCCCCTTGTTCGACAAGCGGTGCGGAATGCCATCCGCATAGCCGGCCGCCAGCACCGCGATGCGTACCGCATGCGTTGCTTTGAATATCCCTCCATATCCTACCAAGGCGCCCGCGGGTAAGTCTTTCACGGCGAGCACGGCCGATTTCCACGTAAGCGCGGGCTTCACCTTCAGAATGGGCTGCGGCGTCGTCGCTTTTGTCAGCGCGGTGACGTAGCCATAGATGGCATGACCGGGCCGCACCATTCGCTGCCAGGCTTCGCGCCGGCCGTAAATTATCGGCGTGCTGCTCGACATGTGCAGCCAAGGCGGCTTCACGCCATTTCGTGCCAGCTCATCGCAGACCGCGGCAAAGGCCCGGGTTTGTTCGTCCGTTTGGGAAGAAGCATAGTTAGCGGCTGATGCCAAATGAGTCATCACCCCTTCCAATCGCGCCTGCCGGGCTTCGCCGACCGCCTCAAGAATCTCTCGCGCCGAAGCGCGGGTGCCGAGCCGCCCCATCCCAGTGTCGATTTTCAGATGATAGGGCGCCACGACGCCTCGCTCACTTGCCATCCTATCCCATTCGCGTATGTCCTCCAGCGAATGAATGACGGGTGTCAGATTGCAATCCAGCAGCCGCATGCGCTCGATCGGCAGAAAATCGGCCATCACGAGAATCCGGGCGGTGATGCCATGTTCGCGCAGTATCGCGCCCTCGTCGACGTTGCTGACGGCCAGCCAGCGCGCGCCCTCCGCGGTCAGCGTCCGGGAAACTTCGATCGCGCCATGGCGATACGCGTCGGCCTTCACCACAGGCATAACTTCCACGCCGGGACCGACCACGCCGCGGACCGCTTGGAAATTTGCGGCAATCTGTGGGAGGGAGATTTCTACCCAGGATCGGTAGGCGGAAGGGCCCATAAGTTAATGGTAACCGGCACGTGGCGCGGGCACTTTGTCTGCGGGCTCGAGACTCATCTCGAGCCTCTTCTCCCCAGAGCATCGAGATGAGTCTCGATGCAGCAGACTGAAGTCTGACTGGAGTCCGCGCCACATTCAGCTGCGACGCCCAAGTTTCAACAACAGGTTCTCATATTGGTCCGTCACCGCGTCCCAGCTATAAACCTTCGCTACTCGCTCAGCCGCGCGCCGCCCCCATTCAGCGCGCTCCCCGGCCGGCATGGCCAGCACCTGCTCCAGCTTTGCGCCGAGCTCGCCCGCTTCGAACGGGATACCAGCGTCGTCCGCTACTTCCGCGTTTTCCGGAGTGTTCAAGAACAGCACCAGCGCGCCGCGGCCCATCGCTTCAATCAGCGCCGGGTGCGTGCCTCCGACCTCGGTGGCGTGGATGTACGCCAAGCAGTGCGACAGCAGCTCGTGATACTCGCGGCCATAGATCGCGCCCGGCATAACGATGCGCGAGTCCCGGGTGTCCCGCACGCGATCGATGTATTCCCGCGCGTATGGCGCATCGCCGATCAGGGCCAGTTTTCGCGAAGTCGCCACTTTCTCAAATTCCCGCCGCACCAGCAGCGCGTTGTTCTCGGGCTCCATGCGGCTCACATAGAGAAAATATCCACGATGCTCCAGGCCCAACCTTACCAGCGCAGCATCGCTTTCGAGCGCTCCAACCTCCGCTCCATAAGGAATAAATTCGGAAGTCTTGCGATAACGCTCCAGATAGTATTCCGCGATCTTGCGCGCATCGGTCACAACCACGTTCGGGCAGAACGTCGCCAGCCACTCTGAAACCAAATACCAGGTACGCGCCAGCTTGTTCCACTTCTTCCGCTTCCGTTCCAAGCCGTCCACGTTGAGTGCCACCGGTATCCCGCCCATCCGCGGCCAGAACGTAAAGATGGCATTCGCCGCGTTGCAATACAGCGCGGCATCCGCGCGATGAAACAGCAGGTGCAGCGTCGAAAGAAAAGTGTGAACAATGGTATCGAAATACTTGTGACGCCAAGTGCGCAAGGAAACCAGGGAGACGCCGCGATAAGTCGACCCGGAGTGCCGCTCGCGGCAATAAACGGTTACGCGGTGCCCACGCAGAACAAGCCGAGCGGAAAGTTCTTCGGCAAAAGTTTCAAATCCGCCATACCTGGCCGGAATCCCGCGCGTGCCGAGAATAGCGATCCTCACCTTTTATTCTGTATCGCCCGGACCTAGCCGCGGCCCGCTTTCGTCGCGCGAGCCAAAGCGCGGGCCGACGTCTTGATCTTGTTCGCCGGCGAGCTCACCGGCTTATAACGGAACCAACTGGCGATATAGTCGTCGTCCACACGTTTTCGGCTCATGATTTCGCGCCGCTTCGCCACTACACGCTTCCAATTTTTGGCGACGTACCAGAACGCCTTCAGCGAACTCTGCTCGCGGACCAGGCAACACGAAAACACCACAATGTCGCGCGTGGTGATGGAGAACCAGTTGCGCCAGTATAAATCGCCGGTTATGTTCTTTATGCGCATCAGGAAGCGGTTCTTCACCGAGTGCATATTGATCGCCGGCGGAAGCGCCCGCCGATTCCCAGGCAGAACGTTGCGGACGTGATAGCCGCGCGCGTGCGGCGTGTACACGCAGCGCCAGCCCATCAATTGAGCGCGCCAGGCTACATCCGCATCCTCGCGATAAACAAAGAAATCGGGATCGAAGAACTCATCGTCCAGCGAGATATCGTCGATCATCCGGCGGCGGTACAATGCCGCGGCGGCCGTGGCGCCGAAAACATATTCATGCTGCAGATAGTGTCCGTTATCCACTTCCTGGCTGCCGCGATCCAGGTGGCGCAGCATGGGAGTGAAGTAGATCCCCGTGGAATCCACCAGCGGCTTGTCGGGAAGATCGAAGGTTGCGAGAATGGCCAGCAGCTTTCCGCAGACGGTCCCGATCTTTGGATCGAACTGGCCTGCATCCACCAGGGCCTGAATGAAATTCGGAAGCAACAAAACATCCGGGTTTAGCGTTAACACCCACTCGCCGCCGCTGATTCGAATGGCCTGATTCTGTGCCGCCGCGAATCCGATGTTTTCGTCGTTATAGACGATCTGGCAGCGATCCTCGAATTGCTCCAGAATGTCGGCGGTCCCGTCGGTGGAAGCATTGTCGATGACAATGATTTCCCGGTTGGGGTAACGTTGCGCCAAAACCGACTCAAGGCATCGTTTGATAAATCGACCGCTATTGAAGGTTACGATTGTTACGGAAACCCGGCCGTTAGACATGTATGTGGGTCGTGTCTCTATTCATTTAAATTTCGTGCCAACCGCCTTACCACTCAACGCGATTTTCGCTACCTTCGCATAGACCGGAATCGGCCTGAAGCTCCCCCGGCGAATCGTCTCGAACACTGCCCGCAACATGGAGCCTAGCACTACTGCCGCGCTCACTCCCCTAAATGCATACGGCCGAAAGTGCTTAGAGGCGTACCTTAGAAGGCTAGCATACCAATAAACCTGTCGGCATCCCCAATTCAGCCTTGCAATACTATGACCACCTTGATGATGCGCCGTAACCTCCGGTACATACAGGATTTTCAGCCCCAGATCGCGTGCCCGCTTCGAAAAATCCACATCCTCAAACCAGAGCGGACGGAACTGTGTGTCAAATCCCCCCAGCCGATGCCACACTTCGCGGCGAAACATGAGAAATGCCCCGGGCGGCTGGTCGACTTCGGACGGCTTGGAAAGGTCGACATCCAGGCAACGGTACTTCCGGTTAACCGGGTTGGACGGGAATAATCGATTGACGCCGAGCGACTCAAATGCCAGGGTCCAGGCAGTAGGGAATCGCCGCAGCGTGAATCCGGCCTGAACTTTGCCGGCTTCATCCAGCAATTGCCCCGTGGCCAATCCGACGCCCTCACCCGAGCAGGCTTCCGCCAGCCGTTCGATGGAAGTGGAGAGTTCCACGTCCGGATTCAGCAGCAGGATCAGTTCCGTGTCGAGCGCTTCCACGCCCTGATTTGCCGCCGCCGCGAAACCCAGGTTGGAGGAGTTCACGATCAGCTTCACCGCCGATTTTTCCCGGACGACATTCACGGTGTCATCCTCGGAATGATTGTCGACAACGACGACGGGTAAAGGCGCGCAGGAAGCCAGGCACCGTTCAATGACATCCGCCGAGTTGTAGGTCACCACGACGACGCCTGTGGTCATGTCAGCGCGAAGTACAGCTTCCAATAGAGATCGAAGCCGGTCGACTGCTGTAGTTCGCGGATGTCGTTTTCGCTGCGGTGCAGGATGTCGGCAACTGTGCATTCCCGCATATCGCTTGCTGACACGCGCGGTTCGTCCGCCATGCCGCTGGCTGACGCGTCCGGCTCCGTTCTGAACCGTGACCGTTGGCCAGAGGTTTTCTCCCTGGGCGACCTTTTCCGCGGATAGGCTGAGGCTTTGTGGCTGCCCCTCGCCAAGGGAGCGGTTCCCCGAGCCTGCCGAAATAACCGCAGCCCTTCCACTTTGCCTTGGAGATAGGCGAAAGCCGCGCCGTGACGGAGCGCAACTAATCCCCATAAACTTTGAGCAATGAAAACTGGCCAGCCATGACGTAAGATCCATTTCGGCGGATAGTGTTTCGCGATCAACAACAATTGGTTGCGGGAAATTTTCCGCACCGTCTCGCGATGCCAGCGTCCCAGCGTTGCGCTACCGGTGTGATAGGCGACGGCCTGAGGAGCGTAGACCCCAGTGAATCCGGCTGTGGCGCACCGGATACCAAAATCGATATCTTCCAGATAGGATTCAAAACCTTCGTCTAGAAAACCCACGCGCTGGAACAAATCGGCGCGAAATATGGCTGCCGTAAAGGGGGCGAAGTTGATTTCACGAGGCCGATTCCACAGCGGCGAATCCAGCCGGCCATTCCCGCATCGCCAGGCGCAGCCTCCACGGCATATCGCGTCGAAGGAGCCTTCCATCCGCCGGTGATCCGCGGCGTCCAGCAATTTGCCGGTAGCGAACCAGGCCGCCGCCGGCGTCGCGTGAGACAGCAATTGTGCCAGCCAGCCGGGCTCGGGCGAAACATCGTTGTTCATGATGGCGATCCAGTCCGCGCCGTTGGCGGCCTGAATTCCGCAATTGACCGCATGGCTGAATCCGGTATTCTCGTGCAGCTCGATGAGCTCGGCGCCGGCGTTCCTGGCCACGTCGCGCGAGTTGTCTTCGCTGCCATTGTCCACTATGATGACGCGGTCGATCGGATGGGTTTGTTGTTGCAGCCGCGCCAGCAAGTTCGCCAGCCGGGCGGCCCCATTCCAATTGGGAATCACGATCGCAACCTGGGACATTCAGTTGCCTGACCGGCTGAATCTCTTCTTCACCAGGAAAAACAAATTGTAGAAGCCATCGCGCCACGGATTCAGCTTGATTTCCCCCAGCCGCGACGAGTATTGAATCGAAATCTCCACGAAGCGAATGCGCGAGCTCTTCAGCGCCTCGATTTTGATTTCCTCGGAGAAGGACATACCGTCCGATTCCAGCCGCATATCCTTCAGAATCGAGCGGCGAAAGACCCACATGCCCGATTGCGAATCGCGCACCCATTGAAAATACAGCAGCGACATCGCCAGCGACAAAACCCAGTTCCCGAATTTATGTTTGAAGCTCATGGCCCGGCGGTCGCGCACTGGAAAACGCGATGCATTGAGAAAATCTACTTCCAGGTGCAAAAAAGCTTCGATCAAATACGAGATAGCGTCGGGCGGGTAGCTGTGATCCCCATCCAGCGTCACAATGATGTCGCCGGTAGCCGCCGCAAAGCCGCGTTTGTAGCTTCTGCCATAGCCGCGGACGGGCTCGCGAATCACGTCCGCTCCAAACGAACCCGCAACGTCGGAAGTGCGGTCCGTGGAACCGTTATCCACCACTATGATTTGATCCACGAATTCGGGCATGCGGCGCAGCACGGCTTCGATTCCCTGTTCCTCATTCAAACAGGGAATGATCACTGTGATTCTTTGCGATTTATACACGTTTGAGAGAAGCCCAGTGGCGTGCGGGCACTGGTACCATATTCTCATGAAGTTGTTTTGCGCCTTGGCCCTTTTGGCCGCTTCCCTTTGCGCCGCTATCAACGCGGATCTGAGGCACGTAAGCTCCGTTTACATCCTGCCCATGAGCAGCGGCATGGATCAGTTTCTTGCGAATCGGCTGACTACGCTGGGTGTGTTTCAAGTGGTGACCGATCCGCAGCGGGCGGACGCCGTGATTACGGATCGGATCGGCGAGCCATTCCAGGCCAAGCTCGAAGAACTGTATCCACCGCCCAAGCCCCCGAAGGACGACAAGAGCGCGAAGGATGACAAGAAAGACGATAAAAAGGACGGTAAGGGCGACCTCACCGGTCCCGTAGCGCCGCGCGTATCGTCGTTCAACAACGGTAGGGGGAATTTCTTTATCGTCGACCGCCGCAGCCGCAATGTTCTGTGGTCGCTCTATGAGCGCCCCAAGGATTCCACGCCAGGCGAGTTGACCAGGACCGCGGAAAAAATTGTGAAGCGCTTAAAAGCCGATCTGGTTGAGAAGTAACTCGCGCACGATGGAAGGCCGGAATGGTTTCGGCGCCAACGCATCGGTTTTTTCGAGTTGAGCGATCGCCGCAGCCAGTATCTGGAAATCTCGGCGAACCACCAGCACCGCTTTCGTCCCATGCAGTTCAATTCGTTCGATTCGATTGCCATCGCCGCAACGCGCGGTCCCACCGTTGTCGCGCGCGAGGTTGTGTGAAATAAACGAATCGACACAGGAGACGCGCACCTTTGGCGTGGCGCGGCCTCTCAGGCTGCTGCGTCGAGACTCGTCTCGATGCTCCACCGGGGAAAGAGCCTCGAGACGAGTATCGAGGCCGCAGACACGAGTGTCCGCGCCACGTTTTACTGAGTCCTTGATGATCAGATTCCGAACCACGGGTTGCGTGCCGACGACCAGTCTGCGGATTTCCCCCGACAACGTCGCCTCCATCGAAAAATCTCCCGCGCAGCGCATCCGATCGCCCGTGACCACGCACTTGGCGCGATACTCCACCGTCTCCGCCTGCTTCGCCAGCAGCGCCCGATCGATTTCCACGACATCCTTCATCGGGAAGAATGTCGCGAGACCCGCCATCACCCGTTGCAAACGATCGCCCGCAAGCTGCCAGATTTCCAGCGGCTCGCGTGGAGCCGCCGGTTCGAAGTGCGGCTCGATATTCTTCTGGCGATCCGCGAGCAGCAGCACCATCTCCGCCTGATTGCGTGGCGCTTCCCGCGAAAAGATCGCCAGCGGATTCCGATTCGGAATTTCAGGATTTGGAATCCTCAGACCTCTTGGCCACTTTGCGCGCCAATTGGCGATCTGTGCCGCGAACTCCGTCGTGTCGAATTCGCACGCGCCGCTTAGACGGCAGGCCAGCATGGCGCGAAGCCAAGCGGCCCGCGCTGGCGCACCGGCTTGCATCCACAATAATTGGTAAGTCGAAAACTCGTTGGCGCGATGTACCGCGGCGTCGATCTCATACGGGACGTCCGCGCTCTGCTCTTTCGGAAAGCCGTAAAAACTCCGCTGCTGGTTGAGCAACAGATGCGCTATCCGCGAGTTGGAATTGGTTTCATCCCAAAGCGGCCGCGGAAAGATCGGCGCATGGTTCTGGTGACACGTAGTACATATCGCGCGCTTTCCGTATTGGACGTTCGGCGTCGCGCCCGCGCGATAATTGTTCACCAGTTGAAATTCGAATCGGCCGGCGGCTTCGTTGTAGCTAATAACCTCGATCACGCCCGCTTTTTCCTGATAGCCCATGAACAACCGGTCTTTGACCGGGTCGGCATCGAAAGCTACGACGGCCCTTGGGTATTCGAAGAAATCCGGAGAAGCAGCGGTGCGTTGCAGCGACCTCCCAAGCGGAATCAGCACGCGCCGATAGCGCACGTTTCCACCGATCCGCGATTCAATATGCTTCAGGAGCACGGGGAACGGAAAAGGTACGGGCCGGCCGGCGACGGCGTCGAAGAGCGATTGGCCGACGGGCGGCGTATCGGGTCCCGCCACTCGTGGATCGACAACCCAGTCCTGCGGATAGCGATCTAAAACGCTAACGGAACGCCGCTCGGCAGGCCTGCACCCGTGCAATAGCAGCGCGCACGCAAGCAGGCTACTGATTCGCGGCAAGTTTCTGCGGTCCCACCCAACAATCCTCCGCGGCAGGCTTGCCGGTTTTCGCAAATGCATCCGAACCCGCCTTTGCAGCCGCGTCGTTATAAACGGTGAAATTCAAAAGAAAGCCGTCCCCCATGTATGCGCGGCCGAGATAAAAACCGGGACGCACCATTCGAACCTCGTCGCGGATGAGGAAACCTTCCCGGCCCGCCAGCTTGTCTGGAATTTCGTGATAGCCCTCGATCTCATCCGTGAAAGCGTAGTCGATGATGATCGATTCGCGCCGGCTGTCCATCAGGCTCTGGCCGCAGTAGAGCTTGGCGGGGAAGTAAAGCTGGTCCGTCTTTCCGTTGGCGCTTATCTCCCGGACCTTCGCTTCTTCGGCGGGGTTCGGAAAGAACTCCGCGAGTAATTCCAGATGATCGATGCGATTGCGAAGCACACGCTGGTCCCGGTAGAAAACTTTTCCCTTCCACAGCGCTCTTCCCAGGATCGTCAGTTTTTCCAGTTCGAGACCGGCCGCCAGTCCTTTGACTTTGCCTAGAATTTCGGCCAGCCGCGCCCTCCCCGTGATGCCCTTGGGGAAAAACAAATCTCCGTCATGCGGACCGTCCGGGATCGGGCCAGCCGTCAGCCGCGCATAGATCTGGTCCACCTGCTCCTGATCGAATTTCTGGATATTCTTCGGTGTCAGCTTCATCCGCTGCTCCGCGGTCAATGGAAATTGATATTCCACCTGGGCGAAATCCGTTTTGCTGGAATACGGATCGCCATAGGGAGCGAACGAAATATCGGGCGCCGGATTCAGGAACTTGCGGATGACGAGAATCGCCCCCACTACAAACACGAACAACAGCACAAAAACCACAATATTGTTCATTCCTTTAGAAGACTGCGCGCGAGGTGTGGTTGACATATTGTTATTCCTTTCCTACAGAGTCGCGACGAACGCCGTGAGCGCCTTTTTCTCTCTGTCCGATAAACCCGTTCCGAACGGATGCCCGGCGTTCTCCCAGAAATCCGTGCTGGTCATGTAGTACTTCGTGATCAGCCGATCGTGCTTGTCCAGCACTCTCATCGGCGCGTCGATACTGCCTACAAATTCGTCCACCATCCCGCGCACTTCCTTGGCCGCTTGCTCGTCCTTCAACTTCGTTTTGAGAGCCTCGAAATTGGTGACTGAAAGCGTCAGATCGTCGATGATCTGTTTGTAAAGCAGATTTCCGACTTTGGCCTGCGGCGTGCCCGCCGGAATCGCGATCCGCAGAATAACCTGTTTCTTCGCGATCGGATCCCAAATCTTCGGACCCGCCTCAATGACAATGTCCTCGTTCAGCAGCGTCACTTTCCGGGGACGTTTTTCCGGCGGCGTAAGAAGCTCATCCATCGACGCCTTGAAGAGTTTGAATCGTCCCGCCACGCTGGGATCGTAAGCCCAGCACGGCGGGGGATTGGGAAGCGGCTTATCGTTTGCGTCCACGTAAGGCGAATAGTAGAAGTCATTCGTCTTGTTCTTGGGCTTGCCGCAGATCTCCGGTCCGATCGCGTTGTTATGCATGAACGGCGCCTGTGCCCACGCGCTCAGCAGCGTGGTGCTGCGATAGTACCCGCGTCCGCCGTCGGACGGGTCTGGAATGTTGGGATCGGGCGGACGGCTCCGCATCGTGATCGATCCGTATTCTTCCCACACGCGACCCTGCATGTGGTTCGAATGCAGCGCTCGCGAGCGATTGGTCCCGATGCTGCTGACTTGTTGCGCTTGATCGTTGCTCAGAAAATCCACGCGCATGCCATTGGAATCGGCCGCGCGAAAGTCGACATTGGCGAAACTGCCGCTCGCGTCCGGCTTCTGGCTGGAATGGCAGCGCGCGCAGTTATCGGCGAATATCTGTTGGCCCTGCTTCACCGATCCCACGCCAAATTCCTTGTCGAGCTGGGCAGCTAATTCATCATTGCTCTTTAGACCGCGGGCTGCGTACAAATCCGTCGGCCGCTGGGACACCAGGAACGCGCCAATTTCCGGAAGACGGTCCTCGATGGCGCGAAAATTGGGACAATCGCGCCGGCACTGTCCGATGTTGAAGGGTGTTTGACCGAAACCGCGCTGCGCCGGATCCACCACGAAAAAGTTAGTCAGATGATTCAACCAGCAAGGTTCCGAGCAAGAGCCAATGTTGATATACACGCGCTGGATCGCTTCCAGCAAACCGACGCTGTCTTCCGCGCCCTTCAATATGTGCTTGACCGGACTATTCGGATCCATGGGATCGGACGCCAACTTATGACGCCGCTCCCAACACTTGTTATTGCGGCCGGGCTCGCACCAGCAGGTCTTCGGATCGGCGCCCGAGGCGCAATGGTCGGCCTTGTACCACTTCACTAGATCTTCATCCGCGAAATCAGGACGCTTGTCGAAATTGATAATCGCGTTGGGCGTGCCCGGATTGCCGGTGAAGTCGTGCGGGAACGCCGACGTATCCACGGTGCCCGCTCGAACATAATTGAAAATGCGCCACAGTGGACTGTTGGTCGCTTCGCCCGACGCCATGATGGCGGTTACGTTCGTGTACTGATTGCCGATGGCGCCCTTCAGGTTTTCCTGCTTCGGATTAGCCGCATCCTTCGGCGGGTTCAGCGGATCGAAGGCGATGTGGCAGGCCCCGCACGACATTCCAAAATAGAAGGGTGGCTCGATTGAGGCGTCGCGAAGCTTGGAATGAAACGTATCCGGTTTCACCAAAGCCGTGAAGCCGTTCCAGTTCTCCGAGCCTCCATTCAGCTTGCGCCACTTCTCCGGATCGAAGCGCGGGTTTGGGAATTTGCGGATCCCCATCGCCCCCGAAGAGGTCCCGAATTCAAGCGAGCAATTGGATTCGCGCTGGCCCTTGTGCGGATCTTTCGGATCCGCCGGCGCATCCTGAAAATCGCAGGCTGGATCGCGATAGCCGGCCTTGCCGACATACTTCAGCAGTTCATCGTCGCCCGGGCAATAATCCATGCCGTATGTTTCCGCGAGGCTCTTTCTAGCGCAACCTTTTGCCCCCGGCGTGCAGCAATCCGGATCGTTGATGATCCCCCAGGCGCCGAAGCGGTCCGGCCGTTCCCTGCTGTTGAGCACGCGATACCAATTCAGCAGAACCGGCAATCGCTGCGGCAGCACGTAAGTGTGGAAGCGCCCATTTCCCGCGGTGGCATAGAACCAGATCTTGCAGCCGGCTTGCTGCGCCGGAGAAAGCTTGGGGTCCTCGCACTGGCTGCCTTTGTAAGTGTCCGTAGCCGCCGTCAATAGCGTGGCGCTGGCGATCGACAAGCCTAAACGAATTACATATTTCATCGTTCCTCCCGGTTTCCTACACCAACTGCGCGCAAAGCGTGCCTATTTCCGCCTGCTGTGCCGCTACCATCTGCTCTGCCTGCTGTTTCAAATCGTTCAAGTTTTCCGGATCGGTGTTGTCCATCTCGTCGCTGGCTATAGTCAGCGGTGTTTGGAAACGGTAATAGCGTTGCCGCGCGCCGTCCGGCGGAAGAAGCTGGTGGATCTGATAATCGGTTGTGCGGCTGACGCCATCGAAAACCACATCCAGGACCGGCTTCGCCCAACCGATCAGTCCCCAATGTTTTGCATTGGCATAGGGGATCGGCTGCGTGTGAGTGCCGGTGCCCAGCGAAACCACCACCACCTCTCCTTTCGGAAACAAATGCAGCGCTTCGGCATAGGCCAGCATCGCCGGATTATTGGCGTACATGCCGCCGTCCACCAGCGCCCAGAAGCCCGATTTGTCCGCCTTATCGATTCGCTCGGGTTCGAAATATGTCGGCGCCGCCGAGGTTGCGCGCGCCACCTGCCACATCGGAAAATCGAAATTCGCATCCTTAAAGGCGCGGTCGCTGCGGAATAGCCACGGCAGCCGAATCTGGATTTCGTAGCTGGTGATCAAGGTGTTCTTCAGAGCGTCCTTGAGCCGCGTATCGCCGAAATACTTCTGGAGAACCGATTCCACTCCATCCGAAGGATACTTTTCATTTTCCGTGTACTTCCCGCTTTTGATTTCCCGCCAGAGGGAATGCGGAAAAATTGTGGCGCCCTCTTTGAAATAGAGTTCCAGCAAATCGGTCGCCGCGTATTGCGGCTTGCCCGGCTGTTGGCCCGGTTTCACCATGCCCAGCGCCAGGATTCCCCCGGTCGACGTCCCGGCGATCAGATCGAAAAGTTCGCAGATCGGTTTGCCTGTCTGTTTCTCGATCGCCGCCAACATGACAGCGGGAATGATTCCACGAATGCCACCGCCATCGATGGCTAGAATTCTGAGCGGCTTGTCCATTATTCTCCCTCCGTCGGTCCGATGGTCTTCATATATTCGATCAGGGCGGATTTCTCCTCGGCCGACAGCGTCACTCCATAAAGATGACCCTGATTCCCATTGCCTTTCACGCTGGTGTCGAACTTGAAGCCAAGCCGTATAGCGTCCGCCGAGCTGGTGTCGAAGCCCACATTCACCGGATCGTAGACGTCGTAGCCGCGATAAAAAACTTTGGTCCGGTTTTCCACCGGCTCCAGCAGCTCACGCAACGTAGTGACGGAACCGTTGTGAAGATAGGGTGCTCGCGTCCAGACACCATCCAAGGGAACGGCCTGGTATCCGTTGGTTTTGATCAGGCCCACGCGCTGAATTCCGAGCTTCGCGACGGCCGCATTCGCTTTGTCCGCGGCTTCCTGCGTCCAAGTGTCCAGCCGGTTTGGATCGGTGCCGATTTCCGCGATTGGAATCACCGTGCCAACCCGCGCCGACCCTATCGCGTGACAAGAACCGCACTGCGCGTCGTAGAGCACTTTTCCTTTCCCAGCCAAAACGGGGTCGACCGGGAACGGATACTTCGGCGCCCGTTTAGCGGCGAGAAATCCCAGCAGCCATTTTGCCTGATTCACCACCGTCTTGGGATCGGCTTGCAGGCCCAGCGCGGAATCGATGATCACCGAAAGCGGCGCGGGTGTTTCACCGCCCCAGTTCAAATTCTTCCCTTCACGCAAACCCAAATTCCAAATGGATGGGAAATCCGCATTGCCCACGGTGCTGTCCGGAGGCATGTTGGTGAGGAAATATTTCGTCAGGTTCATCGGATCGTCGCGGCCGACGCCCCAATCGGGCCAATGCGGACGATTCATCCACGCGAGCTGTCCGGAACGCGCCAGCAGCGCCTGCTTGGTGCGCGGGATCAACAGATATCGATACGCCAGCTTGTCGAGGATCGACAGTTTGGTGTGCTGCTTGATTTCGGCCAGCAGCGTGTCCGGGTTAAAGCGCACGTCAGCCGCGCAATTCGTAAGGAAACGCAGCATGGCCTGGACATTGAAAGTGTGATTGGGACCACCCGGGACGATCTTCGGCGCCTCATCCGGCTGGGTTCGATAAGTCATGGTGTGGCAGATCGCGCAGTTGTTGGCGACCCGCGGAAAGCCTATGGTCTTCTTGGTAAATCCAGTGGGCATCTCGTGCCCTTGCTCCCAGGGCGCTCCAAATGCGCGATAACCGCCTTGCCCATTGCCGGGCAGCAAATCCGGAAATACCCGCGGCAGCACCACCCAGATCCAATACGGCAGACCAGCGGTGGATTCCGCGTCGATGGAGCCGTAAAGAAATCGTTCTTCCTCGGTCGCGAAAGGGCCGTCGTCCACCTGGCGGAAGAACTTGTACCAGACCGTGAAGCCGAGCACCGCGCCAACCACTACCACCAACACAAAGAGCGCCAGCAGCCGTCTCTTCCAAACCGGACTCAGATTCAGCACGGTACGCCTCCTTAGAAAGTCTTCAAGTACTCCACCAGCGCGTCTTTGTCGGTCTGCGGCAGCTCCGTACCATAGTACTTGCCTTCATGTCCCTGATTGCCGTTGCCCACCACGCTGGTATCCAACAGAAAGAAAGTGCGTCCGTTGCGGTTCGAGCTGTTGGATTTGAACCCGGCGCGGATCGGATCGTAAACATCGTCGCCGCGATAAAACGTTGGGGGCCGGTTGGCGCTGGTCTCAAACAAGTCGTGCAAAGTGGGTACCGATCCGTTGTGCAGATATGGCGCGCGCAGCCAAATGCCATCCAGCGGCAGGTTTGCGTAGCCATATGTTTTGCGGAAATGCCGAAAGCGTTCTTCAGGATACTTGGTTCCGGCGTAGAACTGGCTTTGGTTCACGGCCAACGGGTAGCTATAAGAATCCAGGCGATGCCGATCGGTTCCAATCTCGGCGATGGGCGTCACTTTACCCAGGTCTTTATAATTTGCCGCGAAGTTCACTCCATCCGGACCGTGGCATCGATCGCATAGTTCGCCGTAGACCGCTTTCCCTCGCGCGGCCAGCGCTGCATCGATCGGATACGGATACTTGGGAGGCTTGGCGTCGTCCAGCAGCCAGTTCACAATGCGCTGCATGTTCGGACGATCCAGTGTCGGCGGATATGCGCCCGTTCCAAATGCCGCGCTCCGATTTCGTTCTGCAACGTTGGTGTTATTGCCGTCCCAGTGCAACTGCATGCCCTCGCGTTTGCGCTGATACCAGATGGATGGAAAATCGGCGGTGCCCACCCGCTCGTTCTCCGGCATCTTGTCGGGACCGGTTGGGAAATTCAGCAGTACCTTGGCTGCATTGAATGTATCGACGCGCCCAGGACCAAACTCCGGCTCCAACAATACGAAATTCAGCCGCTGGCTGTAGCCGAGCATAAACGATTGCATCGCCAGCATGGCGTAATAACGGATAATCTGCCGGTTGATGAAATCCTCGTGAATTCCCATCGTTTTGTCTTCGGCCAGTACCAGCGCCGCCGAGAATCGTTGGTCCTTCGCGGCGTCGAACATGAATTTGTAAAAAGCCCGGAGATCCACTGTGTTGGACGGCATCCCCGCCACCAGCATGGGCTTCGAGTCCGGCGTGTCGCGAACGGATCCGTAATGACAGATGGCGCAATTGAACGAGACCCGGTCGATTCCCTGATAGCGACGCTTGGAAACTCCGATGGGCAAGTCCTTCCCGGATTCGTAGAGAAAGCCAAACGATTCGTAGCGTCCGCCGGGCAGATCAAAAATACGGGGCAGCGTCATCCAGATCGAGTAAGGAATGCCTGTGAGGATTTCGCCGCCGGTGGAGCCGTACTTGAAGTTCTCCAGCGGGTCGCTGTATTCCACGGCGACATTGCTGGTGAAGCGCCCCGCGAAATACAGCAACGCGAACACCACCACTACGGTTTCAACGATCAAGAAGATGGTGCGGCCCGGTTTCGTCATCGTCGGCAATCTCCTAACAGAGATAAATTGGATAAAACCAGCCGTCGCAATTGAGAGCGGCGGGATATTACACAATAGTCCAGCAAGCACTTCGGGTGCAAGCGGCGGTGCCACCGTTGATCCCAGTGCATAAAATATTCCTCCCTGGTGTGCTCTTGTTTGGACACACAGACGCCACCAGCGGGGGGACCAAGAGACTTCCTCGCATTCGATGACGCCTGTATGTACACTCATTCGTGATTGCAAAACAGAGAGCGTTTCAGTGCCCGGCATTTCTGAACCGCGCTACACCGATAAGCGGTGTCTTGGAACTTCTGCCTGCAACACTCATGATGTCGCCAGCGGTGACAGGAAGCTGTGAAAAAATCGGTCTAAGATCCACACCGGCAAGAATGCCCGTGCCACAATTCGCGCGAACTCAGTGGGTTACGGGTGTCACAGGCATTCTCGCTGTGTTGGTTTGCGATTGTTTCACAGCTTCCAGTGTGGGCGATTACGGTGTAGCGGCCGGACGGATGAGGACTTTCAGCACGCGACCGTCCCGCCGCGAATGCGCGGGCAAGACTTAGCCGGCAATGTTTCGCGGGCCTGATAGACAACCACGCACCACAGCGCCAGCGACGGAACCGCGTTCCACGGATTTTGCCGGAACAAGGTCCACCAGCATGCTCGCGCTTGTTCGTATTTCGCTCGCGGCAGGCCCGTGCCCGTGGCGCGGCGCTTGTTTTCCAGGAACACCGCCTTGGCGTTCTCTTCGAAAATTGCTGCCGCCTCTAACTCATTTGCGCAATCCGTGCAGTCGAAAAAGTGAGTTTCAAATTCTTCAATTTCTCTTTCGGATAGCTCGCCGAGTTGGTATCGGTCGACCGCCCCCTTGGCTACTGCCTCTGCATGATCCATGTCACGCCCCCCCTTCGGCCCCTTTGGTTCTAATCAGAACGGCGGAGTTCTCGCGGCCTGCCTATTGCAAGCCTACACCGACTCCTTTTTTCTTCACTACTTCGCGAAATCTTTGCTTTGCCCGATGCAGCAACACCCGCAGATAATCGTTATCCACGCTGAAATGCTTCGAGATCGCGGACCGGTCCGCTTCCTCCAGGAACACCATCCTTAGCAGGTCGCTGTCTTTCACGGGCATTTCGGCAAGCACGGCGCGCACCAGGCGTTTTCGTTCCTCGGTGACGATGTCGTCATCGAATCGCACGCGCTCGTCGGATGGTTCCGCAAGATGGGCCGGCGGGCGCAACTGCTGCGACTCGCTTCTGAATACTTCCAACATCACGTTGTTGCACACCGATAACACGAAGGCGCCGAAGCGTTCCGGAAATTGAATGCTCTTGCCGGATTTCAAGTACCTTAGTACGCGCGCGAAAGTCTCTTGCCGGATCTCATCGATCAGGTGCTGCGCGCGTATCCGATTCCTGAGCTTTAGCCAAATGACTCTGCTGAAATAAGCCACGAAGTGCTGCTCGGTGTCGACGTCGCCGGTCTTCAGTCGAGCCAGGTATCCGGCATCGAACTCAGCATGGTCCAAGGGCATTCCAGTTAAGGTTAGCGTACTTGATGAGTGTTCCAGGCCAAATGCACTGTTCCGGAGTTCCTGGGAAGCCGGACGCCGGTTCCCTTGTCTGCAGGGCGTCATATGCGTGTACTCCGCGCGCTAATCCCAATCAATTCATCGTGTTCTCGCCGGACCCACTCCTCCGGTGAGGGGACCGTCAATCCAGACCACCGGTTAGCGTTTCCAAACATTTCACACATGCGCGTTCACTAATGTTCGTGCCGGATGGCTGGCTGGCGTTTCAAACAAAGTGACTGTAACGATTCGATCGAATTCCTCACGATTGGGATGTCGGCACAGGATGTGATTATGAATATGTTTCGGACGTTCTTGATTCTTACCGTAGCGTTCTGCGGCGCGGCCGAAGCCGCTTCGCCGGTGCGGCTGCAAATAGCGGCATTGCCAGGGACTTTGCACCAGGGAGATCGAGCCAGAATCGATGTGCAGTTCCTGGGACGGGAATACCAGCAAGTCCCCAACGATACGAATCGAGTCGTACAGTTTACCTGGCAGGCTCTGGATTCTGTGGCCACCGGAAACATTATCCCTGCCATTTCGGTGCCCGCCGGCGTGGCACATTCGGCCGATGCTTGGTTCGAATGCCGTACGCCCGGGCATTTTCGGATAATCGCGACGTCCGCAGGTCTGGTGGAGGCGCAGACTCTCGTCGTGGGCGTCCCGCGAGGGACATCGCGCATTGAGAACTGGCTGGTTCCATCCGTTCTGGCACAGTCGAATCCCACGGTCGAGATCCGTCCCCGGCAGCAGGTACAAGGTCTGGTTGCGAACGGCATCTCACGGGCGCAACTGACGTTGGTTCTGGGGGACATAGTGCGGCACGGAGAACATGTATCGGTCGAGCTCACCACTCTGGCGGGATCCACCATCCGGTATAAGGATCGCGAGGGCTACAGCAGCCTGTTAATCCCAATCGCCGAAGACAACATTAGTTCGGACAATATCTATATCAGTACTTTTGCGCAAGACCTGGCAGTGACGGCGCGTGTCCTGGTGGCGGGTGGTACCACGGATAACCTGACGATCCGATTTGCGCCGCCTAGACCATTCAGGGTTTTCTTGGATTCGCCGAATTTGACGTTCCAAGGCCACCCCGTGCAGGCAGACGTTGGGATCGAGGATCAGGACCACGTTCCAATTCGGAAGCTCGACACCGAACATCACATTGAGTTATCTTCGCCAAGCGATCCAAATCACACCTTGATCTCGATCGATCGGCCCAAGGTGCTACTGACACCCGAAAAAGCGAGGTTTCAGGTGGAGCTGAGGCTAAACGGCTATCCTCCCCTCGGCGAAATTGAACTGCAGGCCAATGATACCGATGCGCAGCTCAGTTCCTCTGTGGCTACTCTGAGGGCGGAGAATCCTGCTCGCAAGGTGAGTATTTCCGGGCCGCGACAGGTTCGCACGACGGATCGTGAGTGCTCGGTATTGGTGAGTCTGTTGGATGAAAAAGGCAAAAATGTTACCGCGAAGTGGGATACATTGGTGAGCCTGCATTCCGATCACCTTGTCCCCAACGATAGAACGGTCACGATTCCGGCCGGAAAATCCCAAGTTGCGATTACGTACAAATTGCCGAGCTCTTCTCGTCTCGCCACCGTAATCGGGAGCTTGGACGTCCCACTCTCCGAACAAGGCGCGTATGGCTTGGCGGTTGTCGCAGCCATGTATGTCCTCGTCCTGCTAGCTTGTTTCGGCGGGATACTGGGCGCTCTCGCAAGACAATTCTTCTTCGAGGAGGTTCGATTCCTGAAGCCCCGTTGGGTGGATGGCTGCCTGCGTCCGGGCCTGATGGGTAATACCAGCTTCGGCGCGCTTTTCGGCGCCATAGCGTTCATCGCGTTTGAGCTTGGTCTGTTCCGCAAATTTGAGATTTGGGCTTCGCTCTCCACCTCCATGGGCGATGCGTCGATCCAGGCCGGTCCCGCTGCGCTGGCTTTCCTGCTCGGATTCGTGGGTGGGTACGGCGGACCGGTCCTGCTGGACCGCGTGTTGCGAATTCAACGAAAGCCGGAAGCGGCGGCCGCTGCCGCTACGTCTTAATGCGTTTGCCGCGCAGGACAGCCCGGTAGCTTTCCACTAGTCGCCTGGTCAACACGGCCATATCGCGAGTCGCTTCCACTTGCTCGCGGGCGTGTTGCGCAAGCTGGCGCGCCTTGGCGGCATCGTTGAACAGCTCGACGATCTTGGCGGCGAATTCCGGGGGATCGTCGGCCAACCCGCAGATTTCACCATCTTTGTCAGTGAGCCCCTCAGCCCCGATGCGCGTCGAGATTACGGGGATGCCGGCGGAGAATGCTTCCAACAGCTTCACGCGCATTCCGGAGCCACTTAGAATGGGGCACACAAAGACAGCGTAGCGGGCAAGCGGCTCGCGAACATCTTCGACGAATCCGCGCAGTTCGATGGCCGGTCCAAAATCTGGCAAGGAATGTCTCGGCGGCGGCTCGGAACCCACAATCACCAGCCGTGCTTGCGGACACTTTTCCAGAACGGCGGGTAAGACCTGGCGAGTGAACCAGTCCAGAGCTTCCTGGTTTGGCACATGGCGAAAGTTCCCGAGAAAAAGCATGGTGTACGGTTCGCGGCCATCGGGTTGGAATGCGTAACTCGAGGTTGCGATGCCGGCGCGGTTGTCATCGATTTTTCCACGCAGCTCCGGCAGGAATGATAGAAGGTAGTTTCCGTTGTCCGGACTGCAAACCTGGATGCGATCGAACCTGGGCAAAATGCTCAATTCGTAGCGAAGCGCTCGCAGATATTCGAAAGCCGCTTTCGCTTTGCGCGCCAGACCCCGCGTGCTGGGCAGTCCTCGGCCGATGGATTGGAAATAGACATCATGTTCAAAGAGCACGCATCCAAGCTGGTGGAAGTCGCCGGAGTATTGCCCCAGGGCGGTGTATTCGAGTTGCACGATGTCGATGGCGCGGGTGTAAATCTGGCGATGCAGCAGCCAATCGAAATCGTCTATAGCGAATTCGTGCGCGGCATGCGGAAGAATGGATCCGAACTCTTTGGGCTGTCCTTGCATGCGCACCAGATAATCCACCGATGCGGCTTTTTCTTCGAGCTCTTCGTGCGGCGCGCGCTGCCAGTCGAAATCCAGCAGGATCACCACGTGCAGAGAGCACAGGGCGGCGAGCTCGCGTGCCGTCTGATACATAAAGACGCCACCGCCGTGAACTGGAGGGCAGATAGGATAGGGAGAAACAAAAAGAACATTGAGCTGGTCCGGCTCCGCGGGTAACGGCACGAATCGGTCGCGAAAATATCCGCCCAGCGGCCGTCGAAACGCTTCGGTATCGCTGACGGTAGCCAGGGTCCGCGCCCGCGATCGTGAGCGCAACGCTCCAGGTAGTTGGCGGAATGCGCGCCAGAGTCCGGCAAGATTGGCCCTCTCCGGAGAGTCGCCAAAGATGAGACTAAAAATCGCGCCGGCGAACGTGAAAAGGAAGTGCGCCCAAAGGCGCCGCCATTCATGGATGTTTTTCCAGCAGAATAGAATGAAGTTCTTTTTCAGCACCCGGTCGATTTGCGCCTGCGAGAATCGTTTGCCGATGGTGCCGCGGTGTTCGTGGAATACCACGCTCCGCGGCTGGTAGAGCACCTTCCATCCGCGTTTCCACGCCAGATAGCCCAGATCGGTGTCTTCCAGATAAAAGGGACGCAGTAGTTCATCGAAGCCGCCAAGTTCGAGGAACTTCCGGCGATCGAAAGCGCACGAGCCGCCGCCGCCGTAGAAGCACGGGTATGCATCGGTGATCGCGGGATCGTCGCGATGGCGAACGCGGAGCCCGCCATTTTCCCACCAGCCCTGCGTGAGGCCCGTCTCCTCGCGGACTTTGCCCGGATCGGTGAAATAGATCTGACAGGATACGGCGAAAAGCTTCTCATCGTGGAACGGTTGCAGCAGCGGCGCGAGAAAATCCGGCTGCACCCGCATGTCGCTGTTGAGCAGTACCACGATGTCGTTTCGCGCCGCGCGAAAGCCGGCATTGGAGCCTCCGCCAAAACCCAGATTACGATCGAGCGCGAGTACCTTCACCGGGGGGAAGTGTTCGCGAAGAAATGCAGCGCTGCCGTCGGTGGATGCGTTGTCGGCCACAATGACTTCGTTATCCGGATTGCCCGCCAGCGCTTCCATAACCGACGGCAGATATTTCGCGAGCAGGTCGCGTCCATTCCAGTTCGGAATCACAACAGTGGCCGAGGTGTTGGAGCACTGTTGATCCTTCGGGAGAATCCGGCGCCTTCCGCCGAGCAAATCCGTGACGGCAATCGCAAGAATGACGATCAACATCAGTAAAGGCGAGATCAGTAAGAGCGGCAGGAACTTGATTAGCCGCCAGAGGATGGTTAGGAGATTTCTCACCGGTCAGCGATTCTCAAGGTTGATCGATCGCTGGCCCGAACCCCAGCTTGCGGCCCAGCTTGAGCCATCGCGAGCGGCGAATGAGACCGAGTTGCCTCTCTAATTCCTCACGCTGGGCTTCCGAGTGCTGGGCCCAAAGGGTTCGCTCTTCGACTGTCGCTTCCGCGGCAGACAGCAATCGCACACACTCGGTTAATTCACGCGATTTCTCGTCGAGTTCCCTGGTGAGGTGAGCTTCGGTTGAAAAGGCCCATTCGGTCTTCGCCAGATTTTCCGCCTCGAGCTCCGTAACCTTGGCCTCGTAGCCGGCTACCGCGGAACTCGCGGCGTCGTGCTCGGCGGCGAGTTCGCGCTGCAACTGGACCACGCGCGGCCTGAGGGTTTCGATTTCGCGATTGAGTTCTTCGCCCCACCGATTGCGCGCTTCCACTTCCTCCTTCTGCCGGCGGTAAAGGTCCAGCAAAGAATCGCGCTCGGCCTGCGTTTCGGCGAACCACTTCTTGCTGAGGGCCAATTGATTCTCGAGAAGTTGAACGTGTTGCTCGCGCTCGCGCAGCAGATTAGCGGCTTTCGGAACGTAGACGAACGATCGCAAGCCGGGCAGCGCTTGGAACGCGCAAATGCCGATGAGGAAATGGGCGTCCGCCGCATTTCCGCCGCCTCCATCGACGCGCGCCTCCGCCGGCCAGAATGTATTTGCCGGATGAAACGCGAACGATTCCACGCGGTTCTGCAGCAGCAATTGTACCTGGGGAAAACAGCGTCGCAGTTCGCTTTGGAATTCCTCAGGCTCAAACTCATGCTCGTGAAAGGGGTTGGGGCCGGTTTGAGCGCGCGATTCCTCGTAATACGTTTTGTTGGGGGAAGAGACAATGAACACGCCTTGCGGAGATAGAACGCGCGCGCACTCGTCCAGGAATTGGCGGTACTCCGCGAGGTGTTCGATCACCTCAAAGGCAACAACGAGTTCGAAACTCTGAGCCTCGAACGGCATGGCCGTGCACGATCCCAGTTCGAAGCTCAAATTCGGAAGCGGATAATTTGCGCGCGCGTATTCCACGGCATCACGGTCGATTTCCAACCCAACAACTGAAGCGGCGGACTGCGATAATTCGGCCGCGCCGTAGCCGGCGCCCGACCCCGCATCCAATACTCGACGTCCCTCCGCAAAGCGGCGCGCGAAGGCGTAACGTGCGACGTGCTCGCTCCACAGATCGTCATTCACTAGTCCGCGAATTACCCGCTCGCCGGTAAACTCAACCAACTTTGGGCTCCGCGTGCGACATAGCCACAACAGACTGCGCTATGCATCGGTTTAACTCCACGCGGCAAGGCAGGCGGAGGTGCCCGTAGATTTCTCCATCGGCCGGACTCATCTGTAGAACGACGGCGTTGTCGATCCAATCGCAGGTGGTGTAGCCGTGCAGCGTGCCATCGGCGATGGCTGGCGAAAAGGAGAACGATGAAGGATAAAGTTCGGGGAGTTGAAGATGGAAGTCCACCGTGTAGATGTCCCCGGCGGACATGGCGGGAACGTCGTAGGCTTCGCGGGCCGTATTGGTGCCGGCGAAGTCGAGTCCCATGTGGTTCCGGATCATGAATCCTACTATGGGAAGTGTAATATCCTCACCAGCGCGGACGCTGATCCGCACTATGATGGGCGACAGCGGTTCCAACAGGTGAAGCGGTTGCCCCGCCAGATCGAGAATCGCGATGCCGATCACTTGAGCCCGTCCATCCCCGAAGCGATGGTCGATATTCGGAATGGTCTCCACGATTTCTGGCGCCCTTACCGGACCTTGCGAAGGCTGCGCGTTGCGATGCGCGGTGCTGAGGTAGGCTGTGTCCTTCTCGAACATGGCAGCCAGGAATTTCGTCACCACTCGATCGGTATTGCCGATGTCCTTCATGTGCCCCGACTCGAGCCACATGGCGCGGTCGCCAAGGGATTTCACCTCGCCCATCGCGTGCGAAACGAAAAGAATGGTGACGCCCTTTTCGCGCAGCTCGTGTACTTTGCGCATGCAGCGCTGATGGAAGTAAATGTCGCCCACGGCCAGAGCTTCATCGACCAGCAAAATTTCGGGGTCAACATGGATGGCGACGGCAAAGGCCAGACGCACCGCCATGCCGCTCGAATAAGTTTTCACGGGCTGATCGATGAAGTCGCCGATTTCCGCGAAGCCTTCGATATCTTTAAACTTTCGGTCTATCTCGGAACGTGTGAGTCCTAATATGGCGGCGTTGACGTAAACGTTGTCGCGTCCGGTAAATTCCGGATTGAATCCAGCTCCGAGCTCGAGCAGGGCAGCCACTCGGCCATGCACCGTGACGTCACCTTGCGTGGGATGCAAAATGCCGGCGACCATCTGCAACAGTGTGCTCTTGCCGGACCCATTCTCGCCGATGACGCAGAAAGTCTCGCCCGCGTAAATTTGGAAGTTGATGTCACATAGCGCCCAGAAATCGCGATGGAACGAAATACGGTTTAGGGAGGCCAGTTCCTTCAAGCGCGCGCTTGGCGACGAGTAAATAGGATAACTCTTGGAGACGCCTCGGAACTCTACAACCGGCTGGGACACTAACTCGAATCTACTGGAGGGGAAAAGTACTGTCAAATCAGGAATGGGAAATTCAGGACGACCGCCGACCCCCGCTATGCCACCCTCGGCAATTTGAGATGCGGTGTAGGCACCGCCTAGCCGGTGAGTGCTGTTTTTCTCACCCTGCGTTATCCGCTTCGGGAACACAAGTCGAGGAAGCCGGTAGTCGCCCTGAGAGGTAATCGTTGTCGATGTCTATAGAACCTCCTACTTTAACGACTTCATCTGGCTGAGATCCTGTGTGAGCGATCCCAACTCTAGTATTAAGATAACCTAATCTCGGCCTAATGTCAAGCTTTTTAATGATTTAGAGTTGCTGGTTGACAGCGGCCCGAGGGTCCGCATACCCTTGAGAAGAAGCACTTTGCCGGCGTAGCTCAGGTGGTTAGAGCGACGGTCTCATAATCCGTAGGTCGCAGGTTCGAGTCCTGCCGCCGGCACCATCACTCACTCTTGGAAGTGGATAAGATCAACTCGTACACTCGCTGTAAGTCTTCCTGCGAGTAGTATTCAATCTCGATGCGGCCGCGTTGATCCGTCTTTTCGACGATTCGGACGCGTGTACCAAGAATGCCTTCCAGTTCCTTCACGGCGGCTTTGATATTCGGGTCTTCCAGCGGATTGTCGGACGGCTCTCTGGGTTCGTTTATCTTCTTGACGAGGCGCTCCACCTGGCGAACGGAATAGCCTTGTGCCGATGCCTTCTCGGCAAGTTGGGTTTGCAGCTCGGGAGTGGCGAGACCAAGGATCGCCCGCGCATGTCCCATGGAGAGGCGACGCTCGGCCAAGAGCAATTGAACATCGCCGGGAAGGCGCAACAGGCGGATCAAATTGGTGATCGTAGTGCGATCCTTACCGGTGCGATTGGCGATTTCTTCGTGGCTTAGATGCATCTCCCGGGCGAGCCGCTCGAGAGCCTGAGCGGTCTCGATGGGATTGAGATCCTCGCGCTGGATGTTCTCAACCAGGGCGATCTCTAAGAGGCGATCGTCGGCGTAGTCCTGAACGATTGCCGGGACGTCGGATAATCCGGCGAGCTGGGCAGCCCTCAGCCGCCGTTCACCGGCAATCAACTCATAGTGATCACCCTTGGCTCGAACAATCAGCGGCTGTATGATGCCGTTCGCTTGGATAGAGTTTGCGAGCTCCTGCAAGCGCGATGCGTCGAAGACGTTGCGAGGCTGCAGTGGGTTGGGTTCGATTTGAGCAATTGGGATCTTTCCCACTGTATGGCGGTGGGACTCCACCGGTTGAGCGGGGATCTCGGTGGTCGGCTGAGGTGCGGTCCGAGCTGGAAGAAGGGCAGATAACCCCCTACCCAAGGCTTTGCGTTGCTTGTCCGGCGCTTTGTTCATGGGCCAGGATCTCCTTTGCCAGTTGAATGTAGCTCTCGGCGCCGCGCGAGCGCAGATCATAAGAAAGAATAGGCTTGCCGAAGCTGGGTGCCTCGGCGAGGCGGATACTACGCGGAATTACCGTGCGAAAGACGCCTTGCTGAAAGAATTCCCGCAGATCCTGCTCCACCTGGCGGGTAAGGTTCATTCTTTCGTCGTACATGGTAAGCAGGACGCCTTCCATCTGGATGGTGCTACCGAAGGACTCGCGGACACGTTCAATTGTGTCGAGGAGTTGGGAAACTCCTTCCAGGGCGAAAAACTCGCATTGGATTGGGATAAGAATGGAATCCGCGGCAACCATCGCATTTAGCGTGAGAAGATCCAGGGCAGGTGGGCAGTCGATGATGATGAACTGGTAGCGATTGCGGACAGGTGCGATTTTTTCGCGGAGCGTGGATTCGCGGTGGTCGTGGTCCACTAGCTCAAGGTTGATTGCTACCAGATTCTTGTCGGAGGGTAGAATATCCAGGCCCTCGAATTCAGTCTTAATAATGGCTTCTTCTATATCTTGTTCATCCAGAAGGACTTGATATAGCGTTGGCTTACCGGTCCCCTTGGTAATTCCTACTCCCGTAGTAGCATTGCCCTGGGGATCGCAGTCGATCAGGAGGACTCGCAGGTCGTTTGCAGCTAGGGATGCGCCAAGATTTATGGCGGTCGTAGTCTTCCCTACCCCGCCCTTTTGATTTGCTACCGCTATAACTTTACCCAAATTAGCTCCGTATGTTTCACGTGGAACGTGTTTCACGTGAAACACCATAAACGCATAGTCTGCGATCTCCCCAAGGTAACCGAATCGGCTCGGCCCACGCAATCGTTGGGTTCGTTTTGACCATTTGCCAATCGTTTTCGCCTAACATGAGTCCGATTCGAGGTGCCAACTGCGGGACGGTCATCAATACTTCCTTTGGATCTACTGCACGGGAAACAAGCCAGTCGAACGCGTCTTTGACGTCCTCCGCCCGATCCGGCAAGACTCGAACGTTGCTCAATGCTCGAGTTGCCTCCCGCAAGAAAACCGCCTTCCGCTGGTGAGATTCTATCAGATCGACAGTCCACTCCGGCCGCAGAATGGCCATCGGAACGCCCGGAAACCCCGCTCCTGAGCCTAGATCCGCGATCTTTGCTTTCTCTGTGACCGCGAGATTCGCTCCGAAAAAGAGCGATTCGCAATAGTGACGAATTACGGCTTCAGGTCCAGTAGGTATCGACGTCAGGTTGATTTTCCGATTCCACCTCTGAAGAAGCTCGTAGTGTCCGTGAAGTTGCGCGATCTGAGAATCGGACAGATCAACGCGACCTTGTAGCTCCCGCTTTAGCAGGTCCGCGAACCACGCCGCGACCGGCATTCCTCAGACCCGAACACCCAGACTCAGATAAACATCGAGTACCGCTATCGCCGCAGGTGTGACACCCGGGATGCGGCCAGCTTGCCCAAGTGTCTCCGGACGAACACGATCCAGCTTTTGCTTCACTTCCGTTGACAGGCCCGGAATATCGGAAAACTCGAACTCCGGAGGGATACGTCTACGCTCCGAGTCCTTCAAGCGATCGATCTGGCGCTCTTGCTGCGCGATGTAGCCGGCGTACTTTGCCTCCGTTTCAACGGTCGTAGCAACGCCATGCAGCAGCTCTTCACCGATACTCTGGCGAATCCACGAGTATAAATTTGTAATCTTCGCTTCCGGACGCCGCAGCCACTGCAGCAGAGTCGGCCGATCATCCCCTGCCAGCTCGAGCGCCGGGAATACGGCCGGATCCGTTCGCGTCGTGCCGAGCAAACTCGTCAGCAGTTGCTTCTGCGCTTGCTTGCGTTGATATACCGCCCAACGCTGATCATCCACCAGGCCGACTTTACGGCCTAGGGGTGTCAGTCTTTCATCGGCATTATCGATACGCAAGTGTAGCCTGAACTCCGCGCGCGAGGTAAACATGCGATACGGCTCGTCGGCTCCCTTGTTGATCAGGTCATCAATCAGGATTCCCGTGTAGCCCTCGGTTCGCCCGACAATCATCGGTGGAAGCTTCCCTATCCGGCAGGCGGCATTTATCCCGGCCACCAAGCCTTGGCAGGCGGCTTCCTCATAACCCGATGTTCCGTTGATCTGACCGGCCAGATAGAGACCCGCAATCGACTTCACCTCCAGGCTATGGTTCAGCTCTCGTGGATCGATCGCATCGTACTCAATCGCATATCCAGGCCGAATCATCTCGGCATTTTCCAAGCCTGGAATTGAGGCTACCATCGCTGTTTGAACATCCACCGGCATGCTGGTCGACATGCCGTTCACGTACACTTCGTAGGTGTCCAAGCCTTCTGGCTCGAGAAACATCTGGTGCCGCGTTTTGTCTGGGAACTTCACTACTTTATCTTCAATCGAAGGACAATAGCGAGGTCCCACGCCCTCAATCTGACCACTGTAGAGAGGCGATCTGGCGATGCTATCTCTAAGAATCTGAAGCGTTCCAGTTGAAGTGTAAGCAATATAACATTTGATCTGCTCTCGTTCTATCTTCTCCGTCAGAAAGGAGAACGGAGTCGGCACTGCGTCACCCGGCTGTGCCTCAAAACGGGACCAATCGATGGTGCGTCCATCCAGACGTGGTGGCGTGCCCGTTTTCAGGCGCGTCCACGGCAGATCCAGAGTCCGCAACTGATCCCCGAGCAAGTTCGAAGGAGCTTCGCCATTGCGGCCACAACTGTATTTCATCTCGCCGACGTGCGCCAGCCCGTTCAAGAATGTTCCAGTGGTGACGATGACGGCATCGCTCGAAACCGTCCGGCCGTCGCGCAGCAGAACGCCTGTTACGCGCCTGGGCCCCGAATCCTCAATGACCAACTGCGCTACTTCCGCCTGCAGAATTCTAAGATTCGGCTCGGCTTCCAGCACTTCGCGCATTCGAATGCGATATTGCTTCTTGTCGCACTGCGCTCGCGGCGACCACACGGCTGGCCCGCGGCTGGTATTCAGCAGCCGAAATTGAATCCCAACGGCGTCCGTCACTTCGCCCATCACGCCGCCCAGCGCATCGATTTCCCGCACCAGGTGGCCTTTCGCGATTCCCCCGACCGCGGGATTGCAGGACATTTGCGCGATCAAATCGAGATTCATGGTGATCATCGCGGTGCGAAGACCCATGCGAGCGCAGGCCCGTGCGGCCTCGCAGCCGGCATGTCCGGCGCCTATCACGATCACGTCGTACTTCGAGGACTTCATGACGATTCAATTCAAGTGTGGCACACGAGGTCATCGCTGTGTTCGATTCATGGTCGCAACTGCTTCGATAAGCTGTTCGCAGCAAGGCGCTTTAGAGACAAGGCGCAGCCTGCGGAGCCAGAAAGTGGGTTTCCACAAATCAATATGGACGCTTGGTTATTGGAGTTAAGATACTTGCGATCTCAACAAGTTTTGTTCGAAAGATAGGTTTGGTAGGACCTTCTGTCGTGATCAGAAGCCTGCATTTCGACAAGTTGGCCGCCGAAACGTGAAGTGCGTCTAGCACCGTGATGCCATGCCTCATCGCGTCTGGGGCGCCAATTTCAAATATCCGATTGAGATCTCCATAGCACTCTGCAGACCGGAAATACTCATTGTAAAACGCTAACTCTAGACTCCTTCCTTCACGAGTCGGTTGCAGTAGTAACTCCAACTTCAGAAGCGGACTGTACCAGAAGTCGTAATCAGGATTCTCAAGAACAGCAAGCGCAAACTCTCGCATCTTCGGTTTGCCGCGAAAGGCTGTAATGAGCACGCCGGTGTCGAGGAAGACTCGAATGGGTTCTCCTCAATTAGGTCGACCGCGGACCTCTGCGATTAGCTTGTGGATCTGCTCGGTAGATAGCGTTCGTGTACCAGATGCCAATGCCTTATCGCTCAATTCACGAAGCCGCTGACCGAGTCTTGAAACTCTCCGAGGATCTGGATTCCTTTCGTTGACATGTCCGTTTGAGCGATCAGCCTTTGGCATGCTCGCGATCTCCTTCCGTCAATTATATTTGACATTGCCGCTATATGTCAAATATAATTGACGGCAAAGTGCCCATTCCCTCAAATGAATTTGCTAAGGAACTTGGTGACGCGTTGGGCCGGTATTTGCATGAAGAAGGCATCTCCCAAGCAGACGCGTCGAGGCGGCTCGAGATGGAAAGGGCCACGATGAACACTTACCTGCATGACTATAAAAAAAAGAGGCGATTGGCTAACGCGGAAGTCTTTATCAAGGCGTGCGTAAAGCTAGGATTCACGTTCGACTATAAGGGGTACCGAATCATGGCTGTCCCCTCGTCGGCGCAACAGAATGGCCAGAGTGAGGTCTCAAGCGTTCCAAGACAGCTAACGCTTGAATTCGACGAGCAAATATATTTGACGAATGGAATGCTTTCCATTAGCCTAAAGCGGCCGCCAGGCCGAGTTGAGTTGAACGTTTCGCTGAAGGGCAAGGTATCTTAAGGGAGTCATGCTAGGCCCTCTAGATAAGTCCACTTCGCCTGCAGGACTACCGGAGCACCTGTTAAGGAACGTCGAAGGGTGTTATGCCAAGACTAGCGCACATGCCAAGCCGGAGAAGAACCGAGCGGAGAGAACCCGACCATGATCCTCACTGACAGTCAGATAATCGAGACTTACCGGGCGGGCGACATCCTGATCGACCCCTTCGAGGAATCGCAGGTGCAAGGAGCCACATACGATCTTCGCATCGGGGAGCAAGGCGCTACCACGACATCAAAGAAGGTAATCAACATCCGCGAAAACGGATACATAATCGTGCAGCCCGGTGACTTTGCCGTTGTAACCGTGTTCGAGGTCTTGAAGCTCGGGCCTCAGTACGTCGGCAGGTTCGGGCTCCGCTCCAAATTTGCACGTAAGGGATTGATCGCCACAACCGGCCCGCAGATCGATCCGGGCTATCACGGTCGGCTGATCATTGGTTTGACGAATTCCCCAAAGCCTGTCACTCTGTCGTATGGTGATCACTTGATCTCCGTAGAATTTCACAAGCTACAAGAGGCGACCACGCGGCCATACTGCGGACCCTACCAAGGTCGGCTGACTCTGGGACCCGAAGAGATAGAGGCAATCACACAATCAGACGGCATGGCGCTCTCGGAAGTCCTCACAACTTTGCGCTCTCTTAGCCAAAACGTAGGGGCCCTCACCACGGAGATGAAGACGTTCCGATGGCTTATTCCAGCGATGATTACTTTCGGCATTGCAGTTGTAGCGACCATCGTTGCCATAAAGTAAACCAGCGTATTGCTGTTTTATCCGGCCTGCCACGTAACTTTAGAATCTGGCATTAACGAACAAGGGGTAATGTTCAAGTGAATAATTCTGAAAGGAACATTCCCTGAAAATCCTAGTCATCGGCGCGGGTGGCCGCGAGCACGCGCTCTGCTGGAAATTGGCACAGAGTCCCAATGCATCCGCTTTATATGCGGCTCCTGGCAATCCAGGAATGGCAGAAGTAGCCACGTGCTTGGCGACGACGGACTATCTCGCGGCGGCCGAATCCGTTGGGGCGGAGTTCACTGTCGTTGGCCCCGAAGCTCCACTGGCTGCCGGAATTGTGGACCAGTTTCGCTCAAAGGGCCGCCGCATCTTCGGCCCGATTGCTGCCGCCGCTCGGCTGGAGGCCAGCAAAACGTTCGCGAAAGACTTCATGGTGCGGGCCGGAATCCCGACTGCTCGATACGCAACTGTCGAAAGCATAGACCAAGCCCGCGGCAAGCTCCGCGATTTCAATCTTCCCGTCGTACTCAAAGCTGACGGACTGGCTGCGGGCAAAGGTGTGATCATCGCCAACTCACTTGCGGAAGCGGAGCAGGGGATCGCAGCGCTTCTCACGCCGGGAACGACCCTGGTGATCGAAGAATTCCTCGCCGGCGAAGAAGTGAGCTTCATAGTTCTGAGCGACGGCGTACACATTTTGCCGCTCGATCCAACGCAAGATCACAAAGCGGTGTTCGACGGCGATGCAGGCCCTAACACCGGCGGGATGGGCGCCTACTGCGATGGGAAGATCTTAAGCGACTTTCAAAAGGCCTTGATCATGGCCCAAATCATCGAGCCGGCGATCGCTCGGATGCGCGCTGAAGGGCAGCCGTTCACCGGGTTCCTGTACGCGGGCCTGATGATGACTTCACAAGGACCGAAGGTTTTAGAATTCAACGCACGCCTGGGCGATCCGGAAACGCAGGTGCTGATGCATCGCCTGGAATCGGATTTCGTGGAGCCGCTCTTCGCCGCGACCGAGGGGCAGCTCGAGGAGTCCGAATTGAAGTGGCGACCGGATCCATCGGTGTGTGTGGTGCTGGCAGCAGCCGGCTATCCTGGTTCGGTTCAAAGCGGCGACAAGATCACAGGCCTGGACCGCGTGGAAAACGCGACCGTCTTTCACGCGGGCACAAAGCTAGCGAACGGCGATCTGCTGACATCAGGCGGCCGTGTGCTGGGCGTCACTGCCAGCGGTCCAACGTTGTCGTCGGCGATTCACAACACCTATGAACAAGTTGAGGAAATTCACTTCGAGGGAATGCACTATCGCCAGGACATCGGGCAGAAAGGCTTGAAGCGCTGGTAAAATCGTGGTGTGCGAAAGTGTGGGGACGTAGCTCAGATGGATAGAGCGGTCGCCTCCTAAGCGACAGGTCGGCAGT
>CATPCJ010000281.1 GCA_955652915.1 uncultured Bryobacteraceae bacterium
CCACAACATGGACGGAGGACCGGGCATTAGTCAGGATCCGGTCAAGCCGGGTGGACGGTTCATCTATGAGTTCACGCTTCATCAAGAAGGCACGTACTTCTATCACTCCCATATGGCAATGCAGGAGATGCTTGGGATGTTGGGCGCCTTCATCATGCATCCGAGGGTCGCTTACGAGCGAAAGTGGACCCCAAAGTCAAGACCATTTTTCGCCGGCAATAAGTTAAGGTCTTGCGGATTCGTTGTCTGGTAAAAAACAATATTCATCACCCTTGTTTCGCGTCCGACAGCAGGTCTTCGAGGGCGCGTGACGGCAGTTGGTCTGGTTGCGTGCCGTCCGGCACACGGATTACAACCACACGACACTTCATCGCGAGCCTTGCGTGGATGACCTGGCTGGCAGTTCGCCCAGCGGCGTCTCCATCGAACATGAGCATCACTCGCTCGAAACGCTGTAGCAAGGCGCGCTCCTGCTCGGGCGAGAGCGACGACCCCATCAAAGCCACCACGCACGGGAATCCTTCCTGGTGAACGCGCAGGCAATCAAAGTAGCCCTCGACTACGATGACCGTTGGGCTGCCTGCGGCAATCGCGCGGTGTAGATTGAACAGCTCTGCGGCTTTGCGAAAACCGGACGGGAGCTTGTACTTGGGCGACTGCTCGTTCAATGCGCGACCGGCATAGGCGACGATCTCGCCTCGCTCATTGTGGATCGGGATCACGATGCGTCCGCTCATCAGACCGGCGGTGCCATAGAAGCCCACCCCGAACTCCATCGCCGTGGCGCGATCAATGCCGCGTTGGCGCAAGTAGGGATGAGCAAAATCCACCCCCGTCAGAGCAAACCGCAGAGCGGGGTTGCGAGCTTCTTTTTCCCGAACCAGTTCCCTCTTCGGTAGACTCGCCGCCGCGTGCGGCACTGCGAGACGCGACGCGACTGGGGCGGGGATCGCGAACCACCGCTGCAGCCGGAGCGCCGCCTGGCGCACCGAGCACTGCTCCATAGCGGCGACAAAATCCAAAACGTTGCCACGCGCTTGACAGGCGAAGCACTGAAAAGCGTTCTTGCCCAGACTGGCCCGGAAAGAATCGTCGCGCGCTCCCCCATGGATCGGACAGCCGCCTTGCAGCTGACTGCGCTGCCGGCGCAGGCCGGGTACCTGGTAATGGCGCAGCACCTTCTCCAGGCTCACCGCCGCTTTGACGGCGTCGAAGTTTACCCAGTCCCGCATCCTACCCTCGCTCCCGGTAGATCGATGCCGGCGTCCGATACTCCAGACTCGCGTGCAACCGCTCGTCATTGTAGAACCGGAAGTAGCGGCCGATTCCCTCGCGCGCCTCCGCGACCAACTGATAATCCTTCAAGTACACTTCCTCATATTTCAGCGAGCGCCACAGCCGTTCGATAAAAATGTTGTCCAGACAACGCCCGCGCCCATCCATGCTGACCGCGATGTCCCGCCCCTTCAATTCACCGGTGAACTGGTCGCTGGTGAACTGCGGTCCTTGATCGCTGTTGAAGATCTCCGGCCGGCCCCGCCGCAACGCGCGCTTCAGCGCGCCCACACAAAAGTCCAGCTCCATGCTTAACGACAGTTCCCAACTCAATACGAACCGGCTGAACCAATCCATTATCGCCACCAGGTACAGGAAGCCGTGCGCCATCCGGATGTAAGTGATGTCGGTGCTCCATACCTGATTGACGCGCTCGATCTCCACGTCCCGCAGCAGGTACGGATAGATCTTATGGCCTTCTGCGGGCCGGCTGAGATTCGGCTTCGGATAGACGGCTTCGATGCCCATCAGCTGCATTAGACGAGTCACGCGCTTCCGGTTCACCTTGTAGCCTTGTGCCCGCAGCCAGGCCGTCATGCGTCGGCTGCCGTAAAAGGGCGCCCGCGTATACTGCTCGTCGATCCGCCGCATCAGCCGCAGGTTCTCCTGGCTTTCCCCGGCCGGCTCGTAGTACCAGCTCGCCCGACTGACACCCAACAGATCGCACTGCCGCCGGATGCTGATGTCGGGATGCTTCGCCTCGATCAGCGCACGCCGGTCCTCACTCGAGCATCCCAGCTTTTTTTTTGACGAAGTCCAGTTCCACCTTCAACCGGCCAATCTCTTCGTACAGAGCGTCCCGGTCTGACTCGGACTCCGCGTCTTTGGCTCTCTTGCGTCCATCCAGGAACAAATCCTGGACGCGATCCAACGCCGTCTTTCTCCAGTGCGCGATCTGCACCGGATGCACGCCGTACTGCGATCCCAACTGGTTGAGCGTCTTCTCGCCGCGGATTGCTTCGATCGCAACCCGCGCTTTGAACTTCGCACTGTACTGCTTTCTCGTCGTCGTCATCGACCTCTCCTTTGTCAACGACTCCGCCGGAAATCTTAACTTATTGCGTGGTCCTAAAACTGGGGTCCATTATAAATCGCATTGTTCCTGATGTCTTGGTACTCCACTCTGCCCAGTATGTAAAACACCAATATGCCGTCATTAAATCGAGACCATTCGAGATCCGCGATACGGTCTGTTGGCCTTCGCCGGTTC
>CATPCJ010000282.1 GCA_955652915.1 uncultured Bryobacteraceae bacterium
AGGCGTTTGGTTCGCCTCAGCTTTATGCTTTCAGTCGCAGTGCCAGGCTTCTGCTGCACCTGTGTTACGACGGAGCTAAACTCTGACGCGAGAACGCTAATGAGCGGCCAATCGGTAGTGTTCCGCGGCACCGTGCTCGACAGAAAGACCCAACCGCCACGCCCTGAGATGAAAGGGCGAGGCCGCTACGCCATTACTTTCCGAGTCGACGAGTACTGGAAGGGCTCTCCGGGACAGACCATTATTATCTACGGACTTGATAGCGGCCCGGACTGTATGGGAGATGGCGGCTATAAAGTTGGCAAGAACTATCTCGTCTATGCCTACGAACAGGATGTTAAAGATGTAATCATGGGAAAGATTTTTTGGTATGGCTGGACCGACGTGCTACCTGAAGGAACAAAGATGCTGGTGCCCAACACAGCCTGTATGCCGGGTGGCGAAAGCTCTGCGGTCCGAAAGGCAATTCAGCAACTGGGAAAGGGTTGCATCCCGGCAAAGACCGGCTGATTTGGTATGGAGCACTTGGAGGCCGGGTTCGACAAAATCCACCCAAAATGTTACGATGTAATTGAGGCAGTACCTCCTCCCCTCTCTTTATGGCTAATAAACCAGCGTTTGCTCCCGCGGCGCAAATTGAACATTCTAAGTATGGCTTAGGTTCGGTGCTCTCCTGCAACGAAGAACATATTGTCATCAAATTTGACGACCATGGCGAGAAGAAATTCGTGCTTTCGATCGCACTGGCGGCTCTCAAGAAGAGCGATCGTCAACCGCCCGTGGAGAAGCGCCGCGCGACACGCAAGAAGGCCGTTCCCGTGGCAGTGGCGGCCGCAAAATCCGAAGCCTAGTTTCTCTATTCGGTTCTCAGCGTAATCATCGGATCCACGCTAGCCGCTCTGCGCGGCGGAATATAGCAAGCCAGCATAGCCGCGGCCGCCAGCAAATCGCATCGGGTAGCGTGACCGTTTTCAAGGGCTCCGATGCGAGGAATACGAGGTATCCCAGCGAGCGGTTCCCTACCCCCTCACCCGATGTCCGGCAACGTCAGCAGGGCATCGTTGAAGCGATTGGTAAAGTTCGCGACACAGATCGTCAGCGTCAGCTCCACGATCTGATCGTCACTGTAGTATTGCTTCAACTCATTGATGGCGCCTTCGCGGATGGCGGACGCCCCGCGCGTTACTCGTTCGGCGTAGAGCAATGTGGCATTTTCCTTGGCGTCGAAGGCCGGGCTTCGCAGGGGGAACGCCAACGCCTTGATCTGCTCGTCGGTAACCCCGCTCTTCTTGCCCGAGGCCGAGTGCGCCTTGAAACAGTACTCGCATCCGTTGATGAGCGCGGTTTTCAGGTACGCCAGCTCCTTGTATTTCGCTTCCACCGTACCTTTGTTAATCACCGCGCTGTAGAGCGGCATGAAATGTTCCAACGCTTCGGGGACGCGCGCCATGGTGGCGAAGAAACTGGGCATCTTGCCGAAGGCCTGGGTCAATTTATCGAAGATTGGCTGCACGTTCGCCGCCGCCTCCTGCTTGGAAAGCGGGCTGACAACCGCCTGAGAGACGCTTGCTGCCGACATGAATTAGTTCCCTTCCGCGGGCCGAAGCCCGCTCTTCTTGGATTATTTCCCAACCGAATGGTTTCGCTTTTGCGAGCTGATCACGCCGGTATTCAAACCAAGCGTGCTGAGGCCGCCGAAGAAACGGGCGTGCTCAATTTTTATGCAACGGTCCATCACTACTTCCAAACCCGCGTCCCGCGCGCGCTGAGCGGCTTCTTCGTGAATCACTCCAAGCTGCATCCAGACTACTTTCGCGCCGATCTGAATCGCTTCCTCGACGATATCAGGTACCGCCGCGGGCTCGCGGAAAATGTCCACGATGTCCACCGGACCGGGCACGTCGAGGAGCGTTGGATAGGACCTGAGTTTCAACACTTCCTTCTCTCGCGGATTCACCGGGATCACGTCATAGCCTTCCGACCGCAGATAAATCGCGGCGAAATGGCTGGGGCGGAACGGATTGGAGGAAAGGCCCACCATGGCGATCCGCTTGTAGCGTTCCAGGATCCGGATACGATCCGCGACCGTGGTTGCAAAACGACCCTGGTTCACTGGCGAGTTGCCGCTTACGCCGTCCGCCATTATGCTTTGCTCGCGACACTGAGCGCCCGATCGAGATCCCAGATGATATCCTCGACCTCTTCGATTCCCACCGAGAGGCGCACCAGGTCGTCACTGATCCCGCACGCCTTTTTTTCTTCGTCGCTCAACTGCTGGTGCGTCGTCGAGGCTGGATGAATCACGAGGCTCTTCGCATCGCCGACGTTCGCCAGGTGCGAGACCAGTTGCAGGCTCTCGATGAATCGCTTGCCGGCTTGGAGGCCCCCGCGTACGCCGAAACTCATGATTGCACCGGCGCCGTTGGGTAGATATTTCTGGGCAAGGGCGTGATAGCGGCTCGAAGCCAGGCCGGGATAATTGACCCACGCCACCTGCGGATGGCCGGCTAGAAACGTTGCCACTTGCTGCGCGTTTTGCGAATGGGCCTGCATGCGCAGCTTCAGAGTCTCGAGCCCCTGCAAAAACAGAAACGAGTTGAACGGGCTGAGCGCGGGACCGAAATCGCGCAATCCCTCGACGCGCGCTTTCATGATGTAAGCAAAGTCGCCGAATGTTTCGTAGAACCGTATACCGTGATAACCCTTGCTGGGCTCGAGCATTTGCGGAAACGCGCCGCGATCCCAGGGAAAGCGCCCGCTATCGACAATCACGCCGCCGATGGATGTTCCGTGCCCGCCGATAAACTTCGTGGCGGACTGCACCACGATGTCCGCGCCGTGCTCGATGGGCCGGCAGAGATAGGGCGAGGCGAAAGTGTTGTCGATCATCAGCGGAAGATTGGCTTGGTGCGCGACGGCGGCCACCGCTTCGATATCCAGCACGTTCATCAGCGGATTGCCGATGGTTTCGCCATAAACCAAGCGCGTTTTCGGCGTGATGGCGCGGCGGAAATTCTCCGGATCGTCGGGATCGACGAAGGTGGTGCCGATACCGAGCCTGCGAAAGCTGACATCGAACTGCGTGTAAGTGCCGCCGTAGAGCGCGTTGGAAGCGACGATCTCATCGCCATGCTGCAGCAGACTGGTGATGGCGATAAATTGGGCCGCCTGTCCGCTCGACACAGCCAGCGCGCCCACGCCGCGCTCAAGAGCGGCCATCCGCTCTTCGAATACGGCGGTGGTGGGGTTCATGATGCGCGTATAGATGTTGCCGAAGCGCTGCAAATTGAATAAATTCGCGGCATGCTCGGTGTCTTCGAAAACGTACGATGTAGTTTGATAGATGGGGACGGCCCGCGAGCCCGTTTCCGCATCCGGGCGCTGACCTGCATGGAGCGCCCGCGTGCTGAATCCGAAGACGCGGTCTTCAGTGCTTCCGTTGTCGGGGATCTTGCAAGATAACTTTTCCTCTGGCATTATTCCCTGATTGTACGATGCCGCTACAACCACAATTTTAAGTGGATGGACCAGGTACTCGACACCGCGCAGTTGGTCAAGGCGAAACGCGAGGAGATCCAAAGAATCGCCGCGAAACACGGGGCCCGGAATGTGCGTATTTTCGGATCGGTGGCAAGGGGCGATGCCCGGCCGGAAAGCGACGTCGATTTCTTGATCGAAGCGGGTCCGGTAACGAGTTCATGGTTCCCAGCGGGACTTGTCCTCGAGCTTGAAGAACTGCTGGGGCGGCCCGTCGAAGTGGTCACGGAGCAGGGTCTGGACCCGCTCCTCCGCGACCGTGTGTTGCGAGAGGCCATTCCGATTTGAAGGACGATTCGGTCTATCTACGGCACGTTCCGGAGCGTTGTCGCAGGAGCGAAGAATACCCGGCGGCTGGCATGCAAGACGAGGAGTGCACGGTTCATCGGCGATTCAATCGGGGAATAGGGAATCTATCGAAGTCGACCAGCCAGGAAACAGATCGGATCGCAACTCGCCCTCGCCGACGATCTTGCTACGGCCATCCCGATAATTCAATCGCACGTTTCGGGTCTTGGAGTCGACGATCCACACTTCTTCGGAACCGTGTGCGAGATACTGCTTCGTTTTCATCTCGAGCCGGGCCGGCGGGTTCGATTCCGAAACCACTTCAATGGCAACGGCAGGAGCGCCTTTGTAGTAGCCATCAGGATCGGCCGCTTGAATCTGGGCCGTTCTCACAAAGCTGACATCCGGTTGCAGCCAGGTATCGGAAGAGAGCTTGAACCCAGCTTCAATGTGTACTTCACCTAGCCCATTTTGGCGTATGTACGGCCGGAGAACGTCCGAAATTTTTTGCTGAATACGGCTATGGCGAGATTTTGCGGGGGCCAAGACGATGTGCTCTCCTTGGAGCAGTTCATGCTTCATTCCGTCGTCTTGGAATTTCTCGAACTGCTCGAAGGTCTGGAGCGTTCGGGTACTCATGGCTTGTCCGGAAACAGGGAATCTATCGGAGTCGACCAGCCGGGAAACAGATCCGATCGCAACTCGCCCTCGCCAATTGTCCTGCTGCTGCCCTCCCGATAAATCAACCGCACATTGCTGGCCGCCGGATCGACGATCCACACTTCTTCGGAACCGTGGGCGAAGTACAGCTTCGTTTTCCTATCGAGCCGGGCTGGCGTGTTCGATTCGGAAACGACCTCAATGGCAACGGCAGGCGCTCCCTTGTAGTAGCCGTCAGGATCGGCAGCTTGAATCTGGGCTGCTTTCACAAAGCTGACGTCTGGTTGCAGCCACGTGTCGGAAGATAGCTTGAATCCCGTTTCGATTCGTACGTCGCCAAGCTGATGCTGACTTACATTGGGCCAGATAAGATGCAGCAGTCTATGTTGGATGTTGGAGTGGCGAAGTTTTGGCGGCGGCAAGACGATGTGCTCTCCTTGGAGCAATTCATGCTTCATTCCGTCGTCTTGGAATTTCTCGAACTGCTCGAAGGTCTGGAGCGTTCGGGTATTCATGGCTCAATAATACTGCTATCGCATTGATTCCGAACAGTGCCTTCCTGCTTTTGAACACGCCGCCAACGCCTTGCCCTTATTTTCTAATGGCTTAACCGTGGCATCCCAAGTGCATATCTCCGTTCGCCCATGGATATTCCGCGAAAAAATGTGACTCGCAGACGGGTCATACGGCGGCTGGTGATCGGCACCATTGTTGTGGGCGCCGTCTCCATCACCACCGCGGTTACCTCCAGACTAAAACCCGCCTCGCCAACCGTCGACAAGGCCACCGTCTGGATCGATACCGTCAAGCGTGGCGAAATGCTGCGCGAAGTGCGAGGCATGGGAACGCTGGTGCCTGAGGCTCTCTTCCATGTGCCGGCACCCTTCGATGGACGCGTCGCGAACATTGCCGTTCTTCCGGGAAGCCACGTCACCGAAGACACCGTGCTGGTGGAACTGCGCAATCCGGACGTGCAGCAGCAGGCCCTGGATGCGGAATGGAACCTGCAGGCCGCTGAATCCGATCTGCTCAATTTGAAGGCACAGTCCCATAGCGCGCGCCTGACGCAGCGCTCTAACCTGGCCAGTCTGGAAGCCCAATATCGCAACGCCAAGGCGAAGGGCGACCGCGATGAGGTTCTGTACAAGCAAGGTCTCATGCTGGAATTGGATTACAGGCTTTCGAAAAGCACCGTGGAGGAGCTGGCCAATCAACTTTCGATCGAGCAGGAGCGCGCTAAGGCGCTGTCGGAATCGCTGGATGCCCAGTTGGCGAGCAAAGAGACTTCGCTCCGGCAAATGCGCGCAATGGTGCAATTGCGACACGATCAAATCAATTCGCTAAAAGTGCGGGCGGGCGCATCCGGCGTATTGCAGCAGGTGCTGGTGCAGGTGGGGCAACGCATCGGACCCGGAGCGGACTTGGCCATCGTGGTGCAGCCGAGCAAACTGAAAGCGGAATTAAAGATTCCAGAAACGCTGGCCAAGGATGTCGAGATGGGCCAGCTTGCGAACATCGATACGCGCAACGGCATCATTCCCGGACGCGTTTCGCGAATCGATCCGTCAGTCCTCAACGGCTCGGTGGATATCGATGTGCGTTTGCTGGGTCCACTGCCGCACGGCGCGCGTCCCGACCTTAGCGTGGATGGAACCATCGAGATCGAGCGTCTCAATAATGTGATCTTTACGGGCCGGCCGGTTACCGCGTCGGCGGGAGGATCCATCACATTGTTTAAAGTGGCCGCGGAAGGGAAAGAAGCAAGCCGCGTCAAGGTGCGGCTGGGGCGCAGCTCGGTGAATACCATCGAAGTCCTGGAAGGGCTGAAAGCAGGCGACCGGGTGATCCTGTCCGACATGTCCAACTGGGACGCGTTCGATCATATTCGCTTGAACTAGCATGCGTCCCCTGTTGTTCTTCATGCTGGCGGCCGCTCCGGCGATGGCGGAGACCTTTCCCAGCGCCCAGTGGTTCCGGGTTCACTTCGGAAGTCCCGGTCTGCGCGTGGACCTGCAAGCGCCGGCGCACATTTCCGATCATCTTGTCGACGGCAAATTGGAGCTATCGCTGCGCGCCTACACGGAACTGGTGCTGGAGAACAACACCGACATCGCTCTTGCAAAGCTTCAGGTTTTAACGCCCGCCAATGCCATCACGCGCGCATTCGGCGCTTTCGATCCGCTGCTGCAGGCCGGCTTCAACAACACGCGCTCCAATCAGCCCACCACCAGCGCGCTGCAAGGCGCGTCTACCCTGAGATCTTTGGCGCAGCCGGTGGACTTCAGCTATCAGCAACTGCTGCCGTCGGGCACCGCTTTGAGCGTGGGTTTCGACGCGCAGCGCGATTCGTCGAACAACGCCTTCAGCACTTACAATCCGGCTCTCAGCTCGAACCTGGCCGTCGCGTTCGATCAGCCCCTGCTTCGGAATCGCGGCGGGTCCGTTACCAGGCGAACGATTCTGATCGCCCGGTCGAACCTGCGGATCGGCCAGTTCCAACTTCGGGACCAGGTGAGTACACTGTTGGCATCCGCCGAAAACGCCTATTGGGACGTGGTGGAGGCGCGCGAGAATCTGGCTGTGCAGAAGAAATTTCTGGAACTGCGTGAGGCGGCTCTCCAACGCGCGCAGAAGCAACTGGACGCCGGCGCGCTGCTGCCGCTGGACATCTTTCAGCCCAAGGCCGACTATGCGTCCGCGCAAGTTTCCGTGATCCAAGCCAGGCAGGCGCTGGCGCGCCGCGAGAACACATTGCGGCAACAAATCGGCGCCGATCTGGATCCCAATTTGCGATCGCTGCCAATCGTTGTGACAGAATCGCTTTCCATCCCGGCCGTCATTCTTCCGGATCGGGAGTCCGCTATTCGCAAGGCGCTGGAATCGCGGCCGGATCGGCTGGCCTCGGCCGCCACGCTGGATACGGACGATCTGAGTATTCGCAATGCCGCCGATGCGCTTCGTCCCAGTGTTTCCCTGACGGGCAGCTACTCGTCGCAGGGCGTCGGAGGGATTTTCAATCAACTCAGCAATCCCTTCGGGAGCGACACGGTGATTACGCGGGTACCGGGCGGGTTCGGGGACTCGCTGGGGCAATTGTTTGGGTTCGTTTTTCCGGTTTACTCCGTGGGCCTGCGGCTGAAGCTGCCGATTCGCGACCGCGCCGCCGCGGCCGACCTGTCGGACGTGCAGATCCGCAAGCGGCAAGATGCCCTGCAACTACGCAAGCTGGAACAGAACCTTCGCTTGCAAGTATTGAACGCCCTGGACGATCTGGAAGCCTCCCAAGCGAGCATGCAGCAGGCCGAGATCGCGCGCGACTTCGCCGAGAAGCGTTTCGCCGCCGAGCAAAAAAAGTACGAGTTGGGCGTCACGCAGCTCTTTTTTGTACTCGATGCCCAGACGCAGTTGAACCTGGCCGAAAACGACGTGCTGCGGCAATCCATCAATTATCGGCGAGGCCTGATCAACCTGCATTTGATGACGGGCGAACTGCTGGCGGAGCGGGGTATCACGCTGAACTGAACGGCCCGTCACAGAACTTCGAAATATTCTTTGTATTTGAAAACATGGGAGAAACCCCAGATTTCGCGCGGTGCATGGCAAGCCGCGCCGCGCCGAGGGATTATTCTTCAATTGGAAAGGGGTGCGGCGGGTCCTCCTACGAGACGTGCGGGCGTCTCGTGCCGTATCCCATTCCACTAGAACAAATGGGGTGACAGGAAGCCAGTAAATAACGCTCTAAGATCAACACAGGCAAGAATGCCCGTGCCACACGTAACCCACTGAGTTCGTACAAATCGTGGCACAGGCATTCTTGCGAGCGCCAACTCGGGAACACTACTACAACCGTGAATGCGGAGCCTGAAACTCACGCTGCCGGAATTCTATGGCCGTGCATCCGGCATCGGAGCGCACCACGCGGCCTTTTGCCACTAGCTGCAACGCGCCCTCGGATTCCTGCGCTCCCGGCCAATTGATGCCCATTTCCAGCAGCTTTCCAAGGGGCAGGCAGAAGCTGGTAGTGAAAAGCACGCCCCCGCTGCTAATATTCACGGTGCGTCCGTGCGCGGGTGCTTCGCGGGTACGCTTACCCTGCCATTTCCATTTCACGTCGCGCTCAATGGAGTAGCGGCCGGCTCGTCTTCGCTCGATTTTCTGCTCGCTCATCAGGATACAGGATGACCCGCCAAGTACTTCAGGAGCAATGTAACCTTGTTGTCATGCCGTGCTGGTACTTCTGTACCGCTTAGCCGGTGGTGGAGGGGAATGAACAAAACGAAGCGGCCCACGATCTTTCGCAGGCCGCCTCATGGTGAGTTGAGCTTTCGTGCTGGAGGACGCAGCTTCTAAATGTAATTCACAGTAACGGTTACGACTGTCGGCGCGGTGCCCTTCGAGTCTGTAATGGTCAGCGTGAACAAATAAACGCCCTTCCCGGCACCGAGTTGCACTGACGCCGTCGAGGTACTTCCACCGGTAATGGAAGCGCTCGTAGAGCCGGCTCCCACGGTCCAGGCATAGGTGAGCGTTCCACCCGTTGAGGTGGTCGTAGCGGAAGCATCCAGAACAATCTGATTGAGCACGGTGGTGAAGGTCGGAGTTGCACTGCTCGAACCATTGATAACTACCGTGACTCCGCCAGTTCCACCGCCACCGCCACTCTTGCCGCCAACGATGGTGAAGCTTCCAGTGGCCGAGGGAGAGTAAATTACGATCAGGCCGCCAATGGTTTCGATGACGTTGTTAATCTTGGACGGCGCGGGCGTTGTGTAGCCAAACGAGTACGTGCCCGATGCGCCCAGGTAATTGCCGTAGGGCGTGGCCGTGCTTGAGCTGATCGTGCCGACGAACGCCACGGCGGGGGAGGGAGCGGAGGTCACATAGCTCTTGTCGACTGCAAGCGTGGTGGTCGCGACGAACGCGTTAAATGGAAGCCCAGCCAAATTGGTCGGGTTCGGAGCTCCTGTCGGAACGACAAACACGACGGACGTGAGAGTGCCGGTAGCCGCGTTGAAACTTGTCTGCTCCCGAATTTCGATCGCGCCGGCCGCGAGTGCGGCCAGTGCCGCGGGCGAGAGCCCCGTCGGCGTTACGGTTGTCAGGATATTCGTTAATGAGATAGTCCGCTCCGCCGAAAATGCGGTCACAGTCTGAGCTCCCAATGGAACGGACGATACCAGCAGGCCCACAAGCAAGCCGAGGGAAAGCGCACCACCTAGGTTTCGAAGCAATTTCATGTTTTCTCCTTTTTGTCAAATCTCGAGACGAAAACCAATATACTACAGTGCCCGTGCCGGCGAACCTCTTCAGACGTCACCAGCCGCCGCGATATGTAGAAATACTATGTTTCGGCCCTTGCGGTCAAGTATTAATTTATTCATGCCGCTAAGCTTACTCCCCATTGACGCCGCGAGAGGGAAGAAGTTTCTAAAGCGAAGACCGTTCCCGCACCGCCGGGGGGCGCAATTGAGCGTCTTCCAAACGTTTGGCTTCCTGGAAAGTGAAGACCATGCGATGAATGACGGTGACGTTCGACAAGATGGCGATCACCCACAATACCGGCGCCATGCGGTCGAAGAGTGCGCCGATGATGAACAACACCACGCGCTCCGGCCGTTCCATGAATCCAACCTTGCAACTGGGAATCGTATTCTCGGCGCGGGCGCGGGTGTAGCTCACCATCACCGATCCCGTCATCACGATGGCGGTGAGGACCACATAAAAAGGCCGGTTTATGATTCCGTAGTAAACCAGCAGGCCCATGAGCAACGCGAGGTCGGAATAGCGATCCAGGACAGAGTCGAAGAAGCCGCCGAAGCGAGTGACCCGATTCGTCTCTCGCGCCACCCGGCCGTCGACCATGTCGAACAATCCCGCTCCGATAATAACCACCCCGGCTGCCCGGAAACGCCCGGCGGCAAGCAACACAGCGGCGGCGATGTTGATCACCAGGCCAAGGAAAGTTAGAACGTTGGGGTGGATCTTGGAAAGGGCCAGTCCACGTACGATCAGGCGGATTACCTTGTTGCATGCAATCCCAATCGCGCGAGTGAACGTTATTTTCACAGCCCCTCACCGATTCTACCCCGAAAACAGGTCAGCCCGGAATGTCGTGGATGGTCAGCAACTTCATGATTTCCATTTCCCGGACACCTCCGGGAATCTGGACTTTCACGGTGTCGCCCACTTGTTTACTCAGCAACGCGCGCCCGATGGGGGAGGTGGTGGAGATGCATCCCTTGGCCACGTCGGCTTCTTCGCTGGTGACCAGCCTGTAAGTCATTTCTTCGTCTTTCGTGTTATCGAACACGGTCACGGTCGAGCCCAGTCCCACTTTGTCGCGCGGGATGCGGGTGAAATCCACCATCGACAACTCGCGCAGCCGGGCGCCCAGTTGCCCAATTCTGGCATTGACGATTCCCTGCCGTTCTTTGGCGGCGTGATACTCCGCGTTCTCACTCAAGTCGCCATGAGCGCGAGCTTTGGCAATCTCGCGGGGCAGCTCGACGCGCAGCTCAAAATCCAGCGCCGCGATTTCATCTTCCAGTTTCTTCTTCAGGTCCATGGGGAGGGCTGAATTCATTATAGGCTCGGGACTTGAGGGCTAGGGGCTAGGAACTCGGGTCTGAGGGCTGGCCGGGCGGGCTGGTGCGGGCCGACCCCCTAGTCCCAAGTCCCCAGTCCCAAGTCCCCAACCCCAAGCCCCAAGTCCCCAGTCCCCAGATGTACTACCGTTAATTGGAAGGAATTCAGCGCTTGCAAACTCAACCCAACGGAGGTGTGCTGGTTACCGGCGCGGGACGTGGAATCGGCAAGCGGCTGGCCATCGGATTTGCGGCCGCGGGGCACCGTGTCGGTTTGCTCGCCCGCAGCAAAGGCGAACTCGACCTGGCGCATCTTGAAATCGAACATGCGGGCGGCAACGCGCTTCGTATTCGCGCCGACGTCACAGATTTCGAGCAAGTCAGCGCGGCAGTGGACCGCATGCGGCGCGACTACGGTGGCGTGCAAGTCCTGATATGCGCCGCCGGTGTCCCTGGCCCCATCGGACCTCTCGCGGAGCAGTCGGCCAAGGCGCTGGCCGAAGTAATCCAAGTGAACCTGCTGGGCGTGATGAATGCCTGCCGGGCGGCCCTTCCGCACATGATTGAGCGGCGCTCGGGAAAGATCATCGTGCTCAGCGGTCCGGGCGCCGCCACATCCCGGTCATGTTTTTCCGCCTATGCCGCATCCAAGGCAGCGCTTGTCCGCCTGGTCGAAACGGTTGCCGAAGAAGTACGCGACCACAATATCCAGATGAACTGCATGGGCCCTGGCGGAACCTACACGCACATGACCGATGAAATCCTGCGTGCCGGTGAAAGGGCCGGCTGGAAGGAGACGGAAGACGCACTGGAAATCCGGCAAACCGGCGGCATCGCGCCCGAAAAACAAATTCAACTGGCTCTGTTCCTGGCCTCCGAGCAATCCAATCACATCAGCGGAAAACTGATCCACATCACCGATGACTGGAAAAAGCTGAAGAACGAAAACATCCATCCCGAGATTTATACATTGCGCAGGGTGCAGAAGGTCTAGCTAAACTAGCCCTGGATTCCAAAATCCTGTATCCTCATGATCATGTCCCGTATCACTATTGCTCTCCTCGTCGGAATCACGCTGTCTTTCACCCTTGCTGCCCAACCGAAGAAGAAAAAACTTCTTGCGATCGGCGCCGTGAAAGGTTTCCAGCACGATTCGGTTTCGCACGCATTGGCGACAATTGAAAGGCTCGGACAAGAGTCGGGGATCTACGACACATTTATCAAAACGGACACGCAGCTCATCACCAAGCAGAAGCTGACAGGCAACGCTAAGAACCTCGATTACTTCGACGCGGTCCTTTTTTACACCACCGGCGAATTGGACATGGACGAGCAACAGAAGAAGGATCTTCTATCTTTCGTCGGCGACGATGGCAAGGGATTTATCGGCGTCCACAGCGCCACCGATACGTTTTACAAGTGGCCCGAGTATGGCGCATTGATCGGCGGCTGGTTCAAGGAGCATCCATGGGGAGTTTTCGACGCGCCCGTAATCGTGGAGGATTCCAACTTCCCGGGCATGCAGGGCGTACCGCAGGCGTTCACGTTCCGGGACGAAATCTACCAGATCATGCAATTCTCTCGGGAGAAGACGCACGTCATCGCTCGCCTGGATGCGAACAAACTGGACTTAAGCAATCCAAGGGTGATGCCGGAACACCGCGCCGATAAAGACTTCCCGATCATCTGGGCGAAAATGCAGGGCAAAGGACGCGTGTACTACAACACCCTCGGTCATCGTGAAGAAAGTTGGGATCGTAAAGACGTCCAGAAAATGTACCTGGAAGCGATCAAGTGGGCCATGGGATTGACGCAGGCCGATATCACTCCACACGCCATGCCGGCCAGTTCAACCAAGTAGTGGTGCCCGGACTAACCGGCGTCCGCCATGGGATTCCGATAAGCCTTCGGGTCTATCTCGCCATGCAGGCATTGAAAATCTTTTTCGATGAGAATCGCTAGATTGTTGCCGGAACCCAGCGGCTGCTCCCCCGAAATGCCCACACCTTCGCCAGTGGCCCATTCCATACCCGATCTCGTTGGAATTTGAACGCGCAGTTCATCATTCTTGTAAATCGCTTGCGGGGCCGGGATGCTCGAAGAAGATTCGAGCACGTAGGAAAAGCTCGCCCCCGGGGCGAGCTCGACGGTTTCCTGCACGTAGCCTGTCTTGCTGAACTGAGCCACCTCCGCCTGGTCCAAACGCAGGCGAATGGAGTTTCGATGCATGCGCAATTTCATAGGATTCGCGAAGCTCCCGAGTAGATGTTGAATCGGCCGTTGCGGACGAAACCAAGCAAAGTCATATTGAAACGCAGCGCTGTTTCTACAGCCAGGCTGGATGGCGCGCCCACCGCGGCCATTATCGGAACGCCCGCCATAAGCCCCTTCTGAATTAATTCGAAACTTACCCGGCCGCTTAGCAGGATCAGCTTGTCGTGGAGCGGCGTGTGGTCCCGAAGCATTTCCGCGCCGATCAGCTTGTCGAGCGCGTTGTGGCGCCCTACATCCTCGCGCAGCAGCACCAGGTTGCCTCTTGGATCGAAGAGCGCGGCGGCATGGAGCCCGCCAGTACGTTCAAACACCGCTTGCTGGCGCCGCAGTGCTTCCGGAAGGCGATGGATTACCTCGGATTGCACCACCGGCGAATCCTTCGGCAGGACCGGGCAGCCTTGCATTTGAATAGCGTCGATGGAAGCTTTGCCGCAAACTCCGCAACTGGAGCTGGTGTAAAAATGGCGCTCCAGGCGCTTGAAATCTACTTCCGCTCCGGCGTTCAGCTCCACTGTTACGGAGTTGCCCGCTTGCCTTGGATTCCCGGCTACAGGCGTCCGGCGAATACGATGAATTTGATGGGAGCCTTCCAGAATTCCTTCGGTAAACAGAAAACCGGCGGCGAGCTCGAAGTCGTGGCCAGGGGTCCGCATGGTGATGGAAACAGCCTGATCGCCAAGACGGATTTCAAGGGGTTCTTCGATTGCGAGCAAGTCCTGAAAAGAACTCGCGGATTCGCCATCGATACGTTGTACCGGTACAGTCAGGATGGTTCGGTTCACCGAACCTTAGCATAACCGAACTCAGGATAGCGGGTTATCCGGCTCTAGACCATATTCGGAATCTTGATGATCTTCTTCTGGATGGCGTACTGCACCAACTGCGCCTTATTGTGGATGTCCAGCTTGCGCATCAAATTGAATTTGTGCGCTTCCACGGTCTTGACGCTGAGGTTGAGGTCGCAAGCGATTTCCTTCACTGAATTGCCCTCGGCCAGCATCTTGAGGACTTCGCGTTCGCGCGTGGTAAGCGTGGCAAAGCGCGGCAAGCGATTCGCGGACTTGATTCGCGACCGGAAATCGTCCACAAGCTGCGACAGCATGCGCGGGCTCAGGTAACTTCCACCGCGGCAGATGTCCCGGACGGCTGCCACCAACTGCGCCGATGGGCTGTCCTTTAGAACGTATCCGCTGGCGCCGACCTCCATCCCCTCTACCAGATAATCCTCATCGTCGTACATGGTGAGGAACAGCACCTTCGTTTCGGGGCGGTTTTTCTTGATTTGCCGGGTGGCTTCGAAGCTGCTGAGACCGGGCATGCCGATGTCCATCAGCACCACATCCGGTCGAGCCTCGGCCGCTTTCTCCACGGCGTCTCCCCCATTTGCAGCTTCCCCAACCACTTCCATATCGGACTCCGCGGATATGAGCGTCCTGATGCCTTGACGAAAGAGAGTGTGATCGTCCGCCAGCATGATGCGAGTCTTTGCCATAACTTTTGCCGACCTTTTTAAGAAATATCGTTTTCAGCTCTGCCATCGCCTTCGGGTCCCGAAAGCGCCGCGCTAGGCTCCAACAGCTCTCATTCTCCGCGCGGTTTTACCACCGACCGGCTTCGCTGCGATCGGTTCGATTAAGTCCAATGATGGCGGCTCTTTCGCCACGGGAAGAGTAATCAAAATCCTGGTACCCTTGCTCTTTTTCCCCCGAACGAAGGACGCTTTCCCATTCCCGGGTCCGGACCCGTTCCTGGGATGGCTCTGTATTTCAAACCTGCCGCCTAGCAGGGCAACGCGCTCTCTCATGCCGGAAAGCCCAAACGAATCTTTCCGGGCCAGCGCTTCATCCACCTTAAATCCGACTCCGTTATCCTCAACGGCCAGTCTGACCCATCCATCGGCGGAACTCGCGGAAATGTTTACGACGCTGGCGCCGGAGTGCTTGGCGATGTTGTTACAGCACTCCTGAACCAGCCTATAGACAATGATTTCAGTGTATTGCGGCAAACGGCTCAGCCTCCCCAACAACAGCTTGACCTGGCTGGGATGCAGGCGCCGGAAGCGGTTCACCAGTTGCCGCAGCGCTGCCCCTAAACCGAGCTGTTCCAATACCGCGGGGCTTAAGGCCGCAATCAGCCGACGCGTTTCGAGGATGGTGCGTTCGGTAAGGTCGCGCGCCTCCCTCAGCTTGGCGATCCATTCCGTATGCTCGGGCGGCAGCGACTGCTCCAGCAGCTCCATCTGCAAGCGGATGCAAAGCAAGGACTGCCCGGCTTCGTCATGCAGCTCTCGACTGATGCGGCGCCGCTCCATTTCTTCCACGTGAAGCATGTGTTCCGCCAGTTGACGAATTTGCTCCTCGCTTGCCGCCAGATCTTCCATGAGCCGGGCCTTTTCGGCGGCCATCAGGCAACGCTCACCTGCCGCAGCCAGCAGTTCCTGCTCCCGGGGCAACCACTCATAGGGTTTTGAGAAACCGAACTGCATTACCCCGGCCGTACGCCCGTTGGCGGCCAGCGGAATGGACCAACATATCTTGAATTGGTCCTTCCAGCCAGGATCGAGCAGCATCTTGCCGGTTCCATTGCGGGGATCGATCTGCCGGGATTTGGAAAGCTCCCGTAGCTTCGCCGGACGGTTCGGGACCTCCGTGCGAGGCGGCTGGACATTCGATTCAGCCTTGGCACGCAACACCCAGGCACTGCGCTGGTCGTTCAGAAGATAAAGGTGTCCCGCATCCGCCTGACAGACCTGGGAGAGCGTTTGCAGGAATTTCTGAAGCAGTTCATCCAGGTTTCGCGATTCCAATTCCACGCGAAACAGCTCATAAAATGCTTGCGTTTCCGCTTCCCGGACCTGATAGTAGGCATTGTTGAGCGTCAGAATCACGCAAAAATGCAACTGCTCGCGCACCCATTGGAAGTTGGCGTATTCGTTGGGCAGCAATTTGCGCAGCATCGGAGTCAGCAAGCGGTCATACTCCTGAAGCGCTTCCACGATGCTGCTGGGCGGCAGATTCAGTTTGGCGAGCCGCCGGCCGTTGTATTCCACCTGCTCAATGAACTTCAGAGGAGGTTGGCCGCTGGCGAGGATTCTGGCGGCCGCACCAGGTGTGAGCGCAGCCAGTGCAGCGCGTATTTTAGATTCAAATTGTTGAGGTTGGAATTTCCGCTTCTTCAGCTTGGCTAGAAAACGCCGGTCCAGAGTTGCCGCATGCGGCAAAAGGAATACTGCAAGCCGTTGTAGATGGACGCGAAGCTGGTCGCTCAGTACGTCCGCGGCGTCGGCCAGCTCGGGAGCTATTTCCGTCAGTTGCAACCTAAGAGTTCTATCGGCAACTAAGGGAAAGGCTTTAGAGCAAATCAGGGCATCGAAATTACTTAGGCGCCCGGCGTCTCAAAAGTCCGGCGATTTCCTTCTGGCCATTCTCCTCAGCGGCGTCGAGCGCCTTCTGTCCGCGGTTGTTAGCGATGGTTGGATCTGCCCCGGAGTCCAGCAAGAGTTCCACCACTTCGATCCGCCCCCAGGACGCCGCATAATAGAGCGCCGTGGCGCCGGATTCCCGATCGCGCGCGTTAATTTGGGCGTCGTGACCAAGCAGCAGCTTCACTACTTCCGCATTCCCACCCAGTGCTGCGTTGTGCAGCGGCGTGGCCCCGGCTTTGTTCCAGGTGTTCACCTTAGCGCCGTGTGCGATCAGTAGACCCACGATTTCCTTTTGGCCCTTCAGGCACGCGTCATCCAGCGGAGTTGCGCCGTCGAGGTTCGCGCGATTCGGATCGGCACCGGTATCCAATAAGAGACCTACTATGTCGGCTTGGCCGTGGAGAATTGCATCGTGCAACGCCTTGGGCGCAAATTCCTCCTCGCCGGGATTGCGCGCGCCTTTCGCCAGCAGCGCCTCGATCACGGCCTTCTGCCGGTAATGCAATGCGTCCTCCAGAACCGTCGCGCCGCTTGCATCTCGAACACTCAAATCCGCGCCGGCCGCAAGTAGAACTTTAACGACGTCCACCTGCCCTTTCACCGCAGCCAGGTGAAGCGGCGTCATGCCGGTGTCCGCGTTCCGGGCCTTAACGTCGGCGCCATGCTGGATAAGCGAATGGGCCACTTCAGCTTGTCCCCTCCACGCCGCTTCATCCAGCGGAGTGGCACCAGTGGCGTCCTTCGTGCCGACATTCGCGCCACGCGCGAGCAGCAATTCGACCATCGCGCGATTGCCTCGATTGGCGGCCAGGTGTAGCGGCGTCGCGCCACCTTTATAGCGCGCGTTGACGTCGGCGCCCTTCGCGATCAGGATTTCGGCGACGTCGACGCGATTGGTGATGATGGCGTAATGCAACGGCGTCGAACCAGCCTCGGCGTGCCGCGCATTCACGTCCGCTCCAGCGTCGGCCAGCATCACGACGATGTCCTTGTCGCCGGCCCAGACCGCATCGTGCAGAGCAGTTCCACCGCGCGAATCCACGGCGTTGGCGGGCACACCTTGTTTGAGCAGCGCGCGTACACGTTCCAAGTCGCCGGCGCGAACCGCGTTATGAAGATCGTCGTTGGTTGCGCCAAAGGCCGGGAGAGCGGCTAAGAGGATCAGCGCGGCCCACATGACTCCAGTATGACGTGTAAAATGCACGCTACGACTAACTTTGGCCGTCGTATGATAGGTGTGTCCAGGTGCCGGTATGACTACCAAAGAAGTTCTTCACCATCTTGTCGACGAATTGCCGGAGGATCAGGCCGAGATTGCGCGCGTGTTCTTAGAGGATCTGCGTGATGCGGCTGACATGGACGGGCCGCCACTTGACACCCAAACCCTTGCGTCGCTCGACCGGGGACTCGCCGACATCGCCGCCGGACGCGTGAAGTCGCTAGATGAATACCGGCGCGAACGCGGGTTGTGAACTATAGCGTCCGCGTTTCGCGCGAAGCAGAAAAAGTCCTCGACCGGCTGGACCGTCCCACGGAGCGTCGCATCCCCGCACGATTCGTTCAACTTGCGGAAAAACCTTTCGATGCGCGTTTTTCAGCTCCATTAACGGAGCGCGGGGGTGTCCGGAAATCGCGCGTTGGCGGCTGGCGGATACTGTTCACGGTAGATCGAGAGTCGGGCGTAGTCTACATCGCTACAGTGGACACTCGGGGCCCGGTATATAAATACTAATAACCACGCAGCGCGCCGAACGCGGGCATAGATTTCAACGTCGCGAAAAAGGCGCTCCACGAATCACTGTGTCTGACGTCTGCTGGTGACCCATTCCCCGCGAATATCGAATAATGCCACTCTTGGCGCGAAAAGTTGATAAAGTGGCTTCTATGAAAAAAACACTGCTTGCAGCCTTAGTTTGTCTTGTGAGTTGCATGGCGTTCGCAGAGGATGACGCCGCAACCATCCTGGCTCGTATTCTCGCTGAAAAGGGAACACTCAGCAGTTCAGAACTGGCGCGCGTAGAGGGCGCCGCATCCGCTGGCAGAGTCCTGGCGCTCACCACGATTCTGGCGGAAAAAGGGCTGCTTAACGACGGTGACCTGGCGAGGTTAGCGCAAGCTTCCGGTACCCGTCAATCCGCTGAGCCGGTGCGATTCGTTCTGGCCAGCGGGACTTCGCAGGCGCCGGCGGGAACGCCGAGAGCCGCCGCGCCGGAATCCGCGCCACCCGTCACCGCGCAGAGCAGGCTACCTCTCACCTTGTACGGGACTGTCCTTTTCAATGCGTTCTACAACACGGCGCTTACGAATATTGAAGACATCCCGCTCGTGGCGGGCAAACAGGGTTCGGATCCCTTCGGCAACGATAAGAACTTCGGAATGACCGCGCGTCAGAGCCGGCTCGGAATGCGCTATCAAGGACCGCTCCTCGGAGGGGCGAGGCTCGGTGGTCAGGTCGAGGTTGATTTCCTGGGCGGAAAGGCGGCCTTTGGAAACGGAATCAACATGGATCTAATCCGGTTGCGGCTCGCCCTGGGCCGCCTGGACTGGAAACACTTCTCCCTGGTAGCTGGTCAGGATTGGTCGATTTTCGCGCCACTAAATCCGACGACTCTGGCCGAGTTCGCGATTCCCGGTCTGTCGGCCTCCGGCAATCCGTGGATTCGCATGCCTCAAATCCGAGCCGAATTTCGTGACGACCTCAGCGATAGAACCAAGATTCAATTCCAGCTCGCGGCAGTGGATCCGGACATGGGGGATTACAATACCGCCGTTTTTTCCTCCGGACGCACGCCTGGTATCGGCGAGCGCGGGCGATTCCCGGGAATTGAATCGCGGCTCGGTCTGACAACTCGCGCCTCCGAGCGGGATTTTTCCTTCGGGGTCAGCTCCCATTATGCGCGTGGCAAGAATGTGGGCAACATCGGCCCGAATGTGATTCAGACAGGCGTGGATTCCTGGGGTATAGCGCTCGATTACACTTTGCCACTAGCGAAGCGGCTGATTTTGACCGGCGAATGGTTTGAAGGGCGCGCGTTGGGCATATTCAGCGTGTCTACAGGCCAGGCGATCTTGCCGGTGGGAACCGCGGGCGAGCATGGCGTGGAATCACGTGGCGGCTGGTCGCAAGCACAGTTCAACTTCAACCCCAAGTGGCAAATGAATCTGGCTTACGGTATCGATGCAGACCGGAATCGTAATCTCCGGACCGGCGATCGGAATAAAAACCAGACCTACACGGGAAACATCATCTACAAGTATTCACCCAACGTGAATCTCTCGGTGGAGTGGCGGCGTTTCCTGACCAACTGGAAAAACCAACAATTCGCGAATGAGATCGGGGACCATATCAACTTGGGCATCGCGTACATTTTTTAGGAACGGGGCAGTATTACCGGCCTCGACGACCCTGCGGGGTGGCCGGATCCGTGTCCGCGCTGATGTAGGGCACACCGGCATCGGCCATCATTTTATTCAGTCTCGGCAAATCTTCATCGGTTAGTTTCTTTACGACGGCGAGAGCGGGCTCCAGTTCTTTTGCCAACTCATCGATGTCCGCCACTTGTCGCGCGGTCGGCGGACCGGAGTAGCTATCGATAGCACCCATCAGACGGCCAATTTTCTGGTTGAGGGGTGGCGGCGTGTACTTGAGCGGTGGCCCGGCGCCGCCTAGTTGGCCGCCGCGCTCGACTTCGAAAGTACCTACGACTTCCTTCACCCGGGCTAGCAAATCGTCCGCGGCTTTTTTCACATCGTCGGGAACCTTCGGCGTGCCTGGCCGCTTCCAGCCGTCGGTCAGCGTGGTGATCGAGGTTTGTAGAGCTACTATTTTGCGGCGGCCGCCATCGGCTTCGCGCGTCATGCCGTACAGCCTGGTGAGGGCCTGTCTGCGCTTCGCGCGATCTTCAGCGGACATCGTTACGCGCGGATCTTCCTCCACAGCGACTGTCTTCGATTCGGTTTTGCCGGCCACGGATATGGCAACCGTATATTCGCCGGGATCGACTAAGGGACCGCGCCCACCGCCGAATCCGAATCGGCCTCCTCCACCGCCTCCACCTCCTCCTGGACCGCCGCCTTCGGAAGGAGCTTCAGCAGCGTTGGCTTCTCCAGTAGGCGCGCTTCCAGAAGCGGCACCGGGTCCACCACGTCCGCCGAAGCCTGCCGGAGTGATCGGCGAATCGTAACGCAGATCCCAATTTACGCGGTTGATTCCGGCTTCCCCCGGACCAGTCAATTCACGAATCTTATTCCCGGCTTTGTCGCTTATAGCGATCCGCGCCGGATTCCTGCCTTCAATTTTCGATTTCAAATTGTAATCGACAATCACGCCGTACGGCGGATTCGCAGCCAGGAATTCCCTGGACCCGGTGAAGCTCTTGAAGTTGGCGACGTGCCAGGAAATACCGGTTCGCATTCCAAACAGGTGCACTTCCGCCGATGCCACGCTGTCGCTCATTTCTTCGAGCGGCGTGATGTCGTCCATGATCCAGATGGATCGGCCGTGTGTGCCCAGAATCAGGTCGTGCTCGCGGGGATGGATCTGAACGTCGAACACCGGAACCGTCGGGAGCCCATTTTTCATGCGTTCCCATTTCGTTCCGCGATCGAACGAAACGAAGAGGCCAAACTCGGCGCCGGCGAACAGGAGATTCGGATTTTTGGGATCCTCGCGCACCACGTGGATTGTGCCGGCTTCCTCAGGCAGACCGCTGGTGATGCGCTTCCAGGTCTGACCGTAGTCGGTAGTCATGTAGAGGTAAGCCGCGAAATCATCGGCGCGGTGGTTGTCGAACGCAACGTAGGCGGTGCCTTCGTCTTTGTATGAGGCTTCGACCTTCGCAACATAGGCGCCTTTCTTCAAGCCGGGCACCTTGCCCACAACGTTGGACCAGAACTTGCCGTCATCGCGCGTCACCTGCAGATTGCCGTCATCGGTTCCCACCCAAAGCACTCCCGCGCGAACGGGCGATTCGGCAACGGTGGTCGCGCACGGAAAATTTTGAACGCCGTCGTGCCGCGACAGTGTGTCCTTATCGGGAAGCTTGCCCAGGATGGGTTGTTTGTCGCGCTCGATCCCGGTGGTGAGATCGGGACCAAGCCGCTGCCATGAATCGCCGCGATCGGTCGACTTAAACAAGTGATTGCCGCCGTAGTAAAGCGTCTTCGGATCGTGCGCTGAAAGCACCAGCGGCGAATTCCACTGGAAACGGTAGCGCGGCATCTTGTCGTTATCCTCAATGGGCCGGATGGAGCGCGATTCACCGGTCCGCAAATCGCGCCGCAGCAAATTGCCGTCCTGCGATTCCGTGTAGACAATGTTGGCGTCGATTGGATCCATCTTTGTATCGAATCCGTCGCCGCCGCCGATATTGATCCACTCGTCATTGGAAATGCCTTGCGTGATCAAACTCGCGCTGGGCCCGCACCAGGAATAGTTGTCCTGCAAACCGCCGCAAACGCGATAAGGCTTCTGCATGTCGAACGCGACTTCGTAAAACTGGCCGATCGGAATGGTATTGACGTAGTCCCAATTGCGGCCGCTGTCATGGGTGATGGTAATGCCGCCGTCGGAGCCGAGAATGACGTGGTCCGAATCGGCCGGATCGATCCACATGGCATGAAAGTCGGTGTGAATCTTCGCCGCGCGATCCTGGCGGAAGGTTTTGCCGCCGTCCTCGGAAAGATAAAGCGGCGCGCCCAGAACCCACACTTTGTGGTCGTTGTTTGGATCGATCCGCAGTTGGCTGTAATAAGAGGGCCGGGGGTTCGTATCGCTCATTTTGGTCCAATTAAAACCTTTGTCGTCGGAGCGATAAATGCCGCCTTGCGTGGCGTGTTCCAGCAGCGCATACACGATGTTTGAATTCTTGCGAAACACTTCCACGGCGCAGCGGCCGATGTCGCCGGTGGTTGGCAGGCCCTTGCTGAGCTTGGTCCAATGCAAACCGCCATCCACTGTTTTGTAGAGTCCACCGTGCGGGCCGCCGCCGTTGTAGCCGAAGACTGTCCGTCGCCGCTCATAAGCCGCGGCGAAGAGTGTGTTGGGACTCCGCGGGTCGATGGCGATATCGGACACGCCGGTGTCGTCGTTGATGGCAAGGGACTGCGTCCAAGTGACGCCGCCGTCGGTGGTTTTGTACACGCCTCGATCTTTATTGGGTCCCCACAAATGCCCGAGCGCGGCGACGTACACGATGTTCGGATCGGTGGGATGAATCACGATGCGTCCGATGTGATGAGTGTCCTTGAGACCCATGTGCGTCCAGGTTTTGCCTGCGTCGAGCGACTTGAAAATGCCGGCGCCCCAGGACGAACTCTGGCGGTTGTTCGGCTCGCCCGTTCCCACCCAGAGAACAGAAGGGTCGGACGGCGCGACGGCAATATCGCCGATGGTGGAGTTGGGCTGATCGTCAAAAATCGGCTCCCAATTCATGCCGCCGTTGACGGTCTTGAAAACTCCGCCGGCGGCCGAGCCGACGTAGATGATGCGCGGATCGGATTCGACCACGGCGAAGTCGTCGACGCGGCCGCCCATGATGGCAGGTCCGATTTCACGGAATTTCAGATTTTTCAGGAGCGCTTCGTGGCTGGATTGCGCGGAGACGGCTCCGGTTAACGAAAGCAGTACGGCGATTGTGAATAGGCGTGCGGTCATTTGTTTTTCTCCCAACGAATAGAGATAGTATCCCAAATGAGACGTAGCGCGGCCTCTCAGGCTGCTGCATCGAGACTCGTCTCGATGCTCCGGGGTAGAAAGAGCCTCGAGACCAGTCTCGAGGCCGCAGACAAAGTGTCCGCGCCACGGATTACTTCAGCAATCGATGAATCTGGTCCACCGCGTACGCGACCTTGATGTCAAACGCACGCTTCCCCAGCTCTGCCGTGGAAGGACGCGCGTCGCCCGTGATGCCGTTGTTGATGCGCTTCGCATTCGGATCTCGCGCTTCGCCTCGCTTCCGCACGGGATCGCCAACCGCAGTCGCGATCAGATCTTTGCGCACCCAGCCCTTGTCGCCTCCCAGATACAGCATTTCGGACGTGTCCGGTATTCCGGCGTGCGAGCTTACTGGATAATTGTTGGCGGCCAGCCATTTGTCGAAATCGTCTTGCGCCTTCTGGTACACCTCGTCGCAGAAAACCACGCGGATGCCCTGCCCGGAGTATTTTTCGTCCAGTTTCTTTGCCACTTCCCCAAGTTCCTTTTGACCGCCACCGTGATCGCCCATTAGCACGACATTCTTGAAGCCGTTCTTGATCATCTGCTCGGCCACCTGCTCGTTGAGCGCGGCGAATAACGGCCCAGTGAGACCGATGGTGCCGGGCAAATCGGGATTGGCGTTGTTCACGGAGAACGGCATCACCGGCGCGGCGATGGCGTCGCCCAGTTTTTCGGCGATGGCGATTACAATCGCGTGACCCATCAGCGTGTGGCCGCCATTGACGTTCTGCGGTCCACGCTGTTCGGTGCCGCCGTTGTAAATCAGCGCGGTCGTCTTGCCTTGCTGCATCGCTTGCTTAACTTCGGGCCAGGTCATCATTTCGAAATCAACCAGGGCGGGCGCGTTCTTCGATTGCGCGTAACCGCCCGCGCAGCACAGGGCGAGCAGGCAGATTGCCGTCTTCGCAGTAGTCATGATCATGTTGTTCCTCAAATTGCCTTCGATCACGATAGCACGGGTCCTGAAGTGATAACGTAACGAGCATGGAACAAATTATCGGGAAACTACTTCGGGATTTCGAAGAGGGAAAGATGAACCGGCGGCAGCTTATTCAAAGCCTGGCGCTGGCGGCGAGTGCGGCGGCTCCGATGGCGGCGGGCGACAACAAAGGACTAAAGGCGGTGAGCGTCAACCATATTTCTTATGTGGTGGCCGATTACACCAAGACCCGCGATTTTTATGCCGATCTGCTGGGGATGAAACCCGTACATGACGACGGGAAACAGGTCAGCCTGGTGTTCGGCGACTCGTTTCTCATTGCCCGCAACGCGCGTGACGGCGGAGTCAAGACGCCGCTGATCAATCACGTCGCCTACACCCTCGACAAGTGGGACAAGAATGCGGTGGAAGCAGAATTGAAGCGCCACGGATTGACTCCTCGGCCGGACACTGAAGATAGTTTCCATGTGAAAGATCCGGATGGCTTCGATCTGCAGATCAGCGGAAAGAACATGAAACCCTGATGGCCCATAGCCCGTGGTGCGACTGCCGCTATATTATAATTTTAGCGGGCTTAATGTCCTCGGTGACCAGGTAGTTTTCGAGGGGAAATTTGACCACACGAATGACGGTTGCAAGCGTGCTGCTGCTTGTGTGCGTGGCGATTGCCGGCGCACAAACTTCGCCTTCGTTGGTCAATCAGTATTGTGCCGGCTGCCACAACGACCAGTTAAAGTCCGGTGGCATGACGCTGGCGCAATTTGATTTGGCGCACCCCGATAAGAACGCGGAACTGGCCGAGAAGGTAATTCATAAGGTGCGCGCCGGCATGATGCCTCCTCCAGGCCTGCCGCGGCCGGACGCCACCACTCTCAAGGCTCTGGTCACGTCGCTTGAAACAACTTTGGACCAGGCTGCCGCCGCGCATCCCAATCCTGGCCGGCCTCCGCTGCATCGGCTGAATCGAACTGAATATGCCAACTCGATCCGCGACCTGCTGGCGATTGATGTAGACGCGGCGGCGCTGCTGCCCGCCGACGACATGAGCCACGGTTTCGACAATATGGCGGATGTCCTCAACATGTCGCCAACGCTGCTGGAAGGATACATCCGCGCCGCTGGCCGGGTGAGCCGCCAGGCGGTGGGCGATATGGAAGCGCCGGCCCTCACACAGACTTATGCGATCCCCAGAGTGCTCAACCAAACGCGTCATATAGAAGGTACGCCGTTCGGGACGCGCGGCGGCATCTCGGTAGTGCACGATTTTCCCGCGGATGGAGAATACATATTCAAGTTGGGCTTCTATTATTCGCCGACCGGCCCGCTCTTCGGTTTGAATCAGGGCAAGGGACAGCAAATCGAAATTGCCGTGAACGGCGAGCGCGTGGCGTTGCTGGATATCAGTCCTGCCATGCGGCTGGCGAACGACGGCATCAAGACACCGGCCATCAAGATCAAGGCGGGTCCGCAACGAATTTCGGCCGCGTTCCTTCAGAAATTCGACGGGCCCATCGAGGATGAATACCGGATGGTGGAGCAAAGCCTGGTGGATGTGAGTGCCGGCACCGTACCGGGAATGACAACGTTGCCGCATCTGCATGAGCTGAGCATCACCGGCCCAAGCAATGTATCCGGATTATCGGACACACCCAGCCGCCGTAAGATTTTCACGTGCCGGCCGGTGGCGGGCGGCGACGAAATTCCATGCGCGAAGAAGATCATATCGGCGCTGGCGCGTCAGGCTTTCCGCAAACCGCCGGCGGACGGAGACCTGGAAGGTCTGCTGAGTTTCTATCAAGCCGGCCGCAACAACGGAAATTTCGAGAGCGGAATCAGGACAGCCCTTCAAGCCATTCTCGCCAGCCCTCAATTTGTGTTCCGCTTCGAGCGCGTTCCTGATAACGCGGCGCCGGGGAAAAACTATCGCATCAGCGACCTGGAATTGGCTTCCCGTTTGTCGTACTTTCTGTGGAGCGCGGCGCCGGACGATCAACTGATCGCTTTGGCCAACCTGGGGAAACTCAAAGATACGGTGACGCTGGAAAAACAGGTACGCCGCATGCTGGCGGACCCCCGTTCCCAGGCGTTGGCAACGAACTTCGCGGGCCAATGGTTGCACCTGCAAAACCTGCGGGAAGCGAACCCGGATCTTTTCCTTTATCCCGATTTCGACAGATCGCTTTCAGAGTCGATGCGGCGCGAAACCGAATTGTTGTTCGACAGCGTCATGCGCGAGGACCGCAGTGTGCTGGACTTGCTCACGGCGAATTACACCTTTCTCAATGAGCGCTTGGCCAAACATTATGGAATTCCGAATATCCTGGGGAATCGGTACCGCCGCGTGACTTTGACCGACCCGAATCGCTTCGGATTGCTGGGTCAGGGAAGCATCCTGATGCTGACGTCCACCGCGACCAGAACGTCGCCGGTGCAGCGTGGCAAGTGGGTGATGGAAGTGCTGCTCGGGACACCTCCGCCAGCCCCGCCGCCCAACGTGCCCGCTTTGAAGGAGACCGCCGATATCGGCAAACCGGTGCCAGTGCGCGAGCGTTTGGAAGAGCACCGCAAGAATCCCGCCTGCGCGGCATGCCATCAACTGATGGACCCGATCGGGTTCGCGCTCGAGAATTTTGACGCCATCGGAGCGTGGCGTATCAACGACAGCGGCTTCCGCGTGGATGCCTCCGGCAAGATGTTCGACGGAGCGAAACTGGATGGACCGGTCAGCCTGCGGCAGGCGATTTTGAATCGTTCCGATGCTTTTATCGGGACGTTCACGGAGAACCTTTTATCGTATGGCCTGGGCCGCGTGATCGATTATCACGACATGCCTTTCGTACGCGGAATCCAGCACGAGGTCGCGCGCACCAACAATCGTTTCTCATCTTTTATTTTGAACGTTGTGAAAAGCCCGTCGTTTCAGATGCGGCGAGTGGAAGAGATTGAGCAGGTACCCACGGAGGCTGCCGGCAATGGCGCAAGCCATTAGGCGGTAAGAGGAGATCAGCATGTTTATCACAAAGAAACATATCTCGCGGCGCACGGTGCTTCGCGGCGTGGGCGCATCGTTGGCATTGCCGCTGCTGGATTCGATGGTGCCCGCACAGACGCCGTTGTTGAAATCCGCCGCGACTCCGAAGACTCGCCTGGCCTGCATAGAAATGGTGCATGGAGCGGCGGGCAGCACCGGCGAAGGCAGCAACAAGCACTACTGGTCGCCCGCGAAAGAGGGATCCGATTTCGAGTTTACGCAAACGCTGCAGCCGCTCGAGCCGCTTCGAAACTACATCACTATCGTCAGCGACACAGACCTTCGCCCGGCTACCGCGTGGTCCGCCGCCGAGGAAGGCGCGGACCATTTCCGCTCCAGCGCCGTCTACCTCACCGCATCCCACCCGAAGATGACGGAGGGCTCGGATTATTACGTAGGCACATCGCTCGATCAACTTTATGCGCAGCAGTTTGGCCAGGACACGCCGCTACCGTCGATTCAATTGTGTATCGAGGCCGTCGACGCGTCGGGCGCCTGCGACTACCATTACGCTTGCGTTTACGCGGATACGATCAGTTGGGCATCGCCCACGAAGCCGCTACCGATGATCATCGATCCGCGCATGGCGTTCGAGAATCTGTTCGGCGATGGAAGAACGCCCCAGGAACGGCTGGCTCGCCAGAAGGTGAATCGCAGTATTCTGGACTGGATTTCGCACGACGTCGCCCGGCTGCAGAAAGACCTGGGGCCGAGCGATCGCCGGCGCCTCAGCGCGTATCTCGACGATGTTCGCGAAATCGAGCGGAGGATCGAGAGAATCGAGAAGTACAACGCGAGCGGCGAGGCCCGAGCGTTGCCTTCGGCGCCTCTGGGTGTGCCCGATTCGTACGAGGAGCACGTCAGGCTGATGTTCGATCTGCAGGTTTTGGCTTTCATGACGGAAACCACGCGCGTATCCGCGTTCAAAATGAGCCGCGACGTCAGCACGCGCGTGTTCCCGGAGAGCGGAGTGAAAACTCCTTTCCATCCGTGTTCGCATCACCAGGAGAACGCAACGAAAATCGCGGAGTTCGCCAAGCTCAATCGTTATCATGTCGGCTTGCTGCCGTACTTCCTGGAGAAGCTGAAGAATACGGCGGACGGCGATGGAAATCTGTTGGATCATTCGATGGTTTTGTACGGCAGCCCCATGGGCGACGGGAATGTTCACAACCACAAGCGCGTGCCTGTTTTTCTGGCGGGCCGCGCCAATGGAAAGCTGAAAGGCAATCTGCACGTTCGCTGTGCCGATTCCACTCCCATGGCGAATATCGCGCTGACCATGCTGCACAAGTTAGGCGTGAATATCGAAACGTTCGGCGACAGCACTGGTGAGATAGCTATCTAGTGGGACAGGCCAGGAGGCCTGTCCTACAGGAGGACGAATGTGGTCTAACAGCATAATCGGCGCACTTTGCATCGCGGCGCTGCTTTCGGCCGCCCCAAGCGATACCCGGCTGGCGGACGCGGCCATGCAGAACGACAAGGACGCCGTGCGCACCTTGCTGAAGCAGAAAGCCGATGTGAACGCGGCCCACGGCGACGGCGCAACCGCGCTGCATTGGGCTGCCTACAACGACGATCTGGAAATGGTGAAGACCCTGCTTGCAGACGGCGCAAACGTGAATGCGGCGACTCGCGAGGGCGCCATTACGCCGTTGTTCATGGCTTGCACCAACGGAAACTCGGCGGTGATCGAGATGCTGCTCAAGGCGGGCGCGGGCGCGAATTCGGTCAAGGCCAACGGCACTACGGCGCTCATGCTGGCGGCGTCTTCGGGCAGCGCCGACGCCGTGAAAGTTCTACTGGATCATGGAGCCGCCATCAATGCCAAGGAGGCTGTTCACGGGCAGACGGCGCTGATGTTTGCCGCTGCATTGAATCGCGATGCGGTCATCAAATTGTTGCTGGCGCGCGGCGCGGACGCCAACGTCGCCACCGCTATACGTAAACTCGAAAAAGTCCGATTCGATCAGGATGGGAATATCGTCGAAGATAGACCTGCCGCAAAAGGTGCGGGCACGAACGCGGCCGAGGAGACGAATCCACATGCGGACCTGGACGCCCTGGCGCGCTCGCTAGGATTCAAATCGTCGGAATACCGGCTGGCTAAACCAAAGCCTCGGGCGGGCGATGTGGCGGCGCGAGGTCCCCGAAAAATCGGCGCGGATTTCATGGGCGGAATGACCGCGCTCCTTTATGCGGCGCGGGAAGGTCATCAGCGCGCGGCCCATGCGTTAGTTGAAGCGGGGGCGGATGTCAACGAAGTCAGCGGCGATAAATTCAGCCCGCTGGCAATGGCGATTATCAACGGCCACCTGGACCTGGCGAAATATCTGCTCGACCACGGCGCCGATCCGAACCTTGCCAGCGAAACCGGCATCACGGCGTTGTACGCGACGATCGATGTGCAATGGGCGCCGAAGACATGGTTTCCGCAGCCCAGTACGGAGCAGGAAAAAACAACCTACCTGGAATTGATGGCCGCCTTGCTGGATCGGGGGGCGAACGTGAATGCGCAGGTGGGCGAGAAACCATGGTTCCGATCTTTCACCAACGACTACACTTGGGTGGATCCGGCCGGAGCGACGCCCTTGTGGCGGGCCGCGCAATCCAGTGACGTCGCCGCGATGCGCCTCCTGGTGTCCCACGGCGCCGATCCGAAAATCGCCGTCAAGTCGGGAGATACGCTGTTGATGGCCGCGTCTGGCATCGGTTGGGCCGCGAACTGGAGCGTGAACGCGCCGTATCCCGCGATCGAAGCCGTCAAATACAGTTTGGAACTGGGCAACGACGTGAACGCCGCGGACATCCGGGGCTACACGGCGCTGCATGGCGCTGCCTATCTCGGGAACAATGAAATGGTGAACTATCTGGTTTCCAAAGGTGCCAAGACGAACGTCAAGAGCAAAGCCGGAGATTCGGCGGCGGACATGGCGAACGGCCCAACCAGATTCGGTCAGCCGCATCCGGAGACTGCCGCGCTGCTCGAGAAACTGGGCTCACCCAACTCGCACAACTGCCGCTCGGACCAGTGCGTGATCGCAGCAGGGGCGAATATTTATCAACGGCCGTTGTCGCCGGCGGAACAGGCCGATAAAGATGTGCTGGACAAGTTCGCCGCCGCGTTGGGATTCAAGTCGGCGGAATATCTGGTGGACGCTCCCGCCGCGAAGGATGGGGCACGGGCGCGCGAGGCGAAGCCGGAACCAAAGCCGCCAGTAACGCCTCCAAAGCCTGCCGGTGGCGGGCTAAGGTAAATAGTGCGCTTAATTTTCTCTATTGCCTTGCTGGCATCATTGCCGTTGTCCGCTCAAGACAAGCAGGAAAAATTAGCCAAGCCGCAGCCGAATCCAACCAATCTCAAAATGTTGAAGGCTACCACGCGTCCCGAAGTAGTGCAGATCATGCGGACCTTCACGGCTGGACTGGGTACGCAATGCAATTATTGCCACGTGCAGGACAACTTCGCGAGCGATGAGAATCCAAAAAAGGAAACCGCGCGGCACATGATCCAGATGGTCCAGGAAATCAATGGCAAATTTCCGGACGGCAAGATGCTGGTCACCTGCTACACCTGCCATCGCGGCGAGACTCAGCCGAAAACCGCGCCGGAGCCGAAGCCGGCCGGATAATGCATGTCCCTCGATTCAGCGGCTGGAAACTAGACCAAGGACGTCAAGGTTGGGCGGGGTAAAATCAGTTGATCCCCGATGCCGCTACCTTCCGGGGCCCGGTTCGGCCCGTCCGAGATCACCGGCGCGCTCGGTGCCGGTGGAATGGGCGAAGTGTATCGCGCATTGGAGCACCGGCCGGAATTGGCGCGGGACATACAACAGCCGATTTGGGTGGGATAATCGAAGTAGCAGGTCCACCCGCTCCAAACTTTCACCATGTTCTCCAAGAACACGCACCATATCAAAACCATCTGTCCGCGGGCCCGGAATGCAAAGCTCGTCCAATTAGCCGACGCCGCAAGATTCGCGCGCGGCGCCGCCCCGGAGTTTTTTCGAAGAGTTCAAAACGAGCGAAAGCGTTCCGTGGGGCCCGCGCCCTTTCTGCCCCATCCCGAGAAATGGCCCGATCGAGGATTGCACGCGGCTTGGCTGGGCCACAGCACTGTGCTGCTGAAAATTGACGGCTTCACTATCCTCACGGATCCGGTCCTCGGCAATCATTGCGGCGTACGGGTAGGTCCGATGACGGTTGGCCTGAAGCGGATGGTGGCGCCGGCATTGCTTCGGCCGCAACTTCCACACATCGATCTGATTTTGCTCTCGCACGCGCATTTCGATCATTTCGATCTGCCGACACTGCGAGGTCTGGAACGACCCGGGACCGCCGTGATCACTGCATCGAACACCAGCGACCTGCTCCGAGTGGCGCGTTACCGAAGTGTCGCGGAACTCGGTTGGGGAGAGCGCGTTCACGTGGGCCCGCTGTCGATTCTCGGGATTCAGGTGCGACATTGGGGAGCCCGGCTGCGCTCCGATACTCATCGCGGCTACAACGGCTATCTGATCGAGACTGACCGGCGCCGCGTTGTTTTCGGCGGCGATACGGCCTACACCGATACATTCCGGGCCGCGCGCGGTTCGCGGCCAGTGGATCTGGCGATCATGCCGATCGGTGCATACAATCCCTGGATTCATGCGCACTGCAATCCCGAGCAAGCCTGGCGGATGGGAGCCGATTGTGGCGCTGAGCATTTGCTGCCCGTGCATCATCAGACTTTTCGTCTCAGCCGCGAGCCGTTTTTCGAGCCGGTGGAGCGCTTCATGGAGGCTGCGGGGAGCCGTCCGGAGAGCGTAGTGACGACGAGAATCGGACAAGAGTGGTCGCAGGATTAGTCCCATGTACCGCCTACTCTGGCTTTGGGGCAGCCTTTCAGACGCTGCTGAAAAATCCTCGCAGCGGCTCCCTGGGCGAGGGGCACTTGTAAAACCTCAAGCGTCTTCCAGAAACACTTTTTCAGCAGCAGCCTGAAGGCCGCGGTCGGGATTGCCCGCCCCACGCGTCCGGGATTTCCGAAATGAATTTCCGGCCGCGGCACACTGGGCGCGCGTCACTTCACACTGATCTTGACCGGATTGGAAGCAATTCCGTCCACCGTGACAAACACGTTGACTTCCTCCGCTCCCCTAAGCGGGATTGGCAGCCCTACATTCACTTGGTCGAGCCCTGGGAACTGCGACTGCGACCCTGCATAGATCGCCGGTTCGGTAACGGCGCCAATGGTCACCGTGACCTTGGCGAGCGAGGTCCGC
>CATPCJ010000283.1 GCA_955652915.1 uncultured Bryobacteraceae bacterium
CTCCAGTAGCGCGTTCGTGCACCTGCGGCGGGTCCGGCGAGGGGTATTTTTTTATTATATAAAGTAATTGACGATTAATCACACATATTAACACTTGTATTTGTTTAGTCCGCGTGGTAAACTTTGGCGACAGTTAGGCGGGGCCTGTCGATACGGGGCCCGCTTGCCGGTTGGCTTAAGTGTTGAGATCCTGTCGGCGGGGAACGCCGACAAACTGCTGGGGCGACGGTTGGGTGCGAACCCCGGGGAGTGTCGAGACATGGATGTGGAACAGGCGGATCCTCGCAGGGCGATTTCCATAGCAATCATCTCAGAGAACCCTCTTGCCTGCAGTTACATGCGCTCCCTCCTACAGCGGCAGCCTCTATATCGCGTCGTTGATGAGGAAACTTCGAGCCCCATTGAGCAATCACGCGCTCCGGGGTTCTACATCTTCGAAAATCCTGCGGTGAGCACGCTGGTTCACCGCCTTATTTCCGTACGTGACCGCTTTCCAAAGGCGTTGGGCCTTGCCGTCACGAAGGAAGGCCCAGCCGAAGTGGTTTGTGACCTGCTGTTTGAAGGATTTCAAGGGGTTGTCACGTACAACGAGGTCGATCGGGACCTGGGGAGCGCCATTCAAGTGATATCCGGCGGTCACTTATGGGCGCCCGCGGGCGCGCTCGAACGGTACACAACAAACAAGTTGAGACTCGTGCCGAAGGAGCGAGACCACCGCGGTCTCACTCCTCGCGAGCAAGCGGTAGCAGCATTACTCGAAAAGCGGCTGGCAAACAAGCAAATCGCGCATGAGCTGAGAATTTCCGAGCGGACAGTTAAATTTCACATCGGCAATATTTTTCGGAAGCTCGGAGTGCACGAGCGCATTTCGGTTTGCGAAGCGCCATTGGTTGCCAGAAAGGGTTTCTAGGCTGGTGGCACTGATGCGAATCGATTTGTTCTAGCTCCGCCGTCGCGTGTCGGGACCCAGGTTGAATTCGCCGATTCGCTGCGCTCCGAAGAAGGCCGGCGAACACGCCCGCCATCCGACTGGAATTCTACCCCATTTCCGCTCGGATCGCACGGCGACACAGCGCACAGCCCGTCCACTGAACTCTTCCTCTTCGGCGTGCCTCATCATATTTACGCGACAGGCTCCGGCAGCCCTCCCATGCCTTTATACATGAGCTTCCGGGACTTGTGTCTCACCGGCTTTTTCCCACTATCTCTCTTGACCGAACTGTCCGTCGTGGCTCCGGTGCTTTGCCAGCACACTATGCCGATCCACGCCCTGAGTTTGGCTTCCCTGGCTGGCCGACAAGAGCGCGTTGGGTCTTGACCCAACCGATCCCCTCCGCCCGGCGTCCGCTACCGGAGGGATTGACGTTGCCGCAAAGAGGCGATTCGCGCATCTGGCAGCGGAGTTTCCGGAGCGGTTCTACCGTTTTGACGCGGATGGAGATCACCACTCTACGTGGGCGGCGATCTTTTTGTAACGAAGTGCTCCTGGAAATCACATACTTTTCAAAACCGGTACCTGCGGATAAATCCGGACCCCACGTGGACGTTTTCCCGACAGGCCAGGGTTGAGAAGTGACCGGCTGCACTTGCGGCACGGAAGTACAAGAACGGTTGATCGTTCTCATTTTGGAAGGAAGGTGGCTCAAATTGCTCAAGCGAATCTCGTCCAGTTTGTTTCAAGCGCCGGTCGGAACTCCAGTACAGATCGTAGCCCGAGCCCGCGACAACAATGGGGTAAACGCCGCGGCATACCGCTACGCGCAGGCCGATCTTCCCGTGCAGACGGTCCAGGGCTTGCCGGGATGCTCATTCACGGTGCTGGCCCAGCAACGCGCGTTTTCCGCTCTGGTTGTGTTCGACCCGGGCGCCAAGCCTTCGGCGCGATACGACCTGTTTGAGGTGGACACCGACGGCACGCTCAGCGACATGAGCGAAGATACCTTCCCCGACTCCGATCCGGATATTTCCTTTAGCATTGAGGGAATCGCGGCCGTAGCGCCCGAGGCCATGGCCAGTGCGGCGCAGCCCAAGAAGGCCCCCGCAATAAAGGAAAGCTCCGCACCGGGGAGGCGCTCGTGACTTCGTCTCGTCTCCTGCTGTGGGTCTTGGTGGCGGCATCCACGGCCGTTGCGCAGGACGGCAAGGTGTTCATCGATTCCTTGGGGAAGGTTGTCGATTGCCTATACACGCTCAACAACCCGCCGGCCAGTCCGGACCCCAACGACCACTGCAGCGATGTACAACTCAACATTCAGGGCAATGTCGAGAAGGAAGTAAGCGTTCTGAGGATCCACAAGACCGAATTCCTACGCTACGCCCGCGGCCTGTCCCCCGACTACCGCTTTCTCGAGGACGCCCGCACGGACAAGCAGATCGGCGCCACCAATGCGTCCTCGGGTTCAACCAGCTTGGTTTCCAAAGGCACGGTTCCGAAGTTCTTTGGGTTCGCGGTGGAGAACGGCGCGCTGACGAACTCGACCAGCGGCACCAGCACGACCTTCCGGGGAAACCTGGTGGGTTGGCTCGACCTGGTTCGGAACCAGGGGTTCATCGAGTCTTACAACGATAACGCGAAAGTGGTCAACGCGCTTCGGCGCATATCCTACTCTTTTACGCTTGATTCGTCGCGTACCCCAGCAGCGGTCCAGACCGGTAGCGGCATTCCGACCCTGGCATCACTCCAATCGGAAATAAAGCGGACTGGCCAGCAGCTTGCAAACTACTCCGTGCGCCTGGCGATTCTGGACAAGAGAGACCCCCGCACAAAGCAAAACCGTCAAGGCATCTTCGACTTTCTGGATAAGAACGCCAAAGCATTTCTAGACAGCCGCAGCTTTCTCACCGATTGTTTTCTGGATGCAGTGTTCTACGGCGACAACCCGAATCTTTGCGGAACCACTCCTCAAGGTGGTCAAGCCCTGCCGGAATACTACAAACAGTGGTTAGGGGACACTACCCGGCGCCTGAGCCAGGGCGGGCTCTCCCGCGGCCAGATTATTTTGATCTTCCACGAGCAGGTGGAACTGCTTCGGAGAACCATGGTGGAACGCATCCCCAATTTCCAAAGCATGGTGGAAGCCGCACTCGATGCGGCCACCTTATTCGACTCTAAACGCCTCGACCTTTTCAAGAAGATGCAGAAGCAGCCCCTGGTCTCGGTCGAGTACGTCAATACACGATTACCGACCCTTCCCGACCTATCGACGGTTCGCTTTATCGCGGAGGGCAGCTTCTTCAACGCCAAGCTCGACTTGACCGGCAACATCGCCTTCACCATTCAGAACTCGGGCACCGTTCTTACGCCGAGCCCTCAAAAGCTGGGAGGTTTGCGCGATTTTCAGGTGGCGGCGCAAGGGGAAGTGCCTCTGGGCAGCCTCGCCAAGAGCATCGCACCGGGGACCGGAATCGGCACCATGTCGCTCGCTTTCGCGTACCTCTCCGAACGCCTGAGCGATCAGTCCGCCGTTTCCTTTGCCGGCTACAACTTCATGGCGGAGCCCGGCTGGATTCACGTGGGCCAGGTGAAGCTCACTATTCCGGTTAAAGGCTCGGGCGTCAAAATCCCGCTCTCTTTCTCTGTAGCCAACCGGACCGAACTCATCAGAGAAAAGGACGTCAGAGCCCACATCGGCGTCACCTTCGATATGGACGCCTTAATAGCGGGGTTTAAGAAATGAGAATCGGATCTCTGATATCTCTCTGCGCCGGCCTGGCGATTCTCAGCGGTTGCGTGCTTCAGAAACGCTTCCGCTACGTGGAAAACCAACCGAACTGCTACCGCGGCATCGACGATCCCTTTCCGGGCGATCCGCGCGACAACGGCAAGCAATGGCACAACCTCGATTGCCGCACACCGTTCTTCAAAGACGGGGTCATCGAATACTACGAAGATGGGTCCCACGTCGACCCTCTTCAGGAGAAAAAGGTTCTCGATCTGATTGAGCGCGAGAAGCGCGGCGCGCCCGGCGGCAAGGTGATCACGTTCGTGTACGTCCACGGCTGGAAGGACAATGCGGCGGAAGTTCAGCCCGGCTCAGCGCCAAAGGATTTTGAGAAGTTCGAAAGCGCGTTGAGCTTCCTGGGCGCGAGCGCGCGGACCGCGGACGGGAAGCCTGGCATTCCCATCATCGGGGTCTATATCGGATGGCGCGGCCAAAGCCTCAGAGGCCCAGACTGGTTCACGTTTCTTTCTTACTGGGGCCGCCGCAACGCCGGCAATCGCGTGGGCGGCATGGAATTGGCGGACACGCTGAATAGGATAATCGAAACCACCAACAAAGAATCGGAGCTCTCTCGGGTGATGCTGGTGGGCTACTCTTTCGGAGCGCGGGTCCTGGAGCATGCAATTGAAACTCACCGTGTCAAGTTGTACGACACCGGCCGTGGCCAGGCGATGGTGCGTCCCCGGGTAGATTTAGTGCTCTACGTCAGCTCCGCCAACGACGCCCGCTTGAGCATGCGTCGCGTGGAGGATTTGCGCCAAGAGCCCATCACCGTGCGGCATCCCGACTACGACCCCGCGAAGTGTACGCCCGACAGCGCAGACCGCATCTGCCGCGCCTACCCGCTGCTGACGGCGATCACGTCCCGGGGAGATTGGGCCACGAAGTATCTGTTGCCGGCGGCGAACACCGTGAACCTGGACAAAGACAGCGCTCCGGCGCCGGCCTTGCCTTCCGGTCAATTCCTGGACCCGATTCCGTCGCCGCCGGTCTATGAACGGACAGCCGCCGGGCACCTGCGGTTCATGCAGTCGCACGATGTTACCGAAGTTCCCTGTCCCCACGACAAGCCGCCCGTCTGTCCCGCCAAAGATAAGAATTGTCAGTTCGCGTTCAAGACTGTGCGAGAAAGCAATTCGTGCTACCAAGTCGTCACCCGTGTTGCCGACAAAGCCCAGGGGAAGGACGTATTCAATGACACGGCTTTCTGGATTATGGCGGTGGATACTCCGGTCATCATGGACCATGGCGACATCTGGAACTTGAGTTTTCTGAACATGTTGTCAGGACTAATGTCCCCGCGCGCCTTCTTCGATCCCGGCGCGGGACGGGTGCAGGTGCACTTCACGAAATGAAAAGACTCTGTTGCACGCCTCATGACTTTCACACGGATTGGACGCGCCTTCTTCACGTGGCGCGGACCGGACCATGCGGCGAACAGAAACGGATTGCGCGAAATACGGTCGTTATCGGCGCGACGCGGACGCATTCTTCATCAGAGGAGGTTTTATGAAAGCAGCGGCATTGCTCATGCTCTCAATGGCAGCCCAGGCTCAGTACCCGGCTGAAGACAGCTACGCTTACTACGGCCGCGATTTGTCGCCCGCCGAATCGCGCGGCCGCGACACCTGGTATTTTTGGACCGGCGGCGGTGAAAGCATGTGGCGCAAGATCGCGAAGGTCACCGGCGGCACGGTGGACCTCCTGCTGTACGCCGAAAGCCAGCCCCGCAACCAACGTTTCAAGGTCCTCGGCCTCACGAATGACCCGGACTGTTCCGCGTCAGGGCCAGATCGCTTTGGCCTCAACCTGGATACTTGCAAGCCGCTCGAAATTCCGGGAATTCCAGGCGAGTCGACCGGCATAATAGGGCTCCGCAAGTTTCCCAATCCGGCCTTTCAGGCCAGCCAGTGGAATGTCGACGAGTACCGCAAGCATCCGGACAAAGTGGAGCCGCCGTACCTGGTTGGAATGGCTTGCGGGTTTTGCCACGTGGGCATGAATCCGCTTCAGCCGCCGGCGGATCCCGGGAACCCCCGCTGGGCGAACCTGGCGTCTACCGCCGGAAACCAATATTGGAAGGAAGGAAAGCTGTTCAGCTTCAGGCTGAAGGCGGACAATTTCTTCTGGCACGCCGGCGAGTTGCAGCCGCCCGGGACCTCCGACACCTCGCGTATCGCCACCGACCATATCTACAACCCGAATGCCATCAATACCATTGTTCTGCTGAAGCACCGGCCAGCAGTGGATGAAAACATCGTCGATTTCGAGACCGGCGGCGTCCTCGTGCGGAAAGTCCACCACATTTTGAAAGCCGGCGAAGACTCGGTGGGCACGGCGTTCGCCGGTTTGCGCGTCTACGTCAACATCGGAATGTGCTCGGACCAATGGTTGTCGCTGCAGGATCCGGTCACCGGCGAGGCGCGCAATCAGAGTCCGTTCAAAATCGCCGAGGCCCGCCGAACCTGCGAGAAGTGGCGTGAGACCGAAGCCCGCATGCCCGACGCGGAATCGTTTCTCAACACCATGGAGCCGCCACGCCTGAAGGACGCCGCCGGTGGGTCCGGGTACCTGACCAGCGATTCCGGCGCGCTGAATCTCGGCAAGCGTGTTTTCGCGGAAAACTGTGCTACGTGTCATTCGAGCAAGCAGCCGCCGGCGGACATCGCCTCCGATCCGGAGAAGCGAATCGAGTGGTTCCGCAACGCCGTGATGCGGGATGATTTTCTGGACGGGAACTTCCTCTCCGACGATCGCCGGTATCCAGTGAAAACGATCGGCACGAACTTTTCGCGGTCCGCCGGCTCGAACGCGATGCAGGGCCATATTTGGGAGGACTTCTCGTCGATCGACTACAAGCGCCAACCGCAGGCCGAGGAGATCACCGGGCTCTACAATCCCATCCAGCCGAAAAAACCGATCAGTTTCCGGCTGCCGCAAGGCGGCCCCGGTTACTATCGGACGCCAACACTCGCGGGAGTGTGGGCAACCGCTCCCTACTTCAACAACAACTCGTTGGGCTTATTTAACGCGGATCCCTCGATCGCGGGCCGCATGCGTGCATTCGACGACGCGATGGATAAACTGCTGTGGCCGGAGCATCGGCTGGGAATCAAATCGATCCTGAAGACCACGACGAAAAGCGACATCATCGTCAATGGCGACATGCGCTACCAGGGAGTGCCCGCGGGGACGCCAATCAAGCTGTTCGCGAATATCAACACCGCCGAGCTAAGTGGCCTGGAGCGCCAGGGCTGGTTCATAAAGTTCCTGAACTGTCTGTTGGGGCGTCGCAGCGTGGATGCCCTTCTACTGGAGAAGAACCTCGCCCCGGATTTCGTCGAGGATCGCGGGCACACGTTCGGCTCGCAACTCAAAGATGCTGAAAAGCGAGCATTGATTGAGTATGTGAAGACACTTTAACAGGAATCATGAGCTGGAGGTTGCGCCCGACTCCGGCTCATGCCAGCAAGCCGCGGAAATAGTCGTTCAATAGCCGGCCGTCGGGATCGAGCGCCTTTCGCGCATCGGCGAATGCGGTCCACCGGTCGCCGAACGCTGTCTTCACAATTTCGGCGGTGAGCCCGAAGGTTTGGTTCAACAGGGGCTTCCCGCCCCTCTGGAAGCAGAACTTATTGTAGTCAGCCAGAAAATCCTTCCAGCCTGGATTGCCCGTGGACACCGGATCGATGGTCATCACGTTGGTGTCCCACGAGTAGGACAGCAGCGCTTTTTGATCCTGCAGGATGCGATAGCCGACGTACAGCAGGTTAGACCGGTAACCCTTCTGCTGATAGTAGTCGTTAGCGTATTTGTAGAACTCGGTCAGGATCCGCGGGTACTCGGCCTCATCGAAAGCGAAGAGGCTGAACGTGTAACGGTGATCGTCGGAGACGGGCGGATACTCGATGATCTGATCGCCAGGCACGGTGTTGTCGCTGACGACGAAATTCTCCAACTGGAACCTCCAGGCCGCGTTGAAACTGTCGATGATTCCGTACCGCACGTCGGGGTCATCGAAGTTTTCTTCAACATCGTGGCCAAGCTTCGGGCCGGAGGTTCCCCAAATGTGATTTCGCAACGCCCATGCGCTCCTGTTCGGCGTGCCAGTCGCCGTGGGGTTGTATTTTCGAAACTCGACCGTGATCTTGTTGTCGAACGGGAACATGTAGTACATCATCGAGTAGTTGAGCGCCTTCAATTCGGGCAATATGGCGATGAACTCCTCAAGGTCCCAGGTCTTGTGGTGAACGTCCATCGGCAGCAAGCCCCGAATGCGGTAGGTCACTTCGTAAACTATGCCGAACGTCCCATAGCTCGACCGGATCTTTTGCATGAGAGCAGGGTCGCCGTCCTCGGTAACATCGATAAGGCTTCCATCGGGCCGCACCATCTTGACGCCGATGATGTAGGACCCGACCTGGCCAAACTCGCCAGGCATGGAGGCGTCCTTGGTGCCCGCGATTGACGCGCTTCCCGCGGTGAGGCTGCCGATCTCGGTGTTGACGTAGAACTGCTTGTTCGCGGCCTCCAGTTGCTTGGCCATCGTCAGATGAGTTGCGCCCGCTTCGACGGTCAGCGTGTCATCGCCGATCTGCAGGATCCGGTCCATCTTGATGCGGATCAGCGTGCCGCCTTCAGCCACGCCACAAGGCGACGTGGAATGGTTGGATCCAACGGCGCGGACCGGCGCGGGATACGTGCCGGGGTCTTTGAGTACCGCGACGATGTCCGCCACGGAGTTCGCGTCGACGATTACCCGCGGATGGGAAACTAAATCTCCGAACCAGTTTGTGACGGTGTTAGTAGCCATGGATATCGACTAGTGATTCATCGCGTCACTCCGTTTCACAGATTTCGAGAATCTGCGTACTATGCCGCGCCGTCCCTTACCGCCTTATCGATTTGCCCGCAACTTTGGCATTGGCGCTTTGAAAGTTCGCATATCCAGCCTAGATAGGCCGCGCACGGCTCTGGGATGGAGCAGAGGGATGTGCGGGATGGAATTGAGATACTAGGGGATGTACCAAACATGCTCTCTGGTAGCAATCCAACTACGGCGGTCGAAGCGCGACAGATTGACCGGGCGAGAGTAGCCTCTGAGACATCGCTCGCCATTCTCGTTGTAGTAGTTGTTGAAATACGACATTACCAGCTCGCGAAGGTTGCGGTAAACGGGGTCGCGAAATTGCAGGCCCGAGTCGTTGGATTTGGCCACGGCGCCCCAGCATCCATATGACCGAAACAGCGCAATCACGTGATCGTCGTCATGCTCGGCCGACAAGTCCACGATCAACGGAGGATGCCCTTGCACGCGTAGCGCTGCCGCTGCAAGCAGGGCGCCTTCCATGCAACATCCCCGGCCGGTTTCCATTGTCGTGCGAGGCGAATAACAGCAATCATCCGAGTCGGCCCCCTTGTTGTATACCATCCCGGTGTCGAGGAAGTTCTGCACCTGCGCCGGAGTCCGAAGGGCGCGGAGCGTTCGCCATTCGCCGTCGCTGAGACCGTACCGGGTCATGTGGCTAGACCCGAATCGTCGATGGTGTGCACGTTCGCCACGTTTCACTCCACAGAGACCGCGCTGCAGAATGACGCAGAAATACTCCAGGATCGAACCGCAGGCTGCTCAAAGACTCCCACAGTGCATTGAGGAGCGGAAGCGACGCGTGGTCCTCCGCGCTGGGAGAATCCGCACATAGGGTCCGGACCGGCGCGAGATGCTTCAAATACGAATCAATTTGGTGGGTGAATGCTTGGCTGTGGGCGCCGAACCACTCCAGCCTGCGCGAACAATCGGGCGCTTCCAGAATCGCCTGATGCCTGATGTCGCCGATGGCTTCCATCCGAAGCTTGTCCATAGTAAGGCTGTCAACTGTCGCGCGATGAATCACAAGCATCGCTGGGCGGAAGTGCAACCACGGCGAGGTTTTGAGGTGGCTGTAACTCGTTGAAAAACTGGTGGCCAGGGACGGAATCGAACCGCCGACGCCAGCCTTTTCAGGGCCTCCTACCGAAATGCCCAAATGGTCTGGAATCAGTGGATGTAGTTGATGCTAAAAGGGTTGCAGGTTGAGTCACTTAGGATGGTTTAGGATGATGTAGGCCGTTTTCGGCTCCTCGATGTTCGCGTATGGTTCGCGCCGAAGGCCGAAAACGACAGGCGCTGACCGAGCGGTAGGATCCATGCTCAATTCGCGAACGTAGTTGCAGCGCCGGTTAACTAGGCAGATCTATCTGAACGCGCGTCGCGTCATTGTAAAATCCGCCTCGATAAGTCGCAGGGACTTTTTGGGAGTGGCGCGGCGGGACTGCCAATCACCCTCTCTAGGGGTTGGCCGCTGCGCTTGACCCAGCGTGACGTTCCTCGTTCCCGGTGATCGAGACAAGTTGCGCTGCTCCACCCAGGCGTTGTCGGTTTTCTTATACGGCTGCGAGCGCGACATCCGAATGTGCGTCCGCCGGCAATAGCGGCATAACAAGTCGTTGATCATGCGCCGGTCGTTATCCGGATGAATCTCCCGAATGCGGAACGGCTTCCCGCCGCCGGATCGCGGCCATTCCCACCTGGGTTGCTTCTTGCGTCCGTTGCGCGATCGGTTCTCCTTCCCACCAACTGCTGGCTATATCCATCGCCGATAGCGTGTGCAAATATTCCCCACCCATTGAGCGTCCGCAATGCTCCACATAGTCCATTTGAACATTGCCCACCTGACTGGTATCCCAGTCGGCAGCTACTTTGACCGGAATCTTCCGATACAGCAACGGGTGCCGCCCTGGATTCCGGTTTCTTCTCAGTTGCCGCTCGCGCTTCTCGCGCACCAACAGCCGGTCAATGGTCTTGGCCGAAATGCGCCTCAGCTTCCCGGCTATCTCCTCGCTGCAGTGCACTTCGCGCGCATGCCACAGCCGATCCAAC
>CATPCJ010000284.1 GCA_955652915.1 uncultured Bryobacteraceae bacterium
CTATATTTCCGACCTGCATATCGGCAGGGTGAACCCTCAACATTTCAAGTTCGGCCTGACAGTCGGCCCCAGCAAGTATGACCTGGCCGACTTGCTGAGAACGCAGGTGCTGCCGGCGTCGGACGTCGCCGCGGTTAGCGGCTGGATCCGAAAGCTTCCGGGAGTGTCGGATAGCTCGACCGGCGGTTTGGCGGCCAATCCAGGGCGCGTCACGGCACGAAGGCTCAACCGCGCCGAATACAACAATACCATCCGCGATCTGCTGGGCGTCGACTTTCGCGCCGACAAAGATTTTCCGACTGAAGATTCCGGATACGGCTTCGACAATATCAGCGAGGTCCTCACTATTTCGCCGGTGCTGATGGAACGATACCTGGACGCCGCCGACGTCATCGCCGCGCGTGCCATTGGCGCGAATCCACTGCCCAAGAAGCCCGTCGAAGTCGCCTACGCCGCGAAAGACAAAAATATCCGCAGGCCCGACTTCAGCAATATTGAAGCTACTCATCGCGTCGATTTTGACGCCGAGTACATCGTCCGCTTTGGATTGCCGGGCGAACGAGCCGCGGATGCCAAGCCCGTGCTGTTGGGCTTCTGGATGGATGGCGTCCTATTAAAGAAGATACCGGTGGAGACCAAGCCGTCCAAGCTGGTGTACTTCAATCCCTATTCGGAAGAAGATATGCGGCTGTACCTGCCCGAGGGCGATCATGTCTTCCGGGCCGGTTTTATTGACGACGATTTCGTGAAGAGCCTCTCCCCAAAGGATGCCTACAGCGACAAGAAAAACAAGTTTCTCAATTCCATCAAGTTCATCGGCCCGTTCCCCACTAACGTCGAGAAGGCCAGCCGGAAGAAGATTCTCATCTGCGATCCTAACTCCGGCCCGGCCTGTGTCGACCGAATCGTCTCCACTCTGGCCCGGCGGGCGTACCGCCGCCCGGTAACCAAGAATGAAGTGGCTGGTCTCGTCAAATTCGTCGATCTCGCCAGGAAAGACAACCAATCGGCGGAACAAGGGATTCAGCTCGCGATTCAAGCCATGCTGGTCTCCCCGAATTTCCTGTTCCGCATAGAGCACGATCCTGCTTCCACTCGCGCCGCGAAGTCGCATCCCATATCCGAGTTTGAGTTGGCCTCGCGCTTGAGCTACTTCCTTTGGAGTTCGATGCCGGACGACGAGCTTCTGGATCTCGCGGAAGCCCACAAGCTGCGCGCCCCCGGTGTCCTGGATGCCCAGGTGAAGCGCATGCTGGCGGACGAGCGGTCATCCGCGCTGGCGGCGAATTTCGCCGGCCAATGGCTGGAGACCCGCAATCTGGATACAGTCAAGCCCGATCCGCAAAAGTTCCCCGAATGGGATCCCGCTCTGCGCGACGCGATGAAGACGGAGACACGCATGTTCTTCGAAGGCGTGCTGCGCGACAATCGGCCGGTCTCCGATTTTCTGGATGCGCGCTACACCTATCTCAACGCGCGCCTGGCCAAGCACTATGGGATCCCGAATGTAACCGGGCCCGAATTTCGCCGCGTGGAACTTACCACCGATCAGCGCGGTGGGGTTCTCAGCCAGGCGGGTGTTCTCACGGTGTCCAGCTATCCCACGCGAACGTCGCCGGTGATCCGCGGAAAATATGTGCTCGGCAACATCCTGGGCACGCCTCCGCCCCCTCCGCCCGCCGACGTTCCGCCACTCGATGAATCGGCTGTCGGCAACACGGGTTCCATGCGCCAGCAGCTTGATATGCATCGCGCGAATGCCACTTGCGCCTCCTGTCACGCCCGTATGGATCCGCTCGGCTTCGGTCTCGAGAACTATGACGCGCTAGGCAAGTGGCGCACGCACGACGGCAAATTTCCGGTGGATTCCAGCGGCACGCTGCCGGACGGAAAGACGTTCTCCAGTCCCGCGGAGATGCGATCGCTTCTGATTTCCCAGCTCCCGGAATTCTCCCGCTGCCTCGCGGAAAAGATGCTTACCTATTCAATAGGGCGCGGGCTGGAGCGATCCGACCGGCTTACCGTCGACGACCTGAACAAAAAATTGGCGGCGTCCGAATATCGTTTCCAAACATTGATCCACGAAATTGTGAAGAGCCTGCCGTTCCAATCGCGGCGGCCAGAGAACTTGCAAACATTGGCGCCCAAAACTGTTGCCATGTCCAAGGAGAAGTCCCAATGATCATCACGCGCAAAGCGCTGGACCGAAGAACTTTTTTGAGAGGCGTCGGCACCGCGGTGGCACTGCCCTTCCTGGATTCCATGGTTCCCGCGCTGGCATTGGCGAATACCGTCAAGAAGCCGCCCGTCCGCATGGCCTTTGTCTACGTGCCGAACGGAATGGACATGCGGAACTGGAATCTAAATTATGAGGGGAAACTCGGCGAGCTGCCTCGAATTCTCAAGCCTCTCGAACCCTACAAGGACGACATCATTCACTTCGGAAATCTGACGCACAACGGCGGCCGCGCGCTGCTGGATGGCGCCGGCGATCACGGACGTTGCTGCGCATCCTACTTAACCGGCATACAGCCTCGCAAAACGCTGGTGGACATCAAGGCCGGCGTTTCCTTCGATCAAATTGTCGCCAATCAAATTGGGAATCAGACACGCTTTCCTTCCCTGGAGCTGGGGCTCGAAGACGCGCGGCAAGCCGGCGATTGCGACTCCGGATACTCCTGCGCGTACACCAACAATCTCGCCTGGAAAAGCGAGACGCAGCCACTGCCTCCGATCCTGGATCCACGAGTTCTTTTCGAGCGCATGTTCGGCAACGGCGTAGCCATGAGCCCGGAAGCTCGCGCGCGCAAAAGCAAGTACCGCCGCAGCATTTTGGATTTTGTCACCAGCGATACGGCCAGGCTCGAGTCCGATCTCGGACCCAGCGATCGCCGCAAGCTGGATGAGTACCTCTCCTCCATTCGCGCCGTGGAGATGCAACTGGAAAAGGCCGAGAAGGACAACGCCCAGATCGATCCGCACATGGACAAACCCTACGGCGTGCCCGCCGATTTCGCCGAGCATTTCCAACTCATGAGCGACATGATGACCATCGCTTTCCAGGCGGATCTTACCAGGATTATTACTTTCCTGGTGACGCATGAAGGCACTTCGCGCGCCTACCGGGAAATCGGGATCGCGGACGGCCACCACCCGCTCACGCATCACCGCAACGATCCGGTTCTCATGGAGAAGGTAGCGCAAATCAACAGCTATCAACTACGGCAGTTTGCGGGCTGGATAGAGAAAATGAAAGCTACCAAAGAGGGCGACTCGACGCTGCTGGAGAACTGCATGATCGTGTACGGCGCGGCGCTGGCCGATGGCAATCGCCACAGTCACGAGGATCTCCCGACCATTATGGTGGGCCGCGGCGGCAGCCACTTCAAGAGCGGGCGGCGCATTGTTTCCCGGAAAGAAACCCCGATGTGCAACCTCTTCCTGACAATGATGGACCGCATGGGGGTCCACACCGAACACTTCGGCGACTCCACCGGCCGCCTGGATGGCTTGGACCTGGCCTGATCGGCGATGCAGCTTTTTGACCAAGGTAAACCCCCGCTCGGCGTTCTGCTGGATTGCGATATGGGCAGCACCATCGGCGATCCACTCGCGCTCGCGTTGCTCTACGGGTTGGAGGGGAAAGGCGAAGCGCGAGTCATTTCAGTAAGCATCGGCAATTCGAACTTGAATGCCGCGGCCTACGTCGACGCAGTGATGCGCTTCTATTCCAGCGCGCCGAAAACAGGGCCATTCGCGGGCTTTTCGCGAAGTCTCCCGGTAGGCCTGGGCGGTGGCAAGAAACTGAATGACAGTCCGCTTTTCACCGAGCCCCTCTCGAAAAACAATGCGGATGGGTCGCCACTCTACACGCGCGTGGTTCACAGCCTGAGCGATACGGCGGAAGTTTCAGCGCTATTCAGAAACGCGCTGACGTCGCAGTACGACGGCAACTGCGTGGTTGTTCTCAGCGGTCCGGCGACGAACCTCGCGAAAGCTCTCGACTTGCCGGGCGTGAAAGAATTAATATCTCGAAAGACGCGCCTGCTTTGCGTGGCTGGTGGAACGTACCCGGACGGCCCGCCAGATTTCAACTTCCAGACCGATGTGGCCGCGGCAAAAAAACTATTCGCCGAATGGCCGGCGACGATTGTAGCCCTGGGGTCGGAAACAGCCGCACAACTGAAATTTCCGGCAGCCAGCATTGAAAAGGATTTCGCCTGGTCGCCCGCTCATCCCATCGTGGATGCCTATCGCGCCTACCGTGCGATGCCCTACGATGCGCCGGCGGGCAACATGGCGGCGGCGCTATACGCGGTGCATCCACAAGAGGGCTACTTCAAAGTTTCTAATCCCGGCACCATCGCGGTATCAGACGATGGAAGTACGAGGTTCACTCCTTCGAGTGCGGGCCGGCATCGCTATTTGATTTTCGATCCGGCGCAAGAAGAGAAACTGTCCGCGGCTTTCACCAATCTCGCCAGCGCGAAGCCAACCGTTCGGGCCCCGCGGGTCACGAAATAACACCGGCGCCGGCAGGATCGTCAAGCAGGAATACACTGGGAGTATGGATAAACAGGCAACTTACGACGATGTGAATTTGATCCTGAAGCTGTATGACATGCGCCGGGAAGAAAAGCTGCGCGAGGCGCGCAAGTGGTTTGGAAAATTCAAAGCCAAGACGCTGGCGGAGAGAGACGCGTTGTGCCCACCAGGATCGGATCAGGACGCATATTTCCGCATGGTGGTGACGTATTGGGAGATGGTGGCTTCGTTCATCACGGCGGGCGTGCTTACGCCCGAATTATTTTTCCAGAGCGGGAATGAGTTGCTATTCGTTTGGGAGAAGGTCCGCGACCTGCTGCCCGAATGGCGCACGGCCGCTAACAATCCGAAGATTCTGGGAAATATGGAGACGGTGGCGAAATCGGCGATCGATTTTATGAATCGCGGGAATGCGAGCGCCTACGAGACGTGGTCGGCGCGCGTGCGGGGGGCGTAATGAGTGACAGAGGTGACTGTCACCTCTGTCACCTCATTTCTTATGCGGCGGGAACCTGATTTTTTTGAAGACCGTGAGATGGACCTGATCTACATCGCCAAGAAGCTGAAGGAGGCGCTGCGGCTGGAGGGCATGCTGACGGAGTCGGGCGTGGAATACGCGGTGGAAACCGACAAGTACAGCGGCGGCGTGCTGTTCCGCAGCGAGCGGGTGGGGGCATTCTTCTATGTTCTTCCGGAGGCGCTGGAGCAGGCCCACGAAGTGATGCGCAAGCACGGTTTTCGGATTTTTCAGGAACAATGAACCAACCGCACCGGAACCATTCTGTCCACCGTACTTCCTTGTGTTTGGAAGGATTGCGAGTTACCGGCGCAGTCCACGGCCTGGGGCGACGCCTTCCTGAAGACGGCCTTCCTTCACGACGAAGGCGCCGTGGACCAAGACATGGGAAATTCCTTCGGAATATTGGGCGGGATTGTCGAAGGTGGCGCGATCGATTACTTTGTCCGGATCGAACACGGTTATGTCGGCGTCGGCGCCCACCTGCAAGCGGCCCTTGGTTTGAATTCCTAATCGCTGCGCCGGCATTAGGCTCATTTTTCGCAGCGCGTCCATCAATCCCAGGGCGTGCTGTTCGCGGACGTAGCGGCCCAATACGCGCGCGTACGTCCCTGCGGCTCGCGGATGCCCCTTGCCATTCTCCATGATCCCATCGCTTGCTATCATCACGATCGGATTCGCCACCGCCGCCCGCACCATTTCCTCGGGAATGCTGTGCACGGCCACCATGCCGCCTTGTTTGCGGTAGCGCGCGAAAGTTTCGGCTGTCAGGCGCTCGCCCGTTGCGGCCCACTGTAGATCGCCGTAACCGATGCCCCCGGTGCGGCCCTGCCAGCCCTCGTCGAAGATCGCCGAGGACAGATCCGTCATGCCCGCGGTATAAGGGTAAGCTTCGGTGGTTACATCCAGGCCGCGGCGTTGCGCGCCTTCGATCATGCGCAGGCAGAGTGGAGTCTGGCGAATGCCCATGCTGGTGATATGCACGATGTGTAGAGGTGCGCCGGTGGCCACCGCGTCGGCCAGCATTTCCTGAAGCGCATCGATCACGCCCGGCTCCACCGGCCCGCTGTTGCGCATGTGCACGTAGATGGGAGTGCGGCGTTGGGCGGCTAGCTGAAATAATTCCAGAATTTCCTCGCGGCTCGTTTTCGGAACATACGCGATGCCCATGCCGATTCCGAGGCCGCCCTCGTCCAGGCCTTGGCGCACCAGATCGACAATCTGCCGCTGCTGTTCCGGTGTGCCGACGGTGCTGGCCGCGGCATCGCGCGGCAGCAGTCCGCCGCTATCGTGAAGTACGGCCATGCGCGCCGGAATATGTCCGGAGGCCGCGCCGAAATTGATGAGCGACCGGCCTTCGCGCGCCGCGTACCACTGCGTAACGGGGCTGACTCCAGCTTCCATTTCGAGGGCCGTGGTGACGCCATCGCGCGCTTTGTAGGCGTAGTTTTCCGGAGTCTGGCCGTGAGAATGAAGATCGATGAATCCGGCGGTGATCACCTGACCTTTGACGTCCACGACCGTGCGTCCGTCGAGCGGGGTTGCGGACACGGCCGCGATCCGGCCGCCGCGAATTCCGATGTGTCGAGGGGCATCGAGATTGGATTCCGGATCCATGGCGCGGCCGTTGGCGAGGACGATGTCGTAGGTCTGGGCGAAGAGTGGAGCAAGGATGGTGAATAAGGCGATGGTCAGTTTCATTCGATCATCTAGTGTAAATCCGGAGAAGTCTGGGGTGCACGCTTTCCCGACACTTTCGCCAGATTCACCAGGATCGCGGCCAAGGCAAGGCTTGCGGCGGCAAGGACAATATAAACTAACCACGGTGAACGTTCTGAGAGCGGCTTAGGCTCCGGGCGGTAAATCGGATTGTCTCGCTGGGCAGCGAGGTTAAGCCGGACAGGCGGAGCTTTCAGGTCCGCCGGAATCCGCGCACCTAAGTCATAGTGCGGCGCCAACGCTTTGGGATTTCCGTAATAAAGACGAACTGGACCGGCGCCGACGGAGGCCGATTCGAATATCACCTGGCGGGCGGCGCTTTCGGCGCTGATACCGCCTATGATTAGCGGGGCATTCCGGTCGTCTGTAACAATCAACTTGAGGCGCCGCGCGAAATCCTCGGTGAAGTCGATCGTCAGTTCCATGCCCACTTGGTCGTCGCGCCGCGTTAGGTCCCCGGATGCGAGCACTCTGGGGGCAGAGGGATCGTCAATCGCTTCCACTTGGAAAGGGCGTGAAAACGCACTCTCGCCGGTCATGATGATGAGGCGCTGCACCGGCAGACGTCCTCCTAAATCCACGCGCCAGATGGAAGCAGGCCGCGCATACACGCGGTCGGGTTCACGGCTTTCGAAAAAGCCATTGAATCGCACCATCTCACCCTTCATGTGGATCGATCGCCGAACGCGCAGACTCTTGATCTCCGGTGGTTTGCGATCAACCTGCGGATCGCGGTTCACCCGTACGCGCAAGTAACGGTACCGGCTCACCGGATATGCCGCGGCTTGCTGCTCCACAGTCCGGCCATCGGCCGCGAACCGGAAAAGAATCGCATCCGACACCAGCGTGTACCACCCTACACCGTCCAGGCTGCCCTGAACCTCCGCCAGCCGGCGGAAATTATTCCCGGCGGTTTCGATCTCCACTTCGTTGTGTTCCTGGGGTTGCACTCCAAGGTCGCAGGAAACCTGGGCGGCATCGCCCTCTACACCCCGGTTGAATTCCCGCACCGCGAAAGCGCTGGAGGCATCAACCTCACGTTGAACGCGCAAGACGTAAGGAATTTCCCGCCCGGTGTTGCCGTAGAGACGCAAATCAGCCTGATCCGTGCGGGCGTTGTTCAACGTCTCTCGATCGAGCACAAAATCGAGGAGGCCGCTGGAATCGCCGCGCGGCCGTATCTCCTTGAAGTAAGGCCAGGCGCTCAGTGGCTCAGGCGAGCCCGACGCTTGAGCCCAGAGCAGGGCGCACCAGGTAACCGCCAAGCACCCCGCCAAGAAGATTTGTTTCATCGCGTTTCCTCCCGCCGAGTACCTCGCTGATAAGCCCAGGCAACTGCCAACAGCACCAGTCCCAAGGAGAGTAGAGCGACAATCCGGTAGAGCTGGCGCAGCTCCGAAATGTCCACCAAGACGGCTTTGACCAGCGTGATTCCGAAGAGAATCAGCCCCGCCACACGCAAGGGCCGAATCTTAAAGCGGAATCCCGTCAAAGTCAGCAACCCGGCGTACGCCGACCACAGCAGCGACACCGAGAGCTGCCCGGCCCATTGTAGTTGTTTGGCGGCTTCAAACGCATTGGGCGTGCTGCCACTAGCGATAGTACGCGCCCGCGCTCCGAAGTAGCTATAGGCCTCCACGCTGGAGCCAACCAAAAGTACTCCGAAGGCCAGCAATCCCATAGTCAGCGGCGCGCGTGGATCAGCGCCGGCGCGAGTACCCAAGCGCCAATGCAGGTACGCGGCACTACCCAAACACGCCGTCAGCGCCAGCATTCCCAGGAAATACCGGTTGAGCACCGGGGTAAACAGCGCGCGGGATCCCCACGGCGTATCTTGAAAAAGGAAACGAAAAAAGGCCAGCGAAAACACAATCGCGGCAAGCAGCCGCAGGGGCACTGCCGTGGCCTCCAGGCCGGCCCATAACAGGATCACGGCTTCCAACCCCCACGCGATTGTGATCCAGTTAGACTCGAGTTGTATGGGAATTGCCAGCGTGACGAACGTGAGAGCCGTCCCCAAGGTTACGAGCAGCATGCGGCGGTCCGAGGGTCGTAGGGCCAGCTCGACGCGCGCGAGCACCGCGTACACGATCGCCAGCGCCAAGGCCAAGACGGCCATCCAATCGTGATGATCGTCATTGAGCAAAGAATAGAAGATGGAATAAAACACGAATGGATTCACCGCCAGACGAACCCATTCCTCCCATCCGGCAGCACTCCGGCGCAGGTGCGGCGCCATGTCGGCGAGCACAAACAACAGGAAAATGAGGGACTGAAATAATAGCGCGGCCGGCCGTTTCTCGTAATGATAATGTTCGCTATACCAAGCCCAGAACAGGCACTGTGTTCCCACGTAAGCGAGCGACCCGATCCAACGCCAGCTTCTGGCAATCACCACTCCGAGCATCCCCAGATCGAGGACCCCAATGTAGGTGAATAAAACCCGATACTGATCCCGCCCCGTACTCAGCAGCAATGGAGCCAGAAATCCGCCCACCAGGGCCATGACCGCGATTGATGGCGCATTGTAGGCCAAGGCCAGTAGATGCGCTTCGGCCACGATGATCGCCAGGAAGACGAAGGCGCTACGTTGGTCAATCAGGTGGTAATAGCCGAACGCGCCGTAAACGGAAAGATATAGGACCGTGATTCCACCCGCGGTCAGAACCTGAGACAGATAACGCCACCCTTTTCGATAACGTTCATGCCCTGCCATAACCAACATGAATCCGGCTGCAACTCCCAGGGTTACTCTTCCCAACTCGCCGATCCAGCGATTTTCAAACGCATATTTCAGGAAGTAGACGGTTGCGCCGAGAATGAGAATGATCGCGATCCAGCCCAGCCACTTGCGCCCAATGATTAGTTCCAGATGTTCCGGAGGTCTCGGGATGTTGGGCAGCAGCGGTGGTGGCTCGATCGTAGGGGCGGCATCACTGGCGGCCGGATGCAGGATTGTAGCCGGCGTCTCAAGGGGCGGTGGTTGCGGCGCGTCCACGGGCGGCTGAGTGACCGCCTGCTGTTGCGTTATTCGCAACAGAGCAGCTTCCACTCCGTTGAGCCGGGACTCCAGACTCCGGATTCGACCGGTGCGCACGAACGCGACGAGTAGCAGGATCAGGCAAGTGATTAAGGCTCCGGCTACGAGGATGAGCAATGCTTCTGTACCGCCCATAGCGATTCGGATTTAATCGTAACATCGGTGCATTTTGAGGAGGCGAGAGCTTCCGCCGTTGGGAGGGCGACCGGGGGGCTCCGGCGGACGAGGGCGTCCGCCCTACAATCCGCCTGCTATTCTGGACGCTTGATGACTATGCGTCTGTTTTTGTCGACTGCGGCCGTCGCGCTCGCGCCATCGCTTTTTTGCCAAGAGGCGCCGAGCCTCACTGAACAATACCGGGGCACTGCCACCAAATTGATCGATGCCGCGCTGGCCGACCACGGCGGCATCGACAAGCTATCTTATCTGTGCGACCGAATCGGCAACCGGCTGAGCGGATCGACTGGTCTCGAAAAAGCTGTGGCCTGGGCGGCCGCGCAGATGAAAACGGATGGCTTGGTGAATGTCGTTACGCCGCGAGTCAAGGTTCCGCACTGGGTTCGTGGAAATGAGAGTGCCTCCATTACCGAACCGGTCAGCAGATCGCTGAACATTCTGGGATTGGGCGGCAGCATCGCCACGCCGAAGAAAGGCATCACCGCCGAAGTCGTGCCGGTTTCCAGTTTCGACGAACTGGAAAAGAAAGGCCGCGCCGCGGTCGAAGGCAAGATCGTGCTTTTTAACGTTCCTTACGAAGGCTACGGGCGCACCGTAACGTACCGGCACACGGGAGCATCGCGAGCCGCACGCCTGGGCGCTGTGGCGGCGTTGGTCCGATCCATCACCCCGGTCAGCCTGCAGTCGCCGCATACCGGCGCGCTGGAATATGCCGCTACCGATCCGAAGATTCCCGCCGCGGCCGTCACCATTGAAGATGCGCAGCTCATACAGCGCTTGACGGATGGGGGGAATGTCGTGAGCGTCCATCTGGAGATGGAAGCTCGGGCACTGGCGGATGCCGATTCGGCCAACGTGATCGGCGAAATTCCTGGGAGGGAGAAGCCCGAGGAGATCGTAGTCATCGGCGGCCATATCGATTCCTGGGACGTCGGCGCGGGCGCGCAGGACGACGGTTCCGGGATCATCACCGCGCTCGAGGCCGCGCATCTCATCCACAAACTCGGCTTGAAACCACGGCGTACGCTACGGGTGGTTTTTTGGACGAACGAAGAGAACGGAGGGGCGGGCGGGGCGGCCTATCGCGAGTGGGTGGGCGATCAGGTCAAGAACCACGTCGCCGCTATCGAGATGGACGGCGGCGCTGAGAAG
>CATPCJ010000285.1 GCA_955652915.1 uncultured Bryobacteraceae bacterium
AAGCTGCTCCGCACGCTCGAAGGGTACCAAAACACAGTCTTTAGCGTGGCGTTTGATCCACAGGACGGGACGCTCGCCAGTGGGAGTTTCGACAAAACGGTGAAGCTCTGGGAGGCGCGCAGCGGCAAGCTGCTCCGCACGCTCGAAGCGCACAAAGACGGAGTCTTTAGCGTGGCGTTCGATCCACAGGGCGGGAAACTCGCCAGTGGGAGTTTCAACAAAACGGTGAAGCTCTGGGAGGCGCGAAGCGGCAAGCTGCTCCGCACGCTCGAAGAGCACCAAGGCGCAGTCATTAGCGTGGCGTTTGATCCCCAGGGCGGGACACTCGCCAGTGGGAGTAGCGACAAAACGGTGAAGCTCTGGGAGGCGCGAAGCGGGAAGCTGCTCCGCACGCTCGAAGGGCACACTTCGATTGTGGATACCGTGGCGTTCTCACCGAACGGGCGGCTGTTGGCGTCGAAGAGTGAGGACGGCACGATCCGCCTGTGGAGTTGTGAGACCTGGGAGACTGTCGCGGTAATCCCGGAACCCCAAGACGGCACAGAGTGGATTCCCGCCCTCAGCTTTCATCCCACGCTACCGCTTCTGGCCGCAGGATCCTCGGATCCGGCCGCCGTCCACTCGATCCACCTGTGGGAACTGGATTTCGACGCGCTGCTAGGGCAAGCGGGTCTGGCCCCGGCCGCGCGCGCTGTCCACCACACGACGGGCAAAATCGTGCTGGTGGGCGATCACAGCGTGGGCAAATCGGCGCTGGGCTATCGGCTGATCCATGAACGATTTGAGAAGCAGGAGTCCACCCACGGGCAACAGTTTTGGGTGTTCCCCGCACTGGGCCAGCGCCGCGCCGACGGGACGGACTGCGAGGCGATCCTCTGGGACTTTGCAGGGCAGCCGGACTACCGCCTGGTGCATGCGCTCTTCGTGGATAACGCCGATCTCGCGCTAGTCTTATTTGATGCCTCCGATCTCCGCGACCCCCTGCACGGCGTGGGCTTCTGGCTCAAGCAACTCCAAACGGGGCAAATCCGCTGCCCAATCATCCTCGTGGCGGCACAGACGGATCGCGGAGCATGTTCGTTGACGGCTGACGAGTTGAAGGCGTTCTGCCAAAAGCACGGCATAGCGGGACCGGTCGCGACCAGCGCCGCCACAGGCGAGGGCATCGCCGAACTGGTTGTACGAATGAAATCTCTGATCCCCTGGGAGGACAAGTCCGCCACGGTCACGACCACGACCTTTAAGCGGATCAAGGACTATGTTCTCGGTCTCAAGGAACGGGAATCGGATGGCCAGGCCATCGTCACGCCCGAGGAGCTGCGTGGCCGTCTGGAGGCTACCGATGCCGAATGGCGTTTCAATGACGACGAGATGCTGACCGCCGTGGGCCACCTGGAGAACTACGGCTATGTGAAACGTCTGCGGACCTCCAAGGGCGAGCAGCGCGTCCTGCTCCAACCGGAACGGCTCAACAATCTGGCGTCGTCGTTCGTGTTGGAGGCACGGCGAAATCCGAAAGGGCTGGGTGCGCTGGAGGAGAAACGGCTGCTGACCGGCGGCTACGTTTTTCCGGAACTGAAGGACCTTAACGAGGGCGAGCGCGAAGTTCTCCTGGACTCGGCGGCGCTGCTGTTCCTGGAGCACAATGTCTGTTTCCGCGAGACCGACCCGCTGCGTATGGAGCCGTACCTGGTATTTCCGGAACTGATCAACTTGAAGAAGCCGCCGGAGGAGGAGCAGGCGACCGAGGATGGTGTGGCCTATACGGTGAGCGGGCCAACCGAGAACGTGTTCGCCTCGCTGGTGGTCCTGCTGGGCTACACGCACACCTTTACCCGCACCGCCCAGTGGCACAACAACGCCCGCTACGAGGTGGGTGGCGGGTTGGTGTGCGGATTCACGCAGGAGGCGGAGCGCGACGGCGAGTTGGACTTTGTGCTCCGCTTCGGCCCTAACGTCGGCCTGCCGGTGCGAACCCTCTTCCAAGGACTGTTCGAGAGCTTCCTGGCCCGGCGAAACCTTACCGTGATGCGCTACGAACCGGTGCATTGCACCAATGCGATGTGCGGTCACTTGCTCGCTCGGTCGGTCGTGCGTGACCGGCTCAAGGAAGGAAAGGATTTTGCTTGCTGCAACGATTGCGGCGAGAGGCTGACGTTGCCGGTGATGGCGGAGCCAATCCAGTTGACCCGTGAAGTGCAGGCCGAAGTGGAGTCGCAACGCCGTGTCGCCGAACAACGGACGCGCTTCGAGCAGGCCGTCTTCCGCGTCCGCGCCTACGTGGCCGAGCAGAAGATCACGCCGCCGGAGAGTTTCATCAGCTACGCCTGGGGCGTTCCAGAGCATGAACGCTGGGTCGAAAAAAGGCTCGCGGCGGATCTGCAAAAGTCCGGGATCAACGTAGTGTTGGACCGTTGGCACGCGCAGATCGGCGCGAGCGTGCCTCGGTTCGTGGAGCGGATCGAGAAGAGCGGCCGGATTGTCATGATCGGCACACCGCTCTACCGCCGGAAGTACGAGAACAAAGACGAAAGTACCGGCTACGTCGTGGCGGCAGAGGTCGATCTAATAAACAATCGTCTTCTCGGCACCGAAGCACAGAAGCAAAGCGTGCTCCCAGTGCTGCTGGATGGTGAGAAGACGGCTTCGTTCCCACCACTGCTGCATGGCCGTGTTTACGCCGACTTCCGCAACGAACTCGCGTACTTTACCACAGCCTTCGATCTCATCCTGAGCCTCTATCGGATTGCGCCGAACGACGCGGCCGTGGCTGACCTGCGCGGGTCGCTGCGAGGGCCCGAGATCAGGTGAGACAGAGGTCCGTTAGGCATCGAGTTGTCCGCAGTCCAACGATTCGGCGCCGACACTAAAACGGTCGAGATCCCATCCACCCCACCAAACTGCCACGGATCAAGGAAGCGGCATGAACCGCGCCGCGCGCGGTGTCGTGGCGAGTGAGGATGCCCGGAATTTAGTTGAAACGCGCGACTCTCGCCGGAGCCGTGATAGGCTCCGGCAAATGCCTTTTCTCAGGAGAGTCGCACATGAAGAAACGATATCAGATTGACAAGCAACGTGCCGTTCAAGAGTTCCGGAAATTGGCGGCGCAAACCGATCAGAGCGTGCAACTGGTGATTCCGCTGAAAGAAGTGGTGGAACTGGTCCAGCGCGGACTGATGAATCTGGCCCTGAATATGTTTACTCAAGTAGCCGAGGAAGTGATGGACTGCGAGGTAACGGCGCTCGTAGGGCCAAAGAATCAGGCCCAATCGGGACGGGTGAATGTGCGCTGGGGCCGACAGCCTGGCTACTGCGTGGTGGGTGGGCAGAAGATCCCGTTAGAGCGGCCCCGGGTGCGCGACACCAGGCACAAGGAAGTGCCGCTAGGCAGCTACGAGTTGCTGCAGCGAGCTTCTTTGATGGAGGAGTCGGTCTGGCAGAAGATGATGCACGGGCTGACCACGCGCCGCTACAGCCAAGTGATCGAGGAACTGGAGCAGGCCTACGGCATCCGGAAGTCGACGATCAGCGAACACTTCATCGAAGCCAGCCGGCAACGGCTGGACAAGCTGCTGGCGCGGCGGCTGAACGAGTATGCCATCTGCGCCATGATGATCGACGGAACGCCCTTCGGCGATCAGCAATTGATAACGGTGTTAGGGCTCACCGTGCACGGCCAGAAGGTGGTGTTGGGGTTGCGGCAAGGGGCCACCGAAAACACCACCGTGGTGAAACAACTGCTGAACGATTTACGGGAGCGCGGGGTGGATTTCGAAGTTCCGCGTCTTTATATCCTGGATGGCGGCAAAGCCCTATTCACGGGCGTGCGTCAGGCGGCCGGTAAAGCGGCGATCGTGCAACGCTGTCAAGTTCACAAGATCCGCAACGTCGTCGGCCACCTCACCGAAGAGCACCACGGGCATGTTCGCCAGAAGATGCACAGCGCTTACGGCATGCGTGAATATGGCGATGCCCGGCGAGGGCTGGATCTGCTTCTACGCGAACTGATGGAGTTGAATCCGAGCGCGGCACGGAGCCTGACGGAAGGTTTGGAGGAGACGCTGGCGATTCATCGGTTGCGCGTTCCACCCATGCTTCGCACCAGCTTGGCCAGCACGAATATGATCGAATCGGCCTTCTCGGTGGTGGAGACTGTCTGTCGCAATGTGAAGCGTTGGCAAGGCGGCGATCAGTACCTCCGTTGGGTCGGAAGCGGACTACTCTACGCCGAGTCCCGATGGAATCGAGTGCACGGCTATCGCGAGATCCCGGTTCTGGTCAAAGAACTGGAACTCGCCGTTCTCAAGGAAATCCCACTTCGTCATGTCACTGTGGCATGATCAGGGTGATTTCGAGCCGCGTGTTTCAACTAGAAAGCGGGCATCCTC
>CATPCJ010000286.1 GCA_955652915.1 uncultured Bryobacteraceae bacterium
GATTTGCGATCGCCGCTCCTGCTCTGTTGCTTGTCCAGGAATACTTTCCCGTGGGTGTAATTCGTGAAAAATTTCCAGTGGAAGCTTGGTCGCCTTATTACCGCATCAATTACGAGCCGAAAGCCCGGACAATTGTAGTGAACCTGATTGGCCAACAGACCATGTTGAGCCGTCACGAGCCTTTTCCCGGTTACGCGCTTCCGTACTTGCTGAACCGCGACGCCGGCCAGCCGCGGTTTCACGACATTCTTATCATCGGCGCGGGATCCGGCAATGACGTTAGCCGCGCGCTCGAATGGGCAGCGCCGGATGCCCGCATAGACGCAGTGGAGATCGATCCGGTTATTCTGCGCCTGGGCCGCGAAGATAACCCGGACCGCCCGTATCAGGATCCGCGAGTCGCCACGCACTTGGACGATGGCCGCAATTTTCTGCGCTTCACCACTAAAAAGTACGACCTCATCGTTTTCGCATTGATAGATTCTTTGGTGTTGCACAGCAGCCTCAGCAACATCCGCCTGGAAAGCTATTTATTCACGAAGGAATCCATGGCCGATGTGCGCCGCCGCCTAAAACCGGATGGATTGTTCGTGATGTATAACTATTTTCGGCAAGGTTGGATTGTCTCACGGCTGGCGAAGACGGTTGAAGGTGTTTTTGAGAGGCCGGCCGTGGTGCTGACCATGCCCTATCGCGAAAAAATCAACACCGAGCAGAAGTCTGAAGGCTTTACTCTATTCTTCGAAGGACCACGCGCGGAAGCGATCGATGCTGCTTTTCAAGCTGGAGCGGCCTATCTGGTCCCGTCCGATGTCACGCCAACTCCGTCCTCGCCCAACGGCTTTAAATTGGGCACTGAAACGAAGTCGCTTCGGTTTCTCCCGGCAAAAGTCGACACGCCCCCGGACCTGCGGGTTGCCACCGATGTCTGGCCGTTTCTCTATCTCCGGAACCCCATGATCCCGGATCTCTCGCGCCGGGGCATGGCCGTCATCGCAATCATCTCGCTGGCGCTGCTGTGGATTTTCGGGTGGAGAACCGGTAAAGGAGCTTTCACCCGCCTGGATGCGAGAATGTTGCTGCTGGGCGCGGGTTTCATGCTGCTGGAAACGAAGGCGGTGGTACACATGGCGGTGATGTTTGGCAGCACGTGGATGGTCAATACCGTGGTTTTTTCCGTCGTGCTGGTTATGATCCTTGCCGCGAACGTTTGGGTTTTGAAGCGGCACGTGGCCGGCGTTGTGCCCTATTATGTTGCGCTGGTGTTGATGCTGGCGGTGAACATTGCGGTGCCTCTGGACAGTTTCCTGGGCTGGCCGCGAATTGTACAGGGTGTGGCGGCCGGAGCCCTGGTCCTCTCACCGATTTTTTTTGCAGGAGTGATCTTCGCGAAATCGTTTGAGAACGTGGAAAGACCCGAGCAGGCTCTGGCCTACAACACGGCAGGCGCCATTCTGGGAGGGATCGCCGAGGCCAGCTCACTCTTGATTGGGTTTCAGTGGCTGCTTGCGGTCGCGGCTGCGATCTACATAGCGTCCTCAATGTTCGGTGCGGGCGCCCGCCAACCTCACAAAAGTTAAAGAGCGTACCCGCTACAACGTTTCGTGCGTCTCTTGAAAAAACATGATCCCACTTGGATTACTGCTGGCATGGACCTGTTTTTGGCAGGAAGCGCCTACGTTCCGCACCGACGTGGCGCTGGTACGCGTAGATGCCGAGGTTACCGACGGCATCAGAACTCTAGACGGATTCCACAAGGAAGATTTCGCCGTCAAAGATAACGGCCAACCGCGGCAAGTGCTCTATTTTTCCCAGGCCCAAGAGCCGCTGGATTTAATCCTCTTGTTCGATATCAGCGGCAGCATGCGCCCCAACGTGCTAAAGGTGGCTGCCTCCGCCAGAACAGCGTTGTCCGAACTACGTGCTGGAGATCGAGTCGCCATCATGACGTTTCACCGGACCAGCCGGATTGTGGCGCCGTTCACCGATGACTTAGCTGACGTGGATCGAACCATCCAGGAACAAGTTTTGGGTGGGAAATTCCGCGGAGGAACAGCCCTGCTGGCCGGCGTCGACAATGCCGCCAGGTATTTCCTGGAGCAACCCCGCAATGAGCGCCGGCGCGCGGTGCTGATTCTGACGGACAACTTCGGCCAACGTTCCAGGAAAGACAGCACGGTAATCCATCGTCTGTGGGAAGCGGATGCTTCATTGAGCGGCTTAATCATCCGCGGCGCCGGCGGGCAGGCATTGAACACGGTGGCGATGGCAATCAATCCCTTGCTGCTGGCGCTGCGCGAAGGAATGGAAGGCGTCGCCGAGAAAACCGGGGGCGATACCCTGAAGGCCGCCAACGCGGGTGAAGATTTCCGTGAAATGATGCGGCGCATCCGGCAACGCTACAGCCTGTATTACGCGATGCCACCGGGGAAGCCGGGCGAGCGGCGCATGGTGAAAGTGGAACTGTCCAGCGAAGCGCTGAGCCGTTATCCCAATGCGCGCGTGCGGGCGCCCAAGGGATACATAATGCGGTGACCTTTAGCCCGATTGGTATGATGATCTATCCGTGCCGTCTCTTCGTCAGATTCGGGGTGTGTGGCCACCTCTAGTTCTGCTTGCGCAGGTGGTCGCGTTTTACTCCCGCATTCTGTTCTCCGCGCGTTTTGTAATTCCCTGGGATTTTCGATATTATCACTATCCACTTTTTTACTTCATGGCGCAGTCGTTCCGGCGTGGTGAGTTACCGCTGTGGGATCCATATACTTACTGCGGAATGCCTTTCTACGCTGGTTTTCAGAACCAGGTATTCTATCCGCCTACAGTTATCGCGGTTCTACTTAGTAACCTGATCGGCGGTGATCGCTTACTCTACATCATGGAACTGCAGTTAGTTGCCCACGTATTTCTGGGCGGTTACTTTACTTACTTGTTGTTACGCGCGCTGGACAGCTCACCTGGGGCAGCCGTGATTGGGGCAAGCATCTTCCAGCTTGGCCCGTTCTTTGTTTCTCAAACTCAGCATTTGCACGCGGTGGACACGGCAGCGTGGCTGCCACTGGTCCTGTTGTGTGTCGTCCGGCTCGGGCAGCGCATAACGGCGCGCTGGACGGCAATTCTGGCGATCGGTTGGGCAATGTGCGTACTGGCGGGCTTTCCAGCGATAGTGGGATTGAGCTTGGTCTGCGCGTTTCTGCTCGCCGTGTCCCTGATCGTATGCCGTCAGGCGCGCCCCAAGATCCTGGCTTCAATGGCCATTGCGGGAGCGCTTGCTGTCGGGATTGCGGCGATCCTGCTGCTGCCCGCCTTGGAGCTGAGCAGGACCAGCGTGTCCACGCTCCGTAGCCAGTGGCGCGGCCCGGACTGGGGTGTTCCGCTGGCCGCGCTAGTTACCTTATTTGTACCCGACTACTTCCACGTGTCCGATCTGAGTAAGTACTCCTTTCCAAAGAACGTCACTTTTATGTATCTATACTGCGGGATGACCTCTTTGGTGTTAGTGACCATGGCTTTGTTTCGACGGTCGCGTTACAGCCTCACTTTTACCCTATTTACCGCTTTGTCGCTCTTTTTCATGTTAGGTCATTCAACGCCGCCCGGCAGACTACTATTAGGATACTTTCTCGACCTTACTCACGATACGATCTATCTCGAATTTATGCTGGTGGGATTTTCACTTGGCGTCGCGGTTCTCGCCGGCTTGGGGGCGGACCGGGTAGTTCGCGGCCGAGGCTGGCTGGCGGCGCTCTTAGCCGTGTTCATCTTCGGGGATCTGTATCATGCCGGCGCCGGCCTGCCATTGAATACGGCCTCGCTCGTTCAGGAGCCCGGCATAACGCACGACAAGTGGGACGGCGACGCGCGGCTGCTTGCGGCAGTTCGCCGGTCGGTGAATGCATCGACTCCACCCGCGAGAACCGATATCTACGACGACTCGATCAACTGGGCCGGAACCGCGCCGCTGATTGAGATCCCTTCAGCCTCCGGGTTCGATCCAATGGCGCAGATTCGGCTGATGCAGGTCCGGCTGCTGTTCTGCGATGGCCAGGCATGGGGGCGCTATTACCCGGTGGCCCGCCTGGAATCCCCGATCCTGGATCTCCTCAACATTGGGTACGTATTTGCGCGGAGCCCGGTTTCGTCGGCCAAATTCGAGAACATCGCCCAGGTCCCGGGTCACGTTCTTCTCCGGAACAGAAACGTGCTGCCGCGTTTCTTTCTAGTTGGGAATGTCGTGACCGCGCCGGACATGAAGGAGGCGCTGGCGCGCATGAGAGTGCCCGGCTTCAATGGAGCGGTCACCGCTGTCGTCGAGAGCCCCGTCGTCCTGAATTCAGACGGACCTCCGGGCACCGTGAAGGTCGTGCGCTTCGATCGAAATAAGATTGCGCTGGACGTAGATGCGCTGCGGGCGGCGTACTTAGTAACTTCCGAAGCGTATTACCCGGGATGGCAAGCACGGATCGACGGGAACCCGGCGCCAATTCTAATTACCAACGCAGCCTTTCGCGGCTTGGCCGTCGAGCCGGGGCGCCATCGCGTCGAGCTGGAGTTCGCGCCGCGGATATTAGTCGTCTCGGCGGGCATCAGCTTGATCGCCCTGCTGGTGGCCGCATTCCTGATCGGACGGCAGGGCTACAGAACCGCGGCCGTAAGGGAGCGTCGCGCATGGTTGAGTTGAGCAGCGCTCCCTTACGGTCGCGGTTCAAGCGAATTGCCGTCTTTCTTGGCGCGCTCGCGATTCTAGGCGTAGGCATTCAGAAAACCAAGGTCGCCGCGGCATTCTCAGATCCCGTTAGCCGCATTCGCGCGCAGGACGAGTCCATCTACGCCAACGGATCCATCGCCATGGCGCTACATGGCGGCTGGCTCACACCCAAAGTTCTCGGACGAATTTTCCTCTTTAAGCCGCCCCTGCAACTTTGGCTTTCCGGGTTCAGCCTGAAGCTGTTCGGCATTTCGCTGCTGGCGTTGCGTCTGCCCATGTTGATCGCGGGATCGTTCGGCGCTGTTCTTATTTACTGTTGGTGTACCCAGATCGGCTTCGCCCGGGCGGGCATCGTGGGAGTCTTGCTTCTGCTCTCCAATCCCGTCTGGCATACCTTTTCGCGGCTCTGCTACACGGATATGCTGGTCGCCGTTTTCACCCTGGCGGCGCTCTATTGCGTTGTTGTCGACCCTTCGCTCGAGAGGCGATCCACCTTCCTCGCTTTTTGCGCCGCCACGGCCGCCGCCATCATGACCAAGAACGTAGCGGGGACAATTCCACTGTTAGTCTTGTTTCTCACCACGCTCTGGAGTCCCCGCGCGCAACGCCTCACCCTCCCGCGTATTTTGCAAGCCTGCCTGCTGACCGGTCTGTTCATTGCCCCCTGGCATTTCTACCAACTGATTGTGCATCCCCGCTGGTTTTGGGCGGAGTACATTCAACTGGAACTCCTGCGAATCGGCCTGCAGCCGCCTGTTCCAACGACCTTCGAATCTCCTGTGGTGTTTTATGGACGCCGTCTGTTCCTGGTAGACCCGTCCATGGCCATCCTGGCGATGATCGCGATCCCTGGATTGGTGCTGGCCGTGCGCCGCCGCGAGTCGATCCGTCCCATCTTGCTCGCGGCCTGGTTGATCGTCGTGCTCGCGGCCATGTGCGCTTTTCAAACGCGGTATTTTCACTACGCAGTTTTTTTAATCGCGCCGCTCTGCATTGCCGCCGCGTGCCATGGACCCTTTTCATCGCCGCGATGGCAGTGGTGGATTCTGGCGGCTTTGTGCATTGCCTTCGGTGTGAAGACCTACACGAAAGATCGAGTATGGAGTCTGACTTTCGGAGCAGGCAATCCACTGCCCGCGGCGGCGATTCTGCGCTCGTACTCGGATCTCGCGCGCCCCAACGCTCTAGTGCTGGTGGAAACTGACGATTGGTTCTACAGCGCCGCTCTTCCTTTGCGAAAAGTACACTATTGTTTTCTTGATCCCGGCCATATTATCGAACGCTACGGCCCCCACTATCCCAACTTAGGCATCACGGTGACAGCGGAGCAGTTTGCACAGATAGACCGCCTGACGCCTCAGTTCCGTGAAAATCTGCGCGAATGGGGGCTTAATTCGATCGCACCCCTGGCCACGGCGATCGAGACTCGGTCCGATTCCGACGTTCTCAACATCATTCAATCGCATCCCTTGGAGGATTTCTACCTGCCTGCCCGATTTCGGCGGCAGGTGGCGCCGCTGGTTCAATCCACACATGACATCTCGGACGTGTCACCGGAAAGATTGCTCCTCTTCGCCCGCCGCGCTCCGGCGAATGTGGCAGCACCGGATGTTTCCCGATGGAGCAGAAACTGGTAGACAAATGTGGGGCAGATTGTTAATCTGCCGCCGATTGGTAATCGGCCCGTTCGGTGAAGCGCGCGAGATTACGGGTCGATTACCAATCGGCCGCAGGATGCCATCCCGCCGCCTGCCATTTGGGAATGCTTTAGCCTTTTCCCTCTCCGCTCATCTTTCCGCCACCACCGGTCCCGCGACCGCATGTGTAAGCGCCATCGTCGCCCACGCTGTAGCCGACGACGAAATCCACTGGTCATGATCGTACGGGAAGCCGCTTTGGAAATATGGCTGGAACTTCGGCGCGCGGCTCGCCACGTGCCAGCTTCCATCGGGTAATTGCGTCTTGAGCAGATAAGCCACTCCACGGCGATACGCTTGATGGCCGGCCGATACTCCCAACTCATGAATTGTGTACAGCACCTCGCCCGTGGCATAAGCATCGCTCGTCAGATCGGGCGTTTGCGCCCATCCGCCATCGGCTCGTTGGAGAGCCATCAGTTTTTTCAGCCCATCTTCCAGTTCACGATGGTCCACGTTCGCCCATTTCAAGCCCAGCAACTGCATGCTGCGATCTTCAGTCGTTCGCGGAGTCGCCGCCTTCAGCCACCCCGCCGCGCGCTGGATGCGCTCGTCGAATTCTGCTTTCCGGCCCGGAAGCGTGTACGCCGCGAGTGAACGCAGGCAGATCGCGGTGCGCGAAAAATCGCCGTCTTCCATCGGTGGGCGCGCGATTCCGGGGATTGTCCAGTTGCCCTTAACCCTCTGCTCGCCCGCGATGTTGTGCACGATGGCATCCACGGTATGGTCCGGCTCGGCGCCTTCGACGGCCAGATGCAATACCGAATACATCAGCGAATCCATGGCGCCAGGGGGATCGACCCGCTGTAGAATCAGGGGCTCAAACGAGGCCCATTGCAATCTCACCGTCTTCGACTGCACCGCCGCTGTCGCGTCGTCAACCGCCAGCTTATTCCCCCGCGCCAGGCTCACCGCCATGGCCGTCAGGTTCTGAGCATGGCAGGAAACACATCCGCCTTCTTTAAGAAAACTTGCGCCCGTCCGCTGCAGCATCGGAAGGCTTTTTTCCACCGCCTCGCGCGGAGTGGGCAGCTTGCGATCGTCAGCCGCAATAATGGCCGGCGCGGTGAATGCTTGTACTTTATCGATCCCCAGCGCCGCTAGTATCCGCGGGTTGGAAAACTTCCTGGCCCAGTCGGCGGCGGTTTCGCCGTTCTTGGATTTAATGGCGGCATCCGCGCCCTTCGCGAGCAACAATCTTACGACGCGCGCATCTGCACGATCGGTGGCGATGGCCAGCATGAGCGGAGTCATACCGCGCACGTCTTGCACGTTCACTTTGGCGCCGGCATCCAGCAAGACCTTTATCGCCTCCGGTCCACCGTAAGCGGCGCCAAGCAGCAGCGCCGTAAAAGAGCCCAGCGCAATGTCGCCATTCTTCACTTGCTGGCCGCCGGCCTCGCCCGCGGCGTTGACGTCGGCGCCCTTGGCCAACAACATCCGCGCTACCTCGGCATTTCCATAACTGGCGGCATTCATCAAGGCGGTTTGGCCGGTGACGTCCTTCGCGTTTACATCCACGCGTTTCTGGAGCAGCAGTTTCACGATGGCCGTGTCATTCGCATAGGTCGCGGAAAGCAATGCCGTAGTATTCATGAAGCCGCGCGCCGAGGCATCCGCGCCTTTGTCGAGCAGCAACTTCACAATTTCCGAAGCTCCGTCATGTGTCGCGGCAATCAACAACGGAGTCTGGTTCTGTTTCGAGCGAGCGTTTACATCCGCGCCTTTCGACACCAGCAGCCGCACCTTCTCCAAGTCTCCCGCGCACCACAACATTGGGGAAACCGAGAGCGCGTTCTTCGCATTCACATCGGCGCCGGCGTCCAGCAAAATCCGCATGGCGTCCAAGCTTCCGAATGCGGCCGCGTACATCAACGGAGTGCTTTCTTTCTGATCCTTGAGATTGACGTCGGAGGTCTTCAACAGGGTCCGCAAAGTCGGGAGATCGTTATTGCGAATTGCCTGATAAAACCGATCGCTGGGATTTTGGGCGAAGGCGGACACTACACCGAATGCCAGAACCAGCAGGGATGACAGAAAACTTCGACCCATCTTACGCTCCTTGGAAAACTTTCCTATTATACCCGGACCTTCCGGTGACAATAGTTCGAAACAAATTTTCATCTTCGTTTCAATAGCTTACGCGCATCCGCCCCTGAACCAGTTCAGACCCCAATGGTAGGTTCGAATCGAGAGAGAAGTGCGAAAAGGAATTCAACAATGGACAACACGGGATCGGATTTCA
>CATPCJ010000287.1 GCA_955652915.1 uncultured Bryobacteraceae bacterium
GGCCGGACGTGGGGGTGGGATGGCCGCGGCGTCTGTGTAGATCTCGGTTGACGCCCAAAATTAAAAAAAAAAAAGGACCGATAGCTTTGACGCGCCGGTGTTCGACGCAGCGATTATTGGCGGTGGTCCGGCAGGCGCCACCGCAGGACGGCTCCTTGCACAGTGGGGCCATTCGGTTACGATTCTCACCGCGCCCCCTTCCCGCCATCCGAGCTTGGCCGAGTGCTTGCCGCCGAGTACCAGCAAACTTTTTCACTTTCTCGAAATTCAAGGCGCGATCGATGAGGCGGAATTTTTCCCGACCACCGGCAATACCGTTTGGTGGGGCAAGAACCGGCGGCGAGCTGAACCATATCCGGATGGCACGGGCCATCAGGTTCGGCGCAGCGACTTCGATCGTTTACTGCTTGGGCTGGCAGGCGCGGCCGGCGCCCAGGTCCAAGTGGGCAAGGCTTTCCACGTACCCGATGCGAATGGCGCACGTATTGAATTTCAAATAGATGCTGAGCGCGCAGCTATTCCGGCAAGAATTATTTTGGATTGCTCCGGCCGCGCGGGCGTCATCGGGCGCACCCTTCGCGTCAAGGAAAAGAACTCTCGCACCGTCGCGCTTTGCGGCATCTGGCGCAACGAACGGGGATGGAAGCTGCCGGATGCGAGTCACACGTTGGTGGAAGCGTATTCCGATGGATGGGCGTGGTCCGTTCCCATCTCGCCGTTTCTGCGCTACGTCGCCTTCATGGTGGATCCCGGCGAAACGCGGTTAGTCCGCGGCACGGGTCTCAGTGCGGCGTACATCGCCCAACTCGCGAAGACTCGCGCTTTTCGAAAAATATTCTCACGCGGCAATCTGGAAACTGCGCCTTGGGGCGCCGACGCATCTCTGTATTCGGCAAAACGATTTTTCGGACCGAACTTCTTGCTGGCCGGCGACGCAGGTTCGTTCATCGATCCGCTGTCTTCCTTCGGAGTTAAAAAAGCAATGGCTTCGGCCTGGATAGCGGCCGTGGTTGCAAACACGTGCCTGCGTCGTCCTGCGATGCGAGAGATTGCCATGAAGTTTTTCGACGATCGGGAACGCGAGGTGTATTCCGGGTATCTTCAGAAGTCCGCTGCACTGTTCCGGGAAGCCGCGGGGAAATACGGTCATGCGTTCTGGACGCTCCGTTCTGAGCTTCTCGAGACACAGAAGGCAAAGGACAATCGCGAGGTTGCGGATGCGTTGAAGCAACTCAAGCGAAAATCCTCCATTCGGCTGCGGCGGGCGGAAAGCGTTCGAATGGAGTCGAGGCCAGCAATTGAGGGCCGCGAAATCGTTTTGCGGGATGCGTTAGTAGCTCCCGGGCTGCCGGCCCCACTCGACTATTTCGAAAACGTCGATCTCCCGCGCCTGGTTGACATGGCCGGGTATCATACGCAGGTGCCGGATTTATTCGAAGCCTATAACCGCGCGTGCCGGCCGGTTGCGTTACCGAATTTCCTCGCCGCATTGGCGATGCTGCTGGCGGCACAGGTACTGGTCGACGAGTAGCCGAGTCGCCGGGTCATCGCATGTGACACAATATTAGAAATCGCCATGAAGCTCTTCACTATTGTTGCGATCTCAATCGCAGTACTCGTTCAGTCGCTCGCGGCCCAAGCGCCTCCGCCCAAAGAACCGAAAGAGCCTACTGAAAAAGAGAAAGAAGAGCTCGACTCCGGCATTCCCATCGCCAACGAGCTGGTGCGTAAGACCTGCTCACCCTGCCACAAGGTTGACGATAAGCTCCGGCTGTCGCGCATTTCCTGGCGGCGGACGACGCCCGAAGGCTGGGAGCAAACTATCAAGCGCATGATCAGTTTGGATGGACTGAAATTGGAGCCCGCTGAAGCGCGCGAGATTCTAAAGTATCTGTCCAACACCCTCGGATTAGCGCCGGAGGAAGCACGCCCCGCCGCATTCGAAGTTGAAAAGCGAATGATCGACTACAAGTACGCGGCCAACAAAGACGCCGAGGAAGTTTGCACCAAATGCCATTCCATGGGTCGCGTGATTTCGCAGCGCCGCAGCAAGACTGAATGGGAATTGCTGATCGCCATGCATCGCGGCTACTATCCACTCTCGGATTTTCAGGCGTTCCGGCGCGGTGGTCCGCCGCAGACGCAACCCGGCCCCGACGGCAGTCCACCGGATAATCGGCATCCCATGGACAAAGTGATTCCGCACTTGACGGATGCGCTGGCATTGAAGACTCCCGAATGGTCTGCCTGGTCCGCGAACATGCGCGCACCGAAGCTGGCGGGGCAGTGGGCATTCGCGGGCTATCAGGCGGGCAAGGGATATTTTTACGGGGCCACTACCATTAAGCCTGGCGACAAAGAAGATGAATTTCTGACCGAGACTCGCTACACGCGAGTGAAGACCGGCGATGTCATCGAGCGAAAAGGGAAAGCGATTGTCTACACCGGTTTTCAGTGGCGCGGACGTTCGGAATCCGGAGCTTCCGGGAAAGATTCCCTGCGCGAGGTGATGTTTCTCGATCGTGGGCAGCGCGAAATTTCCGGACGCTGGTTCACCGGCGCTTACGACGAGACGGGCATCGACGTCACGCTAAAAAGAATCGGGAACGATTCGATAGTGCTCGGAATCGATCACGCGTCGCTTCCGGCAGGCAGTGCGCGCGAGGTGCAGATCCATGGAGTTAATTTCCCGGCGAATTTGAGCGCCGCGGCCATCGATTTTGGACCCGGTGTTTCCGTCAAGCGGCTGGTCAGCGCGACCCCGGCGCTGGTGAGAGTGGAAGTCGAAATCGCGAAGGACGCGACGATCGGCCCACGCGATATTGGCGTAGCCGGTGCCTTCCGCGAGGCCGGCGCAGTGGTGTACGACAAAATTGATGAGATCAAAGTTCGGCCCCAAGCTGGAATGGCGCGTGTGGGCGGCATCAATTTTCCGAAGGAATTCCAACAGTTCGAAGCCATCGCGTTCAACAATGGCGCGGACCGAAAACCGGATACGAAGGACGATATTAGCCTTGGACCAGTCGACGTCACCTGGAGTATCGAAGAATATACCGCCACCTTCGACGATGACGACAAGACCTACGTTGGGACTCTGGACGACAACGGATTGTTCACGCCCAACGTGGACGGCCCGAATCCAAAGCGCAAAAATCGCGCAGACAACTATGGCGACGTCTGGGTTGTGGCAACGCTAAAATTGCCGGATGGCAAAGTGCTCCGCGCGCGGGCGCACTTGCTGGTGACGGTTCCGCTGTACATGAAGTTCGATCAGCCTGAGGTGGCGCAATGAGCGAGCTCGCGCTCCGTGAATTCCATTCGTTCCAGGCGGGCGGCAAGGATTTCGTCTACCTGGTGCCGAGCGCCGCGGTGTTCGAGTTGGATGAGGCGTCCTCGGCCGTAATCGGTCGCTTGCGTGAGCGGAGTATGTCGCGCTCCGACTTGGCACGGCAACTGAGTGCTTTGTTTCCCGCCGACGAGGTGCGGGAAACCGTATCGGAATTGATGCGCGCGCGGGCCATCGGCGAAGTGGGAGTGCCGGAAGAACCGGCGCCGAAGCAGATGCCGCCGGAAAACTTTCCGTTGACCACCATGGTTCTCAACGTCACGAATCAGTGCAATTTGAGCTGCACTTATTGTTACGAATACGGTGAGGACAAGATCGTCGACACGGAGAACGGCAAGAAGTCCAAGTTCATGAGCGAGGAAACCGCGCGCGAAAGCGTGGATTTCATGCTGCGTGAATCCGGCCAGAACCGCCTGGCCCATCTGACGTTTTTTGGCGGCGAGACGTTGATGAATTTTCCAGTGCTGAAGTTCGCCATGCGCTATGCGCGCGAGCGAGCCGCGGAGCTGGGCAAGGAAGTCGACTTCAGTCTTACCACCAACGCCACGCTGCTGCGGCCGGAGATCATCGAATTCCTGGCCGAAAACCGCGTCGGCGTAACCATTTCGATTGACGGCCCGAAAGAAATGCAGGACGAATTCCGGGTGTTCAAAAACGGAAGCGGCAGCTACGATATCGTCGCTCCAAAGATCCGGGAATTGCTCAAACGCCACCGCAGCCGGCCCATTGGCGCGCGCGTGACGCTGACTTCGCGGACGCTGGATATCCGGAAAATTTACAAGCATCTGACGGAGGAGATCGGATTCTGGGAAGTTGGGTTCGCGCCGGTAACGACGTCGCCCGACCGTAAGTACGCGATCGCCAACGAAGGGTTCGACTCCATGCTCGGGCAGTTCCAAGCGCTCGCGAATGACTTTCTCGAAGCGGCCCTGGAGAATCGGCATCACGGGTTCTCGAACGTCAAGGACACCATCGAAGAAATCCACAAAGGCGTGAGCAAAGCATATCCTTGTGGCGCGGGTCTGGGACTGATGGGCGTCTCCACCGATGGCGACGTGGCCCTGTGTCATCGATTCGCGGGATCGGACGCGCACAAGCTGGGAACTGTGCGTGATGGCATCGACCGATTGGTGCAAATCGATTTTCTGGAAAAGCATCACATCGCCGACAAGACGGATTGCAGCAAGTGTTGGGCGCGTCCGCTGTGTTCCGGAGGTTGCTATCACGAAGCGTATACGCGCTACGGCGAGACGGCGCGCCCCAATCTTCACTACTGCGAATGGATCCGCGGTTGGACCGACACTTGTCTCAAGATTTACGCCGAGCTGTCGGTCCGCAATCCGAAATATCTCGAACAATTCGATGAGAAGGTGGAATATGAAGCATCTTCGGTCAGTTAATCGCAAGGCGCAAAGAATCGAAAACGACGTGGTGGCTTTGCAAGGGCCTCCCCAGCAGCCGGCCGCGGCCCCGCACATTCCGTTGGGCTGCTCGCTTGTTTTTTCGCCCGGATGGGAAGCGGATCGCAACGGTGGAACCGCCGGATTGTGCCAGCCGGTGGAGCGCGATCTTTTCGATTGTCACACCGGATGTTTTTGGCCGGCCCAGGTTCCGGATCAGCTAAACCACGCGCCGGACTGGACGGCGAAGTGCGCCGCCGCTCAAAAAGACTGGCGCAAGATCGATTTGGTTTTTCCATGAGCAAGAGGGTCTGTAATGCAATGTGGCACAGGCATTCCTGCCTGTGTTGGTTGTCAGCCGCGCTAGTTCTTTTTTCACTTGTTTCCGCCTTCGCCGCCGACAATAAAATCTCAGCCGGCAACGGCATCCTCTACTGTGGCGGCCGGCCCAATCACATCTTTCTAATCGACGAAGCCACCGAAAAGGTAACCGGAGACATAAAGTGCCGCACCGGCTCTCCCGGCCGCCTGAGCCTTTCCGAAGACAAAAAGCGGTTTTACATCGCCAACCTCTCGTATGAAGACATCGAGATCGCCGACATCGCCTCACGTCAGATCGTCGATAATTTCCGGCTGAGCGAGGGCAACAAGAAAGTTCGCATCTTCGGTTTCGAAGCCGACCCGTTAAATCGCTTCATGATCCTGTTGACCAAAACCGCGACCAAGCTCCCGGACCGTTTTGAGATCGGCCCGCCTACTCTGCTGCAATACGATCTCAAGGAACACAAAGTGATGCGCACCATCCCCTGGCCCAAAGGTGAAGAGCGCGAGTTCGCCAATATGCATTTTTCACCCGATGGCAAGCTGCTGTATTTCTTTGGCGACGACATCCTAATCTACGACACCCAGGAGTTCAAGCAGGTGGATAAGTGGGAGCTGTCGCGTCCAATCGAAGACGGCTTCGGGCGCATCAACTTCAACGCGATGGACGATACCAATGAAGAGCCCGGATTCTTCACTGGTCTATTTAACGTTCAGGACGCCGTGCAGAATCGCAGGATCATGGGCATCGCGCGCGTGAATTTTGAAAAGAAGAATGTGGACTTTTACGCGCTCGGCCCGGCCAACGGAGTGAGTTTCTCGCTCGCGCCCGGCCGTCAAATGGCGTACGGTCTGCATTCGGAAATCGGCAAATACGAGTTTTGGTCGTTCGACCTGGCGAATCACAAGCTCGACCGGAAAGCTGAGTTTCAAGGGCGGCCGCGCATGGCCTTGAAGACCAGCTCGAACGGCAAGGTGCTGTACATTTTTCAGGCCGGCAATACGATCGATCTGTACGAAGCCGCCACGTTCAAGTACCTACGTACAATTACGCTGGACGCGGACATGACGACGAATCTTTATGTCATGCCCGGCAGGTAAAAAAACCCTTCTCGACTACGCGATCCCCTACTGGCGGCGACTGCTGCTGGTGCTGTTTCTCAGCTTGCTAAGCACTGGTCTTTCACTCGTGCTGCCGTACCTCTCCAAGGATCTGATCGACCGCGCGTTTCTGGGACACGACCCGCGCACTCTCTTCATGATCGTCGCGTTGTTCATCGGAATCACCATCGTCAGCTTCGTGCTGAACATCGTGAGCGGCCTTCGATACACACGCACCTCGGCCGAAATCCTTTTCGATATGCGGCTGTCGCTGTACCGCCATCTGCAACAACTCTCGCCGCGGTTCTACGCGCGCACACGGCTGGGCGAGATTGTCAGCAGGATAAATAATGATATTGCCGAGGTCCAGCGTGTTGCCGCCGAAACCGCACTGGCCTGGGTTGGAAACGTTTTATTTCTGGTGGGCACCATCGCGATCATGTTGTGGCTGGACGCGCGACTTTTCCTGCTTACCGTTGCACTAATCCCCGCCAGCGTGTGGGCGCTAATTCACTACCGCAGGCGCCTGGAAGGGAGAGTAGCAACCCTACGGCAAACCAGCGCCGACATCGGCAGCTTCCTCATTGAGACCTTGCAGGGGGTAAAGCTCGTGGTTACTTCCAACGCACAGCAGCGCGAAGAACTCCGGTTTCGCGGCAAGAACGACGCGTTCATTCGCGCGCTCATGTCGATGCAATTTCTCAGTTACTTCGCGGGCGGGATGCCCGGCCTTATCCTCTCCGCTAGCACAGTACTTGTCTTTCTCTATGGCGGCCATCGGGTAATTCAAGGCACGCTGAGCATGGGTGCATTCGTCGCGTTCCTGGCTTACCAGATGCGCTTGTTTCCACCGATCCAAGCGCTCATGGGACTCTACACCAGTCTTGCAACGGCAAAGGTTTCGCTCGCCCGCGTCGATCAAATCTTCGACACAGCGCCAGAAGTGATGGAAGCCCCTGACGCCGGCGCTTTGCCAACTGTACGCGGCGACGTGAGCTTTGAAAACGTCAGCCTCACATTCGATCGCAATGTGGGGCAGATTGGCAATCTGCCGCCGATTGAAAATCGGCCTGTCGATTATGAAGCTTCACCGGACGGGCCGATTTCCAATCGGCGGCAGGTTTCCAACCCGCCCCACACACCCGTGCTCGATCGCGTCAGCTTCAGTGTGCGCGCGGGCGAGACGCTGGCTGTAGTAGGGCAAAGCGGCAGCGGCAAGTCGACCATCGCCGATTTGCTGTTGCGTTTGCTCGATCCCGATGCGGGCGTAATCCGCCTGGATGGAAAAGATCTGCGCACTCTGCGGCTGGCGGACCTGCGCCGGCATATAGTTCTGGTGGATCAGGAGCCATTTGTATTTCATGCGTCCATCGCCGAAAATTTGCGCTACGCCTGCCCCAACGCTTCGCTCAGCGATCTGAAGGAAGCCGCCGCTGCGGCCGGAATCGACGAGTTCATTCGCAATCTACCCCAGCAGTTCGAAACCCAGGTAGGCGAACGTGGCATGGCGCTCTCGGCCGGAGAACGTCAGCGTATCGCGATCGCGCGCGCATTTCTGGCCGACCCCGCACTGCTGGTCCTGGACGAACCCACGGCAGCTTTAGATCCGGTTTCCGAGCGTCAGGTCGTGGCTGGTTACGAAGCGATCATGAAAGGGCGCACGACGATTCTCATTTCGCATCGGCTGGAACTCGCGAATCAAGCAGACAAAGTGATCGTGCTCGATGGCGCGACGATCGTCGAGAGCGGGTCGCCGGAAGAGTTGCAACTGCGGCAAGGCAGCTTCAGCAGATTGTTTGGAGTGGCCGCCGCCGCACGGTGAAGACCCCGCTCCGAATCGCCGTGATCGATAGCGGAGTGCATGCCGCGCATCCGCACGTGAATGGCGTCGCGGGTGGCGTGTCCATCCTTCCGGATGGGACCGAGGAAGGCGATTATCTCGATCGGCTCGGCCATGGGACGGCGGTAACGGCGGTGATTCGCGAAAAAGCGCCCGATGCCGCAATATTCGCGGTGAAAGTGTTTCGCCAGTCGCTTGCGACGCAAATACAATCGCTGGTGAACGCGATCGATTGGTCCGCGCGCCATGGAATGCACCTCGTGAATCTTAGCCTCGGTACCGAAAATCCGGAGCATGCGGAACTGCTGCGTGCGGCGGTGCAGCGTGCGGCGGGGCAGGGAATCGTGCTGATCGCGGCGTTTGAGGATGCGGGAGTGCGTTGGCTACCCGGATCTCTCCCGGGCGTCTTGCCAGTGGCTCTAGACTGGAATTGCGCGCGCGGCGAGTATCGCACTTCCACTCTGCCGGACGGCGGAACGTTATTTCACGCCTCCGGTTTTCCGCGCCCGATCCCCGGCGTCCCGCCCGAGCGAAATCTGACAGGCATCAGCTTCGCGGTCGCGAATGTCACAGGTCTGATTGCCCGGAAACTTTGCGCGGATTCCGATTTTACTTGGCCCGCAGCAAGCGCTCTTCCGCTGCTACTTCGGGCGCTCGGAATACCCACACCGCTGCCAACGCAAAGTTAAGTACGGTAGTCATCGCCACTGCTCCGGCATTCGCGGCCAGCAATGGCAGGTGCAGGCCGTCCTTCAGCATCCAGGTGAGCAGCACGTTGGATGCGATGGATACAAACCCGTTCGCCAGATGGAATCGCACCAGCCGCCGCCAGCGATCCTCCACCGCCAGGCCGCGCCACGTCCAGGCTTCGTGCCAAACAAAATTGTGCAGCACGGCGATTTCCACCGCCAGTGTCGTGGCCACCAGATAGTGAATTCCCCAAACACGTGTGAAGATCGCCAGTAACGCGAGTTGCACCACGAATCCCGCCACTCCGACCGCATTGAATTTTAGCCAGCGGAGCATCTTTAGCCGGAACTGCGACGCGGGCGCCTTGGGCGGCGTCTCCGCGCGATAAAGCTGCGCGGTGTGCCTCACGATGGACCACGCCAATGCCACTGCCATTCCCACAATTCCAATGGAGCCGCCCACGTCGAACAGCAAATACTGGTTGCCGCCGAGAACCACCAGGCGTTTGTAAAACAGCGCGATGTTGCCGGCGATCAGGAGCAGGCGCAATTCCGTAGGTCCAAAGGCGGCGAACGAAAGATGGAATGTGCCAACGGTGTAAGTCGCAAGATATATTTCGATGCTGAGCAGCAGGTAAACAATCAGCAATCCGACGGCGACGCGCTCGCTCATGTGACCTGAGAGCGCCAAGCCGCCGAACACGAAGACGCTGCCGCAAGCGTCCAGAATGTGATCGACATAGAATCCGTAGCGCGGACGCTGCTGGTTTCGCACGCGCGCCAGAGTGCCGTCCAGGCTATCGCCGAACCAATTCAAAGCGAAAAATACGATCACCAGAATCAGGCCTATGTTGGAATAGCGCGAATACCAATAGGAAAGCCCCACTCCGATCAGCGCCACAAATCCGAGCGCGCTTAAGTGGTCCGAATTCACCCACGCCGGCAGCCGATGCGCCATCCGGATCAGAGCTTTTTTTTCAAACGAAGCCAGAACGCTGCGGTTGGAGCGATCCGCGGATCGGAATTCACTGACGGGCTGCATATAAGTAAGGACGGAAGGCCTGGATTAAAGTTTGTTAGGATTTGTAAGGAATTGCTACCATTGATGCGATGACCACAGGAAAACTCGCGCCTCTAGTTCTCGCATTTGGCGGCATCGCACTTCTTGCACAGCCGCCCTCCGACGCCGCGCGCAAGCTGCAACTCGAGTACACCATCGCGCACTATACCAAGTACGACTACCGCATCCCAATGCGAGACGGAGTCAAGCTTTTCACCAGCGTCTACGTTCCCAAGGATAGCGCTCAACCCTATCCAATCATGTTGGAGCGCACGCCGTATTCGGTCGGGCCATACGGAATTGACAACTATCCCCCGCTGCTGGGCCCTTCGGAATTGTTTACGAAAGAAGGATTCATCTTCGCCTATCAGGACGTGCGCGGCCGGTATCTTTCCGAAGGCACGTTCGTCGATGTTCCCGCGCACAAGTTACATTTTGACGGACCGAAAGACACTGACGACAGCACCGATACTTACGACACCATCGAGTGGCTCACCAAGAATGTCGCGAACAACAACGGCAAAGCCGGCATCTGGGGCATTTCGTATCCCGGCTTCTACGCTGCCTTCAGCCTGATCGATTCCCATCCGGCGTTGAAAGCTGTGTCGCCGCAAGCGCCCATGGGCGATGTAGGCAATGGCGACGACTCGTATCATAACGGCGCGTTCTATCTGGCCGCCAACTTCGGCTTCTATAGCAGCTTCAAACCCAGAGCGGGCGATCCGGCGCGGCCCCCGGTGCATTCCCTTCCATTCGAGTTTGGAACCGCCGACGCCTACGATTTTTACTTGCGAATGGGTCCACTTTCCAACAGCAATGAAAAATATTTGAAGAACTCCAATCCGTTCTGGACCGACAATCTCAAGCACGCGGCCTACGATGAATTCTGGCAACGGCGCGCCCTTGCTCCGCACATGAAAAATGTTAAGCCCGCGGTTATGTTCGTGGGCGGATGGTTCGATGCTGAAGATTTGGCGGGTCCGCTGAAATTATTCCGGGCGATCGAAAAAAACGGCGCGATTGCGCCGGAGACGCTGGTGATGGGTCCGTGGCCGCACGGCGGCTGGTCGCGTGGGCCGGGCGACAAGCTCGGTAATCTTGATTTCGCTTCGAAGACGGGCGAATTTTATCGCGAGAGCATCGAGCTGCCGTTCTTCATGGAACACCTCAAGGGGAAAGGCAACGGGCTGAAGGCGAAAGCGGACAGCGTGGCTCCGAAGGCCCTGGTATTCGAGACGGGAACGAAACAATGGCGACGATTCGATACCTGGCCGCCCAAGAACGCCACCGCGCTGGAGCTGTACTTCGACGCCACGGGCAAACTTGCGATGACTGCGCCTGCCGCCGCCGGCTTCGATGAATACCCGAGCGATCCCGATCGGCCCGTGCCGGTCATTGGGGAAATCGGCGTGGGTATGCCCCGCGACTACATGACCTTCGATCAGCGTTTCGCCTCCAAGCGGCCCGATGTGCTGGTCTATCAGACCGAGCCTCTGGATCACGACGTTACGATCGCGGGGCCGGTCACGCCCAAGCTTTTGGTCTCGACCACTGGCACCGATTCCGACTTCGTGGTCAAGTTGATCGACGTGTATCCTAACGATTACCCGGATCCAAATCCGAACCCAACCGGCGTTCATATGGGCGGATATCAGCAACTGGTCCGAGGCGAGCCGTTTCGAGGAAAATTCCGAAATAGCTCCGAGAAACCCGAGCCCTTCACGCCCGGGAAACGTGCCCGCATCGAATTCACGATGCCCGATGTCTGCCACACCTTCCGCGCCGGACATCGGATCATGGTGCAAGTTCAGAGTAGTTGGTTCCCCCTAACGGACCGGAATCCGCAGCAGTTCCTGGATATCCCAACGGCGAAAGCGTCGGAATTTCAAAAGGCAACCGAGCGGGTGTATCGCGGCGATGCCGAGGGCTCGGGAGTAAGGGTCCTGGTATTAAATCAATGAGGTGGCCGCCACTTCATTGTTTGACGGAAACCCTCACGGCCGCCGTCGTCCAGCAGCACTGAAACCCGCGGCCGCCCTCACCCGACCAATCGTTCGCCACCACCAGCAATACATAATCGCCGGCCTCGCTGAAGGTTGCGGTCGCCGTCGACTTCCCGTTGAACGGCGCTTTGCCGTCTCTCTTTTCAACCGGCGGTCTCGCATTCGAGAACGTCACTGTGCCCGGTCCCCGAAATTTACTCCACGTCAACATTACCGGAGGAAGCCTGATCGGCCTCGATCCCGGCAATGTCTTGGCATCGTCGCTGGCCCACACGTTTAACGCCAGTGGATTCCCAACCGTCGCCGTGAGCTTCAAGGATGCGATGGACCCCGGCCCCTGCAACGCCTCGCCGCCTTCGGAGAGACTCAGCACCGGCGGCGTATTTCCCATACCGATTTCGCTGAATGGCGAAATCTCCCACAGCGGATCCAGACTGAGCGGTATCACCGTGGTCTGATGATTCGCCGTGATGGTCCAGGTAAGCTTGTTGGTCCCGAAATCCTTGGGCACCACCACCCGGAAAACGCCCCACTGGCGGCGCGTCAGGAAATGCGTGGGTTGGCCGCGATCCGGTCCTCCCGGCTCAATCCGATTGTCGGGCCCAATCGGAATATCCAACTCTTCCTTTAAATTGCGATTGTAGTAGCCCAGCAGAATGCTGAAGCTGCCGTCCGGATTCGGAAACCATCCCTCCAACGCGCCGGTGACGCTCTGTCCCGAGTCGTGCTGCGGCTCCATGGGCAACTGCGCCCACGACGCAAGAGAACAACCGCCCAGAACTACCGCGAGACACAGCCCGCGCATTTACCGAGCGCGCCCGAAGCCATAGGCGCCAGCGGCCGGCGGGTGTTTCGCCGCGTACTCCTTATAGTCCTGCTCGGTGACGTTGGTGACGTTCACCCACGCATGACCCATTTCGTCCACGGTGCGATCGCCGTATCCTACCCACTGGTTCGGATCGGGATTATTCCTGTTCGCGGTCGTATTGTCGTACCACGATGTAACGCGGATAATGGTGCCCTTGGGCAACACCGGCGCTTCGTCGTCGGCGTAGATGTAATTGTTCATCCAATTGAAGTTGAAATGATCCACATAGCTCAACATGCGCGTCATTCCATTCGGCAGGATCGCCTCAATCGACATCGCCTTTCCGCGAAGATGCATATGCGGCTGGAAATTCTCGAGCCGGGCCGGTTCCCGCAGTACGTGGAAAGCTTGAGTCTGCGCCAGGGAATTCGGGGGAATATCCAGAGTCCCGGTGGTGGCTGCCATCAGCGTAAGCCGCGTCCGATACTTGGGCACTTCGCCCTTCGGATAAAGATAGATGGCTAATTCGACATGGTCCCGAATCGGTTCGCCCACCGCGTGCATGTGCACATCCCAACGAATCTGGGCCCCTGGCAGCAGCAATTTGCCGGTATTGGGCCGGTAAATATCGAATTGTTTTCCGATGGCCCACTCCATCAGCAGGCCGGGGCCGCCCAGGGGATCTTCGTCGGTGGCTCCGGGTTCGTCCTGGTCAAGCCGGGCTAGAGCGTGATGAGTAATTCTGCGGCCTGCCGTGGATCCCGGACGCATCTCCACCGCCCGCACCCAGCGTGCTTCAGTGATGGGGATCGCCGTCGCCGGCTTCCACCACACATCCTGGCCATGCGCCGGCATGGTGTAAGCTTCGGACTTAATCACGAAATCCGGTTCGCCGAATTGTTTGGAAAGCTGCCAGGTCTCCTCCCGAGGCCATTGCTTCGGCGCCGGCAGATCTTTCGCATCGCCCAGCGGCGCGCCCGAATCTACCCAGCGAACGATGGTGGCGATCTGATCGTCGGTGAGCGACCGGTCGTTCTGGAAGTGTTGTATGCCAACCGTCTTGTCGATGTGCCACGGCGGCATGTTGCGCGTCACCACCCGCTCCTTGATGGCCTTGGCCCACGGACGCGTCTCCTGGTACGTTGCCAGCGACATCGGCGCGGCCGTGCCCAGGCGATGGCACTCTTCGCACTTTTCCTGAAGAATCGGCGCGACGTCCTTGGCGAACGTTACCGCCTTGTTTTCCAACTTTGCGGCGAAGGAGAACCCAGAGAACGTCAGCGCAACGCTCAATGGCAACACTTGGAACTTGGTCGGCATAGACCGGGCTCCTTTCCCTATTGCAGATTTATCATAGTAAGTCGTTCAAAGTCAAGCGAAATGGCTATTTGGCCACGTATCCCGCCGGCAAAACTTTATGAGGATCCACCCGCACGACCAGGTAGACAATCTGATCGGACGTGATCTCGCTGAACCAGTGCGGCGTGTTCGGCGGAATGATCACCAC
>CATPCJ010000288.1 GCA_955652915.1 uncultured Bryobacteraceae bacterium
GCTTGCAAAAGTGGCGGGGCTTCCCGGGGTACAATCCGCCGGCGCCATCGACTTTTTGCCGATCGACGCGTGGGGCATCAACGGCGACTTCCACATCGAGGGCCGCGCTCCGGATCCGGTAGGCCAAGCGCCCACCGTGGAGCAGCGGGTTATCGGGGCCGATTATTTTCAGGCGCTGAGAATCCCGCTCGCTGCCGGACGATTCTTCGCGCCTACGGATATCGCAACCGCGCCACCGGTAGTTATTATCAACCAGACCATGACGCGACAATATTGGGGGAGCCAGAGTCCCATCGGCAGCCGCATTCGGTTTTGGAGCCCGTCCTGGGTGACCATCGTTGGAGTTGTAGGAGACGTCAAGCAGGCTGGTATGGATTCTCCGCCCCAGCCGGAATTGTACGTGCCGTTGACGCAGAATCCGATAGCGTCGCGAGCGCTTAGCATGACGTTGGTCGTGCGTACTTCCAACGATCCTGAGAGACTAACGAGCGCGGTCCGCACGCAGCTTCAGTCCGTGGATCCGGAGCAACCTGTTTCCGGCATGCGGACGATGGACGAGGTGCTTGGCGCATACCTGGCCAGCCGCCGGTTCACCATGTTTTTGCTTGCCGGCTTCGCCGTCGTCGCGATGTTGCTGGCGGCGCTTGGAATCTATGGAGTGATGGCCTGGACGGTGCGGCAACGGACGCGGGAAATAGGTATTCGACTGGCTCTGGGCGCCAGCATCGCCAATGTTTTTCGGGTGGTGATCGCGCAGGGAATGCGATTGGCCGGCGCCGGTTTGGCGATCGGGATCTTAGGCGCACTGGCCCTGACGCGCGTGCTTTCAAGCTTGCTTTACGGCGTTAGCGCGACCGATCTGTTCACCTTCGCCGCCGTTTCGCTGCTGCTGGCGATGGCGGCATTGCTTGCGATTTATCTTCCCGCTCGCCGCGCCACGAAAGTGGACCCCATGGTGGCGCTGAGATATGAATGACTGGGAGCGCACATCATCCGCCCACTTTCTGTATTCTGAATTCTGGATTCCGAATTCTCTCCTATGAAATCATTTGCCGATTCAGCCCCGCGGATTCTTGTCGCGGACGACCAGGCTGACGTTCTCGAAGCCTTGCGGCTGCTGCTGAAAGGCGAGGGCTACCAGATCGAATCGGTCGCGTCGCCACCGGCCGCCGTCGCCGCGCTCGAAGCCCGCGATTACGACGTGGTCCTGATCGATTTGAACTACACCCGCGATACAACCTCCGGTCAGGAAGGGCTGGATCTGCTCTCGCGGATTCAATCGATCGATTCCATTCTTCCGGTAATCGTGATGACCGCCTGGGGTACCGTTGGTTTGGCCGTCGAAGCCATGCGCCGCGGGGCGCGCGACTTCATCCAAAAGCCCTGGGAAAACGAGCGCCTGCTGAGTATCGTGAAGACGCAAATCGATCTCAGCAACGCGATACGCCGCGGAATGCGGCTGGAGGCTGAAAATCGCTTACTGCGGGCGGAAGGCGTTCCCTCCTTGATCGCCGAATCTCCGTCCATGCAGCCCGTGCTGCAGATGATTTCCCGCGTCGGCCCGTCGGACGCGAACGTGCTGATCACCGGTGAGCCGGGCACTGGAAAAGAGGTAGTAGCGAAAACGCTTTTCGCCATTTCGCCGCGCGCCACCAAGCCCATGGTCACGGTAAACGCCGGTGGTTTGGCGGAAGGAGTTTTCGAGAGCGAATTATTCGGACACGTGAAGGGCGCCTTCACGGATGCCAAAGCCGATCGCGTGGGGCGCTTCGAGTTAGCCGATGGCGGCACGCTATTTTTGGACGAAATCGCAAACGTTCCCATGAACCTGCAGGCCAAGATGCTGCGTGTTTTGGAGGTCGGCGAAATGGAACGAGTGGGATCGTCGAAGACCAAGCGCGTGGACGTCCGCGTGATTTCCGCGACTAACGCCCATCTGGATGAGGAAGTCCAGGGAGGACGCTTTCGACAGGACCTCTTGTTTCGACTGAATACCATTGAGATTCACTTGCCTCCGTTGCGCGAGCGCCGCGAGGATGTTCCACTGCTGGCCGCGCATTTTCTTTCCACTCATGCGCAACGGTATCGTAAACGCATCAGCGGTTTCGATCATGCGGCCATGCAGTTGCTGCTCGATAATCCCTGGCAGGGCAACGTGCGCGAATTGAATCACGTTATCGAGCGAGCCGTCTTGATGGCTCAGGAGAATCAGATCAAGCCGGCCGATCTGGCTTTGCGTTCCGCGCGCGAAGGCAGCCCGCGCCTGGAAGATATGAGTATCGAGGAAGTGGAAGCGTTCCTGATCAAGAAGGCGCTGGCGCGTTATAGCGGCAACGTGAGTCACGCTGCAAACGCCCTGGGGCTTAGCCGCAGCGCGCTCTACCGCCGGTTGCAGCGCTACGGGCTATGACGGCGGTTCAAGCGTTAACCTGGCGCGCGCACTCGTGCGTGCCGCGTCGAGACTCGTCTCGACGCTTGTGGTGCGGTGAAAATTCAGGAGCAAGTGTCGAGATGAGTCTCGACACGGCACGCACGAGTGCGTGCGCCACGTCGACGGATCAAGTGTCAGAAATTCACTAAAGCATGAAACAGCACCAGCCATTCTTCGTTCATGAGCAGCGCATCCTGGTGATGGCCCTGATGGCCGGCTCGCCGGCCATCGTCACGTGCATGATCATTCTGTGGTGGCTGGGCGATTACACACCCAAGGTTCAGTGGACTCTCTCGGTCTTGATCGTCGGTGTGTGGCTGGGCTTTTGTTTCGGATTGCGCGAACGTGTCGCGTCGCCCTTGCGCACTCTCGCGAATCTGTTGGAGGCCATGCGCGAAGGCGACTATTCCATCCGCGCGCGCGGCGTGAAGAGCGACGACGCCATGGGCGAAGTGATGCAGCAAGTCAATGCCATGAGCGCCACTCTTCGCGCGCAAAGACTGGGAGCGCTGGAGGCCACGACGCTGTTGCGAAAAGTGATGGAGGAGATCAACGTCGCCGTGTTCGCCTTCGATGGAGATCGCAAGTTGCGGCTGGTGAATCGCGCCGCCGAGCGTCTGTTGAATGAACCGGTGGAGCGGTTGCTGGGAGCGGGTGCGGAATCTCTGGGCCTGGAAAAGTACCTTGAGGGAGAGATGCAGCAGACGGTTCAACACCACTTTCCAGGAGGGACGGCGCGTTGGGGAATCAGCCGCAGCACTTTCCGCGAAGGCGGATTACCGCATCAGCTTCTGGTGGTCACCGACTTGACGCGTCCCCTGCGCGAAGAAGAACTCAAGGCCTGGCAGCGCTTGGTGCGTGTGCTGGGACACGAATTGAACAACTCGCTGGCGCCGATCAAATCGATCGCAGGCAGTCTCGAAAATCTGCTGGCACGGCAACCGCGCGCGGACGATTGGGAAGAGGACATGCGCCGGGGGCTGGCCGTGATCGCGTCCCGCAGCGAAGCTCTCAGCCGCTTCATGGGAGCATACGCGCGGCTGGCCAAATTGCCGCCGCCGACGCTGGCTCCGGTGGCAGTCGGCGAATTGCTTCGACGGGTGGTTGGATTGGAAACGCGAATTCCACCGGTGCTTGCGGCCGGGCCGGAATTGACGGTTCAAGTGGATGCGGATCAGTTGGAGCAACTGCTCATCAATGTGATCCGGAACGCGGCGGATGCGTCGCTCGAAACTGGCGGCGCGGTGCGCGTGGGCTGGAATCGCCAGGATGGCCTGCTCACGGTTTGGGTGCGCGACGAGGGGCCAGGATTGCCGAATACGGCGAACCTGTTCGTTCCGTTTTTCACAACGAAGCCGAGCGGTTCCGGCATTGGACTGGTGCTCAGCCGGCAGATTGCCGAGGCGCACGGTGGGCAGTTGACCCTTCAGAATGCGGTGGATGGACCCGGTTGCGAGGCTCTGCTGACCCTGCCCCTGGCCTGAGCAGCAAACCTTTTTGTGGATTTGAAACTTTTCTGAACCTAACTCTATCCGGGAGCGTACGTCCAAGTGATGAGCGCGCGAGTGCTCTAAGGAGTCGACGTGAATTCTGACGAAAAGACGCTGATTGCGCTTCAAAATGTGTTCAAGGTCTTTACGACCGATGAAGTGGAAACGCACGCGTTGGCGGGCATCGAGCTGAATATTCGAAAGGGCGAATATCTTTCGATTTCCGGCCCTTCCGGCTGCGGGAAATCGACGCTGCTGGCGATTCTTGGTCTGTTGGACACGCCATCCGATGGGACTTACATGCTGAACGGCAATCGCGTGGACCATATGAAGCTTTCAGAGCGCGCGCGCGTGCGAAATCGCGAGATCGGCTTTATTTTCCAGGCCTTCAATCTGATCGGCGATCTTACGGTTTACGAGAACGTCGAACTGCCGCTGACCTATCGGAACATGCCTTCGGCGGAGCGCAAGAACCTGGTGCGTGAGGCGTTGGAGCGGGTAGGAATGTCGCATCGCATGAAACATTACCCCTCGCAACTATCGGGCGGCCAGCAGCAGCGTGTCGCGGTGGCGCGCGCGCTGGGCGGCCATCCGTCGATCCTGCTAGCCGACGAGCCGACCGGAAACCTGGACTCGGCCAATGGCGAAGCGGTGATGTCGCTGCTGAGTGAACTGCACAAAGAAGGCGCGACCATCTGCATGGTGACGCACGATCCCCGCTACGCGAGGTGCGCCGAGCGGAGCATCACCCTCTTCGACGGCCGGATTGTCGAAGAAAAGATAATGGCGAACGCAACGGCCGTCTAAGCGGCAGGCGCACGGTATAATCAAACTACCAGACTAGTCGGGGCGTAGCGCAGCCTGGTAGCGCACCTGCCTTGGGCGCAGGGGGTCGGGCGTTCAAATCGCCCCGCCCCGACCAATGGAATCAA
>CATPCJ010000289.1 GCA_955652915.1 uncultured Bryobacteraceae bacterium
TCTCTTCGCTTTGAATCGGGACTTCGAGCAAGTCCTCGCGCACTTCGAGCGGCTGCAGAAGCTCGGCATGTTCCATCAGCAGGAGCTCGGGAACACTTTCCTCGTAATTGTTCAGGAGATGCGAGCCTGGGCCAACCTGGTGTTGGTCGAGGCGCTGCAACCACGGGAGCGGAAGGACTTTGCCCACTTCGGCCGGTTGCACAACGCCACGCTTACCGAAGCCAAGCTTTTCCTGGCGAAGAAGCGGAAGGCGGCCGGAAAGAAAGGGCAGCGAAAGCGGCGCCGGGCTAAATCGGAGGGCGTATGAGCGGTCTGGCGCCCGTCCAGAAAGTCCGTGGAGTGGGGGCAAAACATCAATTTTAGCATTGCACTTGCGAAACGGAATGCCAGGAAGACCCGGAAAACCGCGATTTCCTTTGCTTTTGCCATACAACCCCTTGTAACCTAACAGTTTGCCGGTACGCCTGTAGATTGAAGGCAGGCGGCTGGCTTTCATGCCGCATGCTGGTTGAATTCGAGCTGATTCAGAAAGCCCAAGCGGGCGACGACGCCGCTTTCAACCAGGTTGTGATCGCGTACCGGAAACGGATTCTGGGGACCATCGCCCGCTTGATTGGGCGGCCCGAGGATGTGGAGGACGTAGGGCAGGAAGTATTTTTGAGGCTGTATTATTCGCTCGATCAACTACGGGCGCCGGAGGTTTTTGAGCCGTGGTTGTACCGCTTGACGGTGAATGCTTCGTATGATTATTTAAGGAAGCAGCGCCGCCGTAACGAATCGCGCATGTCGGACCTGAGCGAGCAACAGGTAATGATGGCGGATGCGGTAGCCGGTGGTAAAGTATCGGGTGAAGAGCAGCGGCAAAAGCAGGTAAAGGAGTTGGTGGATTCGCTGCTAGGGTCGGTTTCCGAACAGGATCGGATTCTGCTGACCCTGAAAGAAGTGGAAGGGCTCTCGATAAAGGAGCTTGAAAAGATTTACTCAGTGAACGAGAATGCTTTAAAGGTAAGATTGTTCCGGGCCCGGCAGCGAGTGTTGAACGCATTCGAGGCCAGCCAGGGGAATACCGCGAAGCCAAGTGAGCGCAAGGATTAGACTATGGACAAAGGGAACACAGAACTCGATCGGCTATTCGCCAAGTATAAGGATGCGGTCGGAGATCCGGACGCGAGCGCGAACTTCATGCCCGGGTTGTGGCGCAAGATCGAGTTGCGCCAAAGCTTCACCACCCGGATCAGGAAACTGACTCAAGTCTTCGTAGGCGCCACCGCGGCCGTCTGCCTGATGCTGGGCATGGCCATAGTGGTGCCGGGATCGCTTCAGCGGGAACTGCGTGGCACCTACGTGGACGTTCTGGCCGATGCGCATCCCACCGAAAATCTAACAGCCTTGGGTATCCGCGTCGAACCCATCGAGGCCAATACGAAATGAAGCGTTGGACTTTCCCGATCGCCCTTTATATGTTCGTGGTCTTCGTGAGTGGATCGGTCGTGGGCGCTCTTGGGTACAGGCTCTATAGCCCACCGACTGCCAGATCGGGGACCAGTGGGACTCCGAAGCTTTCTCCCGAGGAATGGCGGCGTCAGAACATCGAGGAGATGCGGCAGAAGCTCAATTTATCGCCGGATCAACTCCAGAAGGTCAACACCGTCTACGACGAGACTCACAGCCGCTTCGAGGCAGCGCACCAAGGTCACAACCAGGAAGTGAAACAGATTCGGGAAGAACACGTTGCCAAAATCCGCGCGCTGCTTACACCCGAACAGCTTCCCAAGTACGAACTGTTGCGGGCCGAACGGGAACAGCGGGACAAGGGCCGAAAGAAGTAGACATTCACTCAGCGTGAGTGTCATCGGCAAGTATGTCCGCGGTGGGCAGGGTCAGGCGGATGCCCGCGGCGTCAGCCTCGTTCGAATCGGTGAACGCGTGAGTCCGGTCGAGAATGAAGCGCGCCCGTTCCAACTCCGCGAAATCGACGGCTGCGGTATAGCGTTGCGCGAAATCCATGGTGCGCACAATAGCTCCGGTGATGCCGTTCTGCGAAAGCGCCTTCAAGGCCATCAGGTAATTGTTGCGGTATACCGTTGGCACGATGATGCGACTCTCGCCGGCAGCCACCAGTTCCGCATTCATCATGATGCGGGCGACCCGGCCGTTCCCATCGGCAAACGGGTGGACCTCGGCGATCACAAACATGATGAAGATGGCGCGGTGCAGCGGAGCGGTGAGCCCCCGGTAGATTTCGAAGCCCTTGGCCAGCGTGCCTTCCACCAACTCCGGCGCGACAAAATACGTGGCCCCGGCGCGATTCGCCTCGATCTTAAACCGCCCTGGACCTTTGTCCGCGCGGCCCTCCATGATCTGCGCGTGACGGCTTTGGAGCAGGGCCGTTAATTCCTCGATGTTTCGAGGCAGCCGCGACATTTCCTTCGCGTTGGAAACCACCTTCCAGGTGCCGAGAACGTCGTGCGCATCCTCTGGGCGCGTCTTGGGGATGTACCCCTTGAAAACGATGTCGGCGGCCTCATCGACGGCGAACTCGGTCCCTTCGATGAAGTTGGAGAAATAGGCTTCGAAGAATGGCAGAGCGGGACCGTCGGTGGCGCGCGCTAGCCGTGTTACAGGCGCACTGCCCGCTAACTCCGCATGCAGGCGCTGGAATAGATCGAGACGGTGAGGGTCATAAGGGTGACCTGCCGCGCGGGCGGCGGCGACGGGCGATTCCAGAGACGGCGTGTTTCGGCTGCCCAGCAAGGCGCCGATCAGGGCATCGAGCCGTTGAAACTCATCCAGCAGGTTGAGTTGAGCGGCTATTCCACGCGCGTCGTTGCGCAGCCGCTGAAGCGCCTCTTCACCGCCGTGCCGGACCATTTCGTCAAGATGCTCCTCGATCTCGCGCTTGGTTAGAGTGCGGGAAACGCCGGCCCGGGCACGCGACGGCCGCATATTTTCGACGAATGCCCGGGCGGGCGAGGCGATGCGCAAACTGGCGATAAAAGGCCGGTCGCTCTCCAATGGCGGCGGGCCCTTGCGCGGGCGTAAAATAACTCCAGGCAAAACGATGTCGCGTTTGTGGCCGGCGATCAGGAATACCGAACCATCCGCAGCCGGCCGGTTCTCGATGGCGGTGCGGTCGGCGATAAGCGCGTCTGGAAGATATGCCGCGATGAGTGGCCAGAGATTTCGTTGCACGATCTTTGATGGCGGATCTTTCAGGTTGCGAGTGTAGAGGCGCGACCCGAGCCTGCGGAGCGTCCCAGCCTTCACCGCGCGCGAGACGGCTGCGGCCAAGTCGACATTGGAAACGAAAGCCTCAGGCATGGCTGAGAAATCGGGCATTAGCGGGCTCCTAACCCATCTTATCGCAAGTTTTCGGGATTTAACAGGCCGACTCGGTAACTTTTCGGGGCTTAATGGATTGGGTTGGAATTCGGGAGTTAAGCAGTCCGGCAGGCAACGAAATACAAGCTTCCGGGGCATAACGACTGGTTTGTGTAAGTTTTTGGGCTTTAACACTTAATCTTCGGACTTGATTCACACCGCCACCTGCGGTATAAACAGCAAGCGGCCAAGGAAGCGATCATGTATCTATCGAAACTTAGAATCCGAGTAAGCGCACTCCCTCTTGCGCTGGTGCTGTTGAGTTCGTGCGCGAAGAAGGACGCCGGCATTCAGCCCGGTCCCGATTTTCAGAAGCGGGTGCAGGAAGCTCTGATCCTGGCCAAACCCGGCGCTGTAATCGAACTGCCCGAAGGCCGCCACGAGATGACCACCACTCTTTCGCTCTCCGTCGAAAACGTCACCATTCGCGGCAAAGGGATCGATAAAACCATCCTCTCGTTCAAAGATCAAAAGACGGGGTCGGCGGGAATGCTCGTCACCGCCGGCGGATTCACGCTCGAAGACCTCGCCATCGAGGATTCCAAGGGCGACGCGCTCAAGATCAACGGCGCCACCGGCGTGACCATCCGCCGCGTACGCACCGAATGGACCGGCGGACCAAAAGCCACCAACGGTTCCTATGGTCTTTATCCAGTGCAATGCAAAAACGTCTTGATTGAAGACTCGGTCGCCATCGGAGCTTCGGACGCCGGAATCTACGTGGGACAGTCGAAGAACATCATCGTGCGGCGCAACCGGGCTGAGTACAATGTCGCTGGAATTGAGATCGAAAATTCACAGGAAGCCGACGTTTATCAGAACACGTCCACGAACAACACCGGCGGGCTTCTGGTTTTCAATCTTCCGGACCTGCCGGTGAAGGACGGCCGCAACGCGCGCGTCTTTGAGAACAAAGTGTTCAACAACAACACGCAGAACTTTGCGCCAAAGGGCAACCTGGTGGCAAAAGTTCCCGCGGGAACCGGCCTCATCATCATGGCCACGAATCATATCGATGTTTACAAGAACACGATCAAGGACAACGCCACGGCGAACGTCTCGGTGGTGAGCTATCTGACCACCGGAAATCCCATCAACGATGCCGGCTACTATCCTTTCACCGACGAGATTTATATTCATGACAACGCAATCTCCGGCGGCGGCGATAATCCGGAGGGCCGCATCGGCAAAGATCTGGCGCCGGTATTGGGTAAGCCCTTGCCTGGGATCCTCTATGACGGCGTCGTCGATCCGAAGAAACCTTCGGCGCAGATTTGCGCGCAGAATAACAGCGAGGCGGTTTTCGTGAACTACGATGCCGGCAACCGCTTCAAGCACATCGCACGGAACGCCAGCATGAATAACTGCGCTCTGCCTCCGCTGAACGCAGTGGCAGGCTTCGGAGGCAACTAGATTCGTGCTTCGCCGGGCCGGCGTAGTGATCTTGTTCGCCCTTCTCGGCGGGTGCAGCAAGAAGGTTCACCCATATTTCCAGGAGCCGTATCCCGCCAAGCTTTCCGCTTGGAAACTATTTGCCGGTCAGCCCGCTGGGCTTAACCCGAACGTAGGCGTGGTCCCGTACGATCTGAACACACCGCTATTTTCCGACTACGCGACGAAATACCGCTTCGTGTGGATGCCCCCGGGGACCTCCGCCGTATACAATGCGACCGAAGCTTTCGAATTTCCCGTTGGGACGATATTTTCCAAGACATTCGCATATCCCGAGAACGGCCACCAACGTCTTCTGGAAACCCGGCTACTGGTGCGAGGCAAAACTGCCTGGACTACCCTGCCCTACGTCTGGAACGATGCGCAGACTGAAGCCGTTCTCCAGGTCGCGGCCGACCCCACCGTCGTCCATTGGACTCATCCTTCCGGCGAAAAATATACGATCGACTATGTCATCCCGAACGTGAATCAGTGCAAGGAATGCCACGAGAAATCGAAGGCCACGGTCCCCATCGGACCGAAGGCGCGCAACCTCAACAGGGATTTCCAATATGCCGGCGGCCGCGCGAATCAACTGGCCTATTGGACGCGCATCGGCTATCTCCAAGGCGCGCCATCACCCGGGCAAGCGCCCAGGGCAGCGGTGTGGGACGACCCTGGGACGGGCACGCTCGAGGCCCGCGCGAAAACTTATATGGACGTCAACTGCGGTCACTGCCACAATCCCCAGGGAACGGCGAACACGTCGGGCCTTTATCTGACCGCGAGTGAAACCGGCCTCATGCGTCTGGGTGTTTGCAAAGTGCCGGTGTCCGCCGGTCAGGGTTCGGGAGACCTCTTGTTCGATATCGTGGATGGCAAGCCGGAAGAATCGATCCTGCTGCGCCGCATGGATTCAATTGTTCCAAAGATCATGATGCCGGAGTTGGGCCGAACCGTGATCCACCGGGAAGGGGTCGATCTCATTCGCGAATGGATCCGTTCCAGGCGCTCTCTGCGTGGCGAATGCAAGGCAACTTCTGGTAGTCTATAAAGCCAACACCCAAGGAGAAGCCATGAACCATTTCACCCGCTACTCAATCGCGAGCGGTTTGCTTTGCGCCGCGTCGTTTATACTTTCCGCCCAACCGCCGGCGGGCCCGCCGAAAGTGCTGCGCATCTATCGCGAAGACATAAAGGAAGGCAAAGCCGGCGCACACGAAAAAGTGGAGGCGCGCTGGGCTCAAACGATGGCCAGGCTGAAATACCCAGCCAATTCGATCGGCATGACAAGCTTGACCGGCACCGGCCAGGCCTGGTTCCTGGAAGGTCATGAATCGTTCGCTTCTATTGGCGATGCAGAGGCATTCTTTGGTAAACCCGCCAACAAGCCGGTGATCGACGCACTGGAGGCGAGCGATTCCGAGCTTCGTTCCGGTAGCCGTCAGTGGATTGCGGTCTTTCGCAATGACATGAGCTACCGTCCTCAGCAACTTATACAAGGGATCCCCAAGGCACGCTATATGAACGTGCTGATATTCCGGATTCATCAGGGCCGCGATCAGGAGTTTGTGGACGTGGCGAAGACGGTGATTGCCGCCATGGAGAAATCCAACAGCGATCAACCGGCGGCGGTGTACCAAATTGTTTCCGGCGCTCCCAATGGCATGTTTCTGATCTTCGAACCCTGTGCATCGTTGAAAGCTCTGGATGAGGGTCCCGCGCGCGCGGAGGCGATGATGAATGCCATGGGCGATTCCGGCGCCAAGAAGTTCCTCAAGAGTGTGGGTGAAACCGTCGCCAGCGAAGAGTCCGTGATATTCACCATCAATCCGAGGATGAGCTACGTTTCCAAAGAGTTTGCCGCGGTCGATCCGGATTTCTGGACACCCAAGGCCGCGGCCGCCAAGCCGCCAGCGACGAAATAGACTATGGATCCGCTCCGCGGCCATGTTCTGGAGTTGCTGCGCGGCGGGCACGCGCACGCCAATCTCGAGACCGCGCTCAAAGGCTTGCCCGCGAAACTGCGAGGCAAGAAACCGAAGGGCGCGGAGCATACGTTGTGGCAGCTAGTCGAGCACATAAGAATTGCCCAGTGGGACATTCTGACGTGGCGCAGGATGGCATCCTGCGGCGGATTGGTAATCCGCTTGGTGTTGGATCCGGAATTACTCGGCCGCAGGTTACCAACCTGCCCCACAAGATTATTTGCGAATATAAACGCCATCCCGGCCCACCAACACATATCCACGGCGATAGCGGAACGCGGAATGAATGCCGTTAGTTTCGGCGGCGACCTTCCCATTCAGAAAAAGCCGCGAATGTGGGCCGTTATCTTCGCCTATCAACTTGCCGGCCAGCGCCCGAGGATAGCGAAACTCGCCCAGCCGTTCTTCCATCCAGAGTTGTGTTGGATCGGCGGGCTTGCGGAATCGCGCCACTCGGCCGTTCGCCAGCTCGCCTTGCGCGACCATCAGATCGCCATTCACCAATTGCAGCCGTAGCGTGGCGGAAAGCGGTTCCTCGTTGTACAACTCGATCGCGAAGTCGTGCCACGGAAGATCGAATTCCGCCGGACTCTTGATCCAATAGTTGCCGCACACGATATCCGGTAATCCATCGCCATCGATATCGGTCACGAGCAAGCCACCCTGCCGTGAACGGCTGTAGAACGAATATATTTCGCGATACTGGAAATCGGGATACTCGTAAAATCGGACCTGCATGCCGCGTTGCACCACCAGCAAACCGCGGTGGCCGAGCAGCGTCGCCGCCAGGCAATCGTGCATGTCGATGCCGTGATCGATCGTGCGAGGCTTCCAGCCCGGACTTTTGCGGTAGACCAACTGATCGCCTTCCTGTAGAAACAGGCCCGTTCCCTGATCGTCCGGACAACCGCTGGCCGCTGGATGCGCGGGGGCCGCAAGCATTTGGCTCTTCAGCTTCGGCAGAGTCCAGGCCAGCAATCGGTCGCCCCAAGTATAGAGCGTGTTGCCATGCAGCGTGGCGCCGGTGATGCCGAACAAGAATAGACCAAGAATCATTTGATGGCCAGTATCGCGTCCACTGGCGCTCCCGTGTGCCGGCTATCCACTTGAGCGAATCCAGCGGCTCGAAGCAGCGTCTCGTATTCGGCGGCCGAGCGTTCGCGGCCTTCCGTCACGATGAGCATGTTGAGCGATTGCATATGCCCCGAGACGTATTCCGGATTGAGTAACTTTTCCGCAATCAGCAAACCTCCGCCGTCCGGCAGCGCGGCGTGGATTTTGGAGAGCAGCATCCGGATTTTGTCTTCGGACCAATCGTGCAGAATTCGTCCCAGGCTGTACAAGTCCGCTTCCGGCAATGGATCGGTGAAAAAATCGCCCGCGATCGTGCCCGGAAACATTTGCGCGACGCCCGGCAAATCGAATACCTGGGCCTCGAGATGCGGATAGCGCTCCCGAGCCGCTTCCGCCAGATGGCCCGTGCCGCCGCCGAGATCGATCAAGCGGCGAAACCGGCTGAGATCGAAGGCTGCGGCCACCGCCGGAGAACTGAGACGTCCAAAGCCATGCATGCCGCGCTGGAACTCTCGCATGGCCTCGTCGGAGCGAAAGAAGTGTGAAAAGATCGGCCCCTCAAAACCGAACGTCTGTTGCCAGCGATGACCTCCTTCACGAACGGCGTCTTCCAAATGTGCCCACATCGGATAGAGCACGTCGTTCGAATATCGGACGTAGCCAGCCATCGTGTCCGGACTTTCGGAGCGCAAATATTTGTCGGTCTCGGGCGTATTTAAATAAGTGTCGCCGGTTTTGTGGAGCAGTCCCAGCGATACGCACGCGTCCAGCAGGCGGCCGAGTTCCTTACAGTCCGGGGGACGCTTGCCGTCGAAAATCCCGAGCTCGACCGCGGCAAACATCGTCTTCGAGCGGCGGAACGCGTCTATCAGATCAAGAACGGTGTTGGAAGTGATCATAGCCGCGGGGCGGGAGTGGCTTGCCTGCATACGTCAGGGCGCCGGGTCTTCCCTTTCTAATAGTACCGGTTCGAATTCCCGGCACGCGAACATGGGGCGGGACAGTGTAGAGGAGTTCGTAATCTTCGCCGTCGTGCAGCGCTTGTTCGACGGTTGCGCCTTTGAGGAGCGGGATGCAATCGAGGTCGGCCGCCACTCGGGACGCAAGCGCCAGCCGATGCAAATCGAGCGCCAGGCCATCGCTGATATCCATGCATGCGGTCGCTTTACTCAAAAGCTTTTTGCCTATTTCCAGACGAGGTATGATGACCCGCTTGTTTTTCCAGCCGCCGAGCGGAGCGGACACATAAATAGCATCGCCGGGACGCGCGCCATCGCGCCGCAAGGCCTTGTTTTTGGGAACGGCGCCGCACACCATCACATCGCAGACGACTTGATTTGCGTGCGAGAGATCGCCGCCCGCGAGCGTGACTTTGGTCTCTCGGGCCATTCGCATCAGGCCGCGATAGAATGCCATGATCCATTTCTTGTCCGCCCAGGGGGCCAGCGCTAACGAAACCAAACAGAATCGGGGAGACGCGCCCATCGCGGCGATGTCGCTGAGCGAACGGGCCAGGGCGCGACGCCCGACGGTGGCAGGCGGATCGGTGCGGCGAAAATGGACTTCCTCTATGAAGAGATCGGTGGTGAATACCAGGTCCTCGCTGGGCTTGGGTTGGTAGATTGCGGCGTCGTCGCCAATGCCAAGCGTCAAGCCTGCACGCTTGCTTACGCGCGCGGTTCTGCCGCGTAGCCAGTCGATGATTTGTTTTTCGTTCACGGCGCGGTGGCGGCTACCAGGCCCGAAGGCAACTCTTCGCCGAAGACTTTGCCGAGATCTTCTTCCACTTCGCCTTCGAGCGCGGGAATCAGCGGCTCGGGAATTTTGCGGCGCACCAATTCAATGGTCGCCGGTGCGAGATCGCGCGTTGAATCTCCCGTGCGGCGCGCAATCGAAACCAACGCATCCTGCGAATTCGAGACTTTCAAAAGCGCCTCCACCCAGCGGGTCGCAATGGGTGGCGCCAGCACCTGATTGATTGGTCCGTAGAAAAGTTTCCGCGCGCCAATCCGCGAGAGACACCACAGGCCGTTGTCCACCATCTCGCCCTTTTTCACCAGCGCCAGAAGTGCATCGCCAAGCTGCGTCTTGGTCTGGAGCGGCAGCAGCTCCAGGCTGGATGCGGCGCGCCACATCTCCCGCAGCAAACTGTTGTTCAAGCGAGGCCGCTTGGCGCCGCGAGGCAGCAGCACCGGGGAAAGCCTCTGAAAAACGTCCACCTGCTGATTCTTGTTCAGCCCCCCGGCCACGCGTCCCCAAAAAATCCACCAATCGATTTCGTTCTGAACCTGACTGGCGAATTGCAGCCCGGCGGCATAGATGCGGCGCGCCTGCTCGATCCGGAAATCGTCACCCGGAAATCCAAAGCCCGGACGCATGCAGAATCCGGTCAGGTTGAGCCAACGCATTTCGAGAGCCGGCGATTTGCGGCGGCCTTCGGCCAGTTCGAGCAGACGGTCCGATAGCTTGCGAATCGCGCTCAGCGGCCACGAATTGCGGCCGAGCGCGAGAGTCTGCTCCAGCTTACCGGGCAGTTCTTCCGGCGCCAATGTCCCAGACTGAAACGTTGCTCCAAGTAGCGCTTCGGCGTTCGCGAGCGAATCGTCACTCACCACAGTCACCGGCTTTCCGGACGCCGCCGCGGCTCTCTTTCGCAATTCGAATTGCAATCGCCAGTGGTGATCGCTGATCTTGGAATCCGCCCACACTTCCAGAGTCCCGACTTCTGTCAAATGCGCGCGGAGTTTCACCGGAACGAGGCGCTCGCCAGACTTGCCGAACCGGATCACGGCATCCAGCGGGGCATGTAAATGGAGTTCTCCCGATTCTTCGGGCGACAGCGTTTGTCCCTGCGTATCGTCCACGCGGGTGAGCGAACTGTACAGGCGAAAAGAGACGGGCTTGTTCGCCACCAGGTGCAAATCCTGACTGTCCAGTTCAAGCGTCTGCCCTTCTTCCGCGCCCCGAGGCACCAGGCACACCGCTGCATTTTCGCCAATGCCGACGTAGTAGGCGCGCGGCAAACCTCCGCGTACCAGAAGACCAGCACCCGTCGCCTTCACGTACGAGTAATAAGCTGCACCGACGGCCACCGCAAGGTCAAGATCGCGATTCTCCAGAATCAGCGGGCGCTGGCCATACCAGCGTTCCATCACATCCGCCACGCGCTGCCGGCAGATATCGGGAATGAAAAATCCGCCGTTGAACAAGTTCGCGTCGGGCTTCGCGTTTTCGTTGGCGCTTAGAAATGCCGCCAGGTGCCGCGTCACCGCTGGATCGGAAACGTAAGGCAGGCCGAGCTCGCGAAACAAACTGCGCTTTTCTTCGGACGGCTTTTCATCCAGCGAACAGAAAGGCAAAAACCCTTCGAGCGCGAGTTCCAGCGCCTCTTCACGCAGGATCTCGGTTTTCAACGTGCCGCCAACCAGCGACGATCCTCCACCGAGCACCGTGATTTCGACGCTCTTCAGATTGGGATCGGCAAGTATCCGCTCCTTCGCCGCCGCGCATTGCCGGCGCAACCCGCTCCTTTGACGAATGGAAAGCTGTGTGCCAAGTTTGGCTTCCACCAGCCACGCCAGGGTCAAATCGAGATTGTCGCCGCCCAGTAATAAATGTTTGCCGACCGCCGTGCGGGTGAATTCAATCTTGTCGCCGTCGCGATGGACACGGATCAGCGTGAAGTCGCTGGTGCCGCCGCCCACATCGCAAACCAGCACCAGTTGCCCCTCAAAAAGGCTCTTCTGCGATTGCGCGAGATGATTCGCGATCCACGAATAAAATGCCGCGGCCGGCTCCTCGACCAACGTAAGTTTTTCCAGTCCGGCGTCTCGCGCGGCTTGCACGGTAAGCTCGCGCGCTTCCTCGTCGAAAGAAGCCGGAACGGTGAGCACAATGTCCTGGTCCGCGAGCGGCGCGTTGGGATGTTCCTGGTTCCATGCATCGCGAATCTGCGCCAGGATTGAGGTGGACACTTCCACGGGCGATAGCACGCGGCCGCCTTCCTGCGCATCCCACGGAAGAATCTTCGCGGTTCGATCTACTTCCGGATTCGAGAGCCATGACTTCGCGGAATGAACCGACTTGGTAGGAACCAGCGCACCCTGTTCACGCGCGTAGGCTCCCACGTATGTCTGATCGCCCAGAAATAAAAACGAGGGCAGCGTACGGCGCGCTTCCTCGCGGCCCGCGGCGACGTACTGCGGAATCTGCAGCACCTTGATTTCGGGATAATCCGGAAGCTCGTTTTCGGTTTGCTGGACATAGGAGAGCGCGGAATTGGTGGTGCCCAGGTCGATGCCGACGTTCATCCAGCGCTACTCGACTTCTACTTCGGCCGGAGCGACGATCGAACTCGGGCTGGGCGCGAGCGGTGGAAGATCGATCTTTTCCGCTCGCCAACCTTTGTGACGAAGGATACCGCCGGGTGCTTTGCCTTTCGCGGGCACATTGCCCAGCAACTTCACCGTCGCTGGATCGTTGGTGTCGAGTTTGGTGAAAGTGCCTTCCACACCGTCAATGACGGGCGCAAGGCGCACGTAGCGGTTTAGCGATTCGCGGCTCTGATCGTGCAAATTCCGGACCGCGGCGCCTACTTGTTCATCCGAATATCCGCCGATGTCTTCCATCAGAAAATCGATCAGCCGCGAATCGCGCTGGAGGATTCCCAGGATTTGCAGAGCGCCGTCCGACGCCTTTACCAGCGGAACGGGCTTCACCACCGGCTGCGGTTTGTTTTCGATATATCCGAACTCCTTGGCGATATCCGCCGGAAGTTTTCCGGTGAAGAGAATTGCGAAAAAACTGCGAAATGCAAGTCCGATCCTGCTCAAAATGTACCTCTAGGCTTTAGGATACACTGGCGGTGCAAGTGGCTGGCCGATTCCATGATCGTAAAGATGCCGGTCAACAACTGGCGTCGACACTGTCGGCATACAAGGACTCGATTGTGCTCGGATTGCCGCGTGGTGGGGTACCTGTGGCTTACGAGGTTGCAAAGGCACTGCATGTACCGCTGGACGTCTTCGTCGTGCGAAAGCTGGGGGTTCCGGGACAACGTGAACTAGCCATGGGAGCGATCGCAAGCGGTGGAGTGCGGGTCATCAACGACGACGTGATCCAGACGCTAAGAATTCCACTTTCGACAGTGGACGCGGTTGCGGCCCAGGAACAACCAGAACTGGAGAGACAGCAGCGCCTCTATCGCGGCGACGGAGCATTGCCCGATTTCGCCGGCCTGACGGTAATCGTCGTAGACGATGGTCTCGCGACCGGGTCCACAATGCGCGCCGCGGTGAGGGCGCTTCGACAAAGTAATCCGAAGCGAATTGTGGTTGCGGTGCCGGTAGGCGCGGCGGATACTTGTCGAAGCCTTCGAACCGACGCTGACGAAGTGATCTGTTTGCATGCGCCGGAATCCTTTTACTCGGTCAGCACGTGGTACCAAGAGTTCGCGCAAACATCCGATGACGAGGTGCGGCGTCTTCTCCGAGCCGCTCTTGCCGGGTAGCTAGACACTTTCCTTCCGGACGGCTCGTGAAATCTGGGAGAATTGATCGCATGAATCCAACAACACCATCGATCTTCGATCTGAGCCTCTCAGAGAAGCTCCAGCTCGTACAAGATTTGTGGGATGACGTCGCAGCCACGCCCGAAGCTGTACCGGTCTACGACTGGCAAAAGCAGGAACTGGCGAGAAGAAAAGCGAACCTCCTGAAAAATCCTGCCTCAGGACTCAGTTGGGAAGAAGTGAAAAGAAGGGTCCGCAGCCGCTTTGGCCGCTGAGTTGGTCATAGCCCCCGAAGCCGAACAAGACATCGCAGAGGCTTATGCCTGGTACGAGGGCCGGAGGGTCGGCCTTGGAGAAGAGTTCTTGAGTTCTGTCGATGCCCATACTGAAACCATGTGTCGCTCACGGCCCGCGACCCAAGCAAATGGCGTCAGCATCTGCCCTGAGTCCGTGGTGCGCGCTCGTTCTAAGATTCCACCGACGTGTGCGATACAGCCAGATCAGCCTTCTCCGGCAATCTGCGCCGCCAATAATTCTCGAACAATCCCTTCATCGCCTCCCCCATCCCCGCATGTTCAAACACCACCGCCGTCCACGTGGGCTTGGTGATCACTGGATCCAACAGCGCCAGCATTCCGCGCTCGCCATCGAAGACGGCCAGCTTCATCGGAAGCGACTCCGCCTGGCCCAGTTCCACTCCGGCCGCCGCGTACTCTTCCAAACGTTGGCGATGCGGCTGATCCAAAGTTCCCGATTCGATCAGCAGCCGGCAGGTGACGCCTCGCATGCGCGCTTGTTTTACCAGTTTTTCGTCGAGCGGATCCACGGCGTAGGGCGGCCGCGAAAATTCCAGATACTCGTTCCGCACATCGGAAAGCATGCGGCGGTACTGCACCGCGGTTTGCTCGGTGTCGCCGACAATACGCAAGTAATCGAGTGTTCCCCGTCCGCCTTTTCCTTCTGAATATGCCGCCCCCAGATCCGTCACCAGGCTATCGGCCATGCGCCCTTGTTCGGTCAGCTCGCGTTGCAGCGCCTGCGAGCGGCGCAGCAAATAACTGGGCACCGCCAAGCTGGGTTCCACCGCGAAGAATAGCTTGGTCTTCTCCTGCACTACTTGCGCGAATCCCTTTTCCACCAGGCTGTCGAGCACCTCGTAGATCTTCTGGCGGGGCACATGCGCGCGTGCCGCCAGCTCGAGCGCCTTGAATCGCTGATGCCCTATCAAAACCAGATACGAGCGCGCTTCGTAGGCGTTCAAGCCCAATTGCCGCAGGCGCCGCCAGAAGCGTTGAAAGTCTGTCTCGGGCTGATCGGTGGTCATTTTGACTGAGTCGCGCTCGTGAGTCTTTCGAGCATACCAAATGACTACGGGCGTTTGTTGTTAGAATCTCGGTAGATTGAGTTCCCCTTATGCCCGATCTACCCACTACTCTCGGCGCTCTTAGAACCAGCAATTATTCCGAACAATGTATCGCCCGGCGCAACGTGAAAGATGAGCTGCGAGCGAACCTCATCTGCAAACTGCAGAGAGGCGAGGAGCTTTTCCCGGGCGTGGTCGGCTACGACGACACCGTGATTCCACAGATGGTGAACGCCCTGCTGTCGCGGCACAATTTCATTCTGCTCGGATTGCGCGGGCAGGCCAAGACCCGCATCATCCGGATGTTGACGGCGCTGCTCGATCAACGCATGCCGTACATCGCAGGCTGCGAAATCCGCGATAATCCGTATCATCCCATCTGCCGCCGATGCCGCGATTTGATAGAAGAAAAGGGCGACGGCACGCCCATCGCCTGGCTCAACCGCGAAGAACGTTATGTCGAAAAGCTGGCTACGCCGGACGTCACCATAGCCGACATGATCGGCGACATCGACCCCATCAAGGCTGCCCGTAGCGGCCGCGATCTTTCGAATGAGCTTACCGTTCACTACGGCCTGTTGCCGCGCGCCAACCGGGGCATCTTCGCGATTAACGAACTGCCCGATCTGGCCGGCAAGATCCAGGTGGGATTGTTCAACATCATGCAGGAAGGCGACGTGCAGATCAAGGGTTATCCGGTCCGATTGCCGCTCGACATCATGCTGGTGTTTACCGCCAATCCCGAAGACTATACGGCGCGCGGGAAAATCATCACGCCGCTGAAGGACCGCATCGGAAGTGAAATCCGCACACACTACCCGCTCACTCTGCAGCAGGGCCTGGCCATTACCAAACAGGAATCCTGGGTCGATCGCGTTTCACCCAGCAGCTTGGAAGTACCCAACTACATTCGTGAGATCGTCGAGCAATTGGCGTTCCTCGCGCGTGAAGACAAAAAGGTGGATAAACGTTCCGGCGTCTCGCAGCGGCTGCCGATTTCAGTACTCGAGAATGTTGTCTCGAACGCCGAGCGTCGCGCGTTAAAAGCCGGGGAAGCAGTGGCGGTGCCGCGCGTGCTGGATATTTATGCCGCGCTGCCTTCCATCACCGGCAAACTGGAATTGGAATACGAGGGCGAATTGAAAGGCGGCGACAACGTCGCGCGCGAGTTGATCCGCATGGCCGTCGGCAAAGTCTACACCACCTATTTCGATGGCGTCAACGTGTCGCAGATCGTGCAATGGTTTGAGTTGGGCGGCTCCTTGAAATTGGATGAGTCTCTCGATGCAAGCGCCATGGCCCGGCAGCTTGGCAACATCCAGGGACTGATGGAAAAGACCGGCGTATTGGGTTTGGGTGCGAGCGAGCCGGACGCATTGCGAGCTTCCGCCTCGGAATTTATTCTGGAAGGCCTGTATGCGCACCGGCGTCTCAGCCGGAGCGAAGAAATCGGGTTCACCGCCGGCGAGCGCAAGAAGGACCCGCCGGAACGCGAGGAAGGACGGCGGCCGCCCAGACGCCAGTTTAACTAAACTTGTAGGGCGGGATGGTATCCTGCCGCCGATGATAATCGGCCTTTGTAAAGGGTTTACATGAAGTGGATTCATTATTCAAAATACACCGGCGACGATTTCGGGATCAGCGCGGAAGACCTGCTCAAAGCGCTGTCCGATTTCTTCCTCGAGAGCGGCTTTCAGAATCAGTACATGGGCTTCAGCGAGTGGAACCAGCACAATCTGGAAGATCTGAAGAACGCAATTCAGAACGCCCTGGAACAGGGCGACGCGTTCGATCGCGAACAAGCGGAGCGCATCCGGCAAGCGCTCGAAAGTATGTCGGCGGAGCAGGTCGACGAGTTGTTGAATCGTCTGGTCCAAAAGCTGGCGGACGAAGGCTATATCAATACGGACCAGCAACAGACTAAGCAGAGCGGTCAGGCTGGGACAGGAAATGCGGATCGCAAGGTCAACGTCGAGATCACCGACAAATCGGTCGATTTCCTGGGATTCAAGACCCTCAAAGACTTGCTCGGATCGCTCGGGAAATCCAGTTTCGGCGCTCACGATACGCGCGACCTCTCCACGGGCGTCGAAACCAGCGGCGCTGCTAAGCCTTACGAATTCGGCGACACATTCAACCTGGATATCAGCCAGACGCTGTTTTCCGCGATCCAGCGCGATGGCCTCAAGGTGCCGATTGAACTCGAGTACAGCGATCTGCATGTCCATCAATCCGAGTATCAAAGCTCGTGCGCGACGGTGTTGATGCTGGATTGCAGCCACAGCATGATTCTGTATGGCGAAGATCGTTTTACTCCGGCGAAGAAGGTGGCGCTGGCGCTGGCCCACCTGATCCGCACCCAGTATCCCGGCGACAGCTTGCGCTGTGTACTGTTCCACGACTCGGCCGAGGAATTGCGTTTGTCCGACCTGGCCCGGGTGCAAGTGGGTCCTTACTACACCAACACGCGCGACGGCTTGATCCTGGCGCAGCGCTTGCTGAATCAGGAAAAGAAGGACATGAAGCAGATCATCATGATCACGGATGGAAAACCCTCCGCGCTCACGCTGGAGGACGGCCGCATGTACCGCAATGCATTCGGCCTGGACCCGCTGGTGATCAGCCGCACGCTGGAAGAAGTGAGCCGCTGCAAGAAGCAGGGCATTCTGATCAACACCTTCATGCTCGCGAGCGATTTCGGTCTGGTGAACTTCGTGCAAAAGGTCACGGAGCTGTGCCGAGGCAAGGCCTACTTCACCACGCCGTACAACCTCGGTCAATATCTGCTGATGGATTACATGAATCGCAAAACGCGGACCGTGCACTAGGTTTGCGCCGAATGCCGCCCTCGTTGAAGCGCTGGTTACCCGCGATCGGTTATCCGCTTGTTGTTTTCCTGCTCAATGCCCTGGTTTGCTTCCGTCTTTTCAGAATTGAATACCTGGATCGGCTGCTTTCCATCGAAGGAGCATTCATCGCCATGGCTCGCTACATACGGCAGCACGGGTCCGGTTACGACTGGTTTCCGATGTGGTTCGCGGGCATGCCGTTTTCGGTTGTATATCAACCGCTGCTGCATCACGTCGTGGCCGCCTTCGCTTTGATCTTTCACACCAGCGTGCCCTCTGCGTACCATTTCGTCACGGCCACAACCTATTCGCTGGGAGGAGTCGCCTTCTACCTTCTCGCCAAGAACCTCGGCGGCGATCGATTAGCGGCATTCACGGCCGCCGTCATTTTCTCTCTGTTCTCACCAGCTCTCTTGTTTCTCTCCGATGTTCGCGCCGATGCTGGTGGAATCGGCAATGCACTACGGCTGCAGGCCCTGGTTGGTTACGGCGAAGGTCCGAACGTCACCGGTCTCACGCTGTGCATGCTGGCGGTGTCGCTGCTGCACCTGGCGGTGGTTCGGAAAACCGCGGCGTCCGCGCTCGCGGCATCGGTGGCGCTGGCGGCCGTTGCGTGCACAAGTTGGCCAAGTACCGTCGTGCTGTCACTGGCCGTCGCCGGTTATTTAGTCGCAGGGAACTATGCGGGTTTGCGCAAGATCCTGCCGCGGATGGCGGCGATGGGCTTAGCTGCCTGCGCACTGGCATGTCCGTTCGCGCTGCCATCGAACATCGGGAGGACATGGACGAATGCGCATGCCATGGGCGATAGTCCGACGCCAGGACCCGCGCGCTGGCTCTGCTTGGCCGTGCTTCTGGTGTGTTGCGCCATCGTGCGCGCGCTGCTCGGCTGGCTGGGCGCATCTTTTGCCCTTCGCTTCGCTGCGTTATTTAGTCTGGCTGTCGGCTGGATTGTCTTAGCGGCTGGTTGGTTCGGCATTCGATTGACTCCACAACCGCTTCGATTCCACCTGGCAATGGAGATCGGACTTGTTCTGTCGTTTGGATTGATTTTGCAATTACTATTTTCCCGGTGGCCCGGGTTGCGCTGGCCCGCGGCCGTCCTGCTTCTGGCATTTTGCTGCATACAGTACCCGCACTATCGGCTTCACGCGCGCGGCATGATTCGCAAGGTCGAGATCAAGGAAACGATCGAGTATCAAATGGCGGACTGGTTCGACCGCAACATGCAAGGCGAGCGAGTCATGGCGCCGGGCACCGTCTCGTACTGGATGAATGTCTTCACGGATACTCCGCAGATGATGGGGTGCTGCGGCCCATCGATGGTGAACCCCATGAGCCGGACAGCGAGCTATATAATTTACGCGGGGTACGAATCGGACCAGCAGTCCGCCGATTATTCAACCCTGTGGATGAAAGCCTATGCGGTTCACGCCATAGCCCTGGGTGGTCCGGCGAGCAAAGAACCCTACAAGCCCGCCGCGTATCCCAATCGTTTTCAAAACCGGCTGCCTCTGCTTTGGCAACGCGGCGACGACTACATTTATGGCGTGCCGGAGCGGACGCCCGGTTTGGCGCGAGTGGTTCGATCGAGCGATCTGGTGCAGCGTCCGCCAGTGAACGGAATCGACGTGGCCGAGTTGCGGCCCTTCGTTGCAGCGCTGGAAGACTCCACGCTTCCAATGATCAAGACAAACTGGACGGGCCCGAATACGGCGCGAATCGATGGCATCCTCGGACCGGATCAGTTAATTTCGGTGGCAATGAATTTCGATAAGGGCTGGAATGCCACCGCTAATCATCGCGAAGTACCAGTCCGCAGAGACGGGCTCGGTTTCATCGTGATCGAGCCCCGCTGCGCCGGCGCGTGCGAGATCGAGATGCATTGGAGCGCGGGATGGGAACCTCGCATAGCGTGGATCGCGGCACTGGTGGCGCTCAGTGCCTTGATTTTCTATTGTGGGCGAAACGCGCTGTAGAGGTGCGGAAAAAGTGCTTCTGGAAGACGCTTGCTTACGCGCGCGGTTCTGTAAGTGGCTGCGGTATCAGTCGCCGGCTTTCAGAACCGCGACCGTGAGGGAGCGTCTGTAGGCAGCATTAGACAGCCCGGACGCCGGCTATGGTCATGTCGTCGGTTGGACCGTTCGGCACATATGTGTACGCGGCTTGTGCGATGCGCGCGATTTCGATCTCGATATCCCGATCCGGATTGGTGGCCATGACGGAGATGAGCCCGTCCTCTCCAAACTCGCATCCGCTTTCAAGGCCGGCTTCGATCACGCCGTCCGAACATACGCACAGCATGTCACCGTTCCGGAGCTCCACCGTGTTCTTTTCGCCGGCCCAATCCGGAACGAGTCCGAGCGGCAGCGCTGTCGACTCCAGACGCTCCATTGAACGGTCACCGCGCATGACCATCGCCGGCTGCTGCCCACAGTTGACGTAATCCAAACGCCGCGTACGGTCATCGTAACGACCAAAGAACAGAGTGGCGTATTGCTCGGGCAGTGTCGATTCGTAGAACCGCGCGTTGACCCGCTGCAGCATCGCACTGAGGCCGCTGAACCCGTGCGCACATTCGCAACGAATGGAAGCCTGCAGGTTGGCCATCAAGAGCGCCGCCGCTACGCCCTTCCCGCAAACATCGGCCAAGAGAATGCCGAGTGTGCCGGGACCGAGATCCAGAAAATCGTAATAGTCGCCGCCGATCCCCCGTGCAGCGGCGGACAGGCCTGCATATCTGATCGTCGTGAGCTGTTTCGTGTTCCGAGGAAGCATTTGCCGCTGAACCGCAATGGCGAGGTTCAAATCGGATCCGAATTGCTGTTGGCCGCGCACGACTCGATCTATGTTTAGTTCCGCGGCTATTGGCAATTGCATTACGGCTCTCATGGGTACGTCGTTCCAGTGGCGGCGAAATCGACATGTTGCCGTATCTTTTTGAGATATTTGTTTGAGTGCGCGGCCAAAAATCTTGTTTAGCCGCCCATTCACATCCCTCAGCGCTGCGCCGCGCCGGACCGTCCCATGATCGGCCACACGTCGACGATCCGTTCGCCACGGGCGACATAGTAGCGATCGTAGACATTGGTGCTCATGTCCAGATTCGATGGATAGATCTCCACGCGATCGCCGATCTTGAAATCCCGATCGCCGTCTTTCCAGACCAGCAGTCCATATTCCGCGCCTTGGTTCTCAACCTTTACATCGGGCCGGCCCTTCACCTCATCAGTGGGTTTCAAGAGCGCTTTGTTGCCGGCATCAATCGTACACAGCCCGGCGTGGCGCTTGCTGATCACCGTGGATAGGACCGTGAGAGCCGATCCGAAATCGTCGAAACTCGCGGCGTTATTTTTTCCGCCGATCTGGCGGTACAGCGTGTCCATGAATACGAACGATCCGGCCTGCAATTCCGTCAGACCCTTCATCTCGGAATCCACGTTGTAAGTGCCGGTGCTTCCTCCGGTAATGATTTCGACAGGCAGGCCGGCGCTGCGCGCTGACGCCACCGTTTCCAACATCCCGGACAGATCGTTCCTGGATTTCTTCATTCGTTCTTCGAACACGTGCGTGTGGGCCGCTGCTCCGGCGTAACCCATGATCCCGATGAGCTTCAAGTTCTTTGACGAATCCACCTGCTTGGCCAGATCGAGCGCCGGGCGTCCAGCTTCAATGCCATGGCGCGTCAGACCGGCGAATACGTCCACGACGGTCCGCAACTTCACGTTTTCGGCGCGCGCGGCTTCCTGTAGCCAGGTGGCGGCCTGCGGATCGTCCACCACGGTTCCGAACGTGGCATCGCGCTGGGCCAGCGCTACAACACGGGCGATATTGTTCTTACTGGTGGGCTGGCGGGTCAGCAGAATTCCGTTGAATCCCGCGCGCGACATCAACTCGCACTCGGCTATCGTTGCGCAGGTAAGTCCGATAGCGCCAAGCGCCAACTGCCGGCGGGCGATCTCGGTGCTCTTGTGCACTTTGACGTGCGCGCGCAGATGAATACCCGTCTTGGTGCAATGGTCCGCCATCTTCTTCAGATTGGATTCGAAAATGTCCTGATCCACCACCATGCAAGGCGTCGGCAGATCGTCCTTATTGATATCCTTCAGTTCATGCCGCGCCAGCCGGCTTTCCAAATCCGCAAAGCGATTCGTAGTTCCGGCGGACATTCGCCCCGCGCCGGCCACCATCGCGGTAGATGCAGCAACAAAGTTTCTTCGTGAAATCATTTCTTTTTCTCCTATCTGGTGCGAAGCCCAACACCGGGGTACGCACCAGCGACGAAGTTTCCTTCGCGCACAACAAACACTCCATTTACAATAACGTGCTGGATGCCTTCAGAGTACTGAGCGGGATTCTCGAACGTGGCCTTGTCGATAATGCGATCGGCATCGAACGCAACCAGATCGGCGTCGGCGCCCACGCGGATACGGCCCTTGTTGCGCATGGCGGGCACGCTGGCCTCCAGCCGCTGTGCCGGCATCAACGTCATTCTGCGAAGGGCATCCGTCAGCGAGATCAGCTTCTGCTCGCGTACATAAAGGCCCAAGACGCGGGCAAACGTCCCGGCGCTGCGCGGATGGCCTTTGCCTTCCGTCAAGCGGCCGTCGCTCGCGAACATTACGATGGGGCTCTGAATACCCGCGCGCAAGGCTTCTTCCGGAAGCGTGTGGCTGATCACGGAACCGCCCTGTTTACGGTACTTGGCGAAGGTCTGCGCGGTGAGACGCTCGCCGGTGGCCGCCCATTGTAGATCGTGGTAGCTGAATCCTGTCCGCTTCTCCCAATCGTCAAAGATCGCGGACTCGATGCGCGACGCCGACGCGGTATAGGGATACATTTCGGTGGTCACGTCGATGCCGTGCCGGCGCGCGCCATCGATCATCTGCAGGCAGATCGGAGTCAACCGCGCCGCCACGCTGGTGAGGTGAACAACGTGCAGTGAGACGCCTGTAACCGCGGCATCGGCGATCACTTCCTGCAGAGCTGGAATTGCACCGCTGTTGGGTTCGTTCGGAACTCCTCCGCGCATATGCACGAAGACGGGCACATGCCGTTCCGCCGCCAGTTGAAAGAGGCGGAAGATCTCCTGGCGCGGCGCGGTGGGGACATAGGCGATCCCGAATCCGATGCCGATCGCGCCGTCATCCAAGCCGCGCCGGACGGCGTTCACAATCGAAAGCGTCTCTTCATCGGTGGCGATGCGATGGGCTGCCTCGTCGCGCGGGAGAAACACACCGCTGTCGTGCATCGCCGCCATTCGAGCCGGCACGTGTCCGGAACTTGCTCCGAAGTTGACCAGCGCTTTGCCTTGCCTACTTTGATACCACTCCGTCACCGGCGAAACGCCAATCTCGAGCTCGAGCGCGGTGGTGACTCCGTCATGGGCCTTGTAGCGATAGTTCTCGTCGTCCTGGCCGTGCGAGTGAAGATCGATAAAGCCGGCGGAGACCACCAGACCGCGGACGTCCACCTCAGTCCTGCCGCGAAGCGGAGCGCTGGATATGGCCGCGATGCGCTTTCCACGGATGCCGATGTTGCGTACCGCATCCAGACCCGATTCGGGATCGATCACCCGGCCATGGGAGAGGACGATATCGAACCCTTGTCCGTAGAGGCCGACCGCGGCGATCAGAAAGAGAATCCAAAAGTGTTTTTTCATGCAATGATCACTTAATGTAGCGTACGCACTGGGTACGAGCCTCCTTGGCGCCCCTGGCGACGAACATATTCGAGACCTCTGCTTGTGAGCGGACAAGCAGGGGCGTCGAGGAGGCTCGTACCCAGTGCGCGCACCACGTTAGGTTATACACAGTTTATTTTGGAAGGGCGAAGGTTAGCATTGTTTGGCCTGCCGCTACTGCTATGTATTGGCGGCCGTCTAAAGCGTAGCTGATGGGCGGCGCGATGATCGTTCCGCCGGCCTGGAATCGCCACAGCACCTTGCCGGTTGTTGCATCGAATGCGATCAGGTAGCCTTCGGCATCGCCTGCAAAAATTAAACCGCCGGCCGTCGCTAGAACGCCACCGGTGGGAGGACTGATGGTGTCGAAGTGCCAGACCGTGCTTCCGGTTTTTGGATCGAGCGCGAGTATGCGGCCGCCCCCCGGCTCGCTCCTGCCTACGGTGCTGGCCTGATACCATTGCCCTTCCACAAACTCCTGGCTCGTTTTGTAGAACAGCATGCAGCGCTCGCTCGAGGTGAAGTAGTAGAGTCCCGTCCGCGGACTATACGCGGTGGCCTGCCAGTTGTGACCGCCGCCCATGCCGGGACAGGTGCGATTCCCTTCCTCGGTGGGGTCCTGACCGGATATCAGGATGGGGCGGCCGTTCGGTGCGATGCCATCGGCCCAGGTGACTTTCGTGTACGCTTTGGCTTGCAAAAGTTTGCCGTTGGTGCGATCGAACATGTAGAAGAAGCCGTTGCGGTTGGCTTGAATGAGCGCCTTCACGGGGCGGCCATTGAAATTGACGTCCACGGGAATCGGATCCGCCACGGCGTCCCAATCGTGCACATCGTGAGGCGTGAATTGGTAATGCCACTTGAGCTTCCCGGTATCGGCATCGAGCGCCACCACGCTGCACGAATACAGATTGTCGCCGGGACGCACATCGCCGTTCAGGTCCGGGCCGGGATTGCCGGTGCCCCAAAAAACCAGATTCGTATCCGGATCGTAGGTGCCCGTGATCCAGGTGGACGCGCCACCGCGTTTCCAGGTATCGCCCGACCACGTGTCGCCGCCGGGTTCTCCCTCGCCCGCGACCGTGTAGAACCGCCATACGCGCTTCCCGGTCTCGGCATCGTAGGCGTCGATGAATCCGCGCGTTCCGAACTCCGCGCCCGCCATGCCGGACACCACCAGGTTCTTTACTACTAAAGGCGCGGCGGTGGCGGTGTAGCCTTTCTTGTAATCCTCCATGGCTGTTTGCCAGAGAACCGCGCCGGATGCCGCATCCATCGCGAGAATCGTGCCATCCAGATTCACCTTGAAGAGCTTGCCGCCCTTGACCGCGAAGCCTCGGTTTACTGCGCCGCAGCAGAGATTCAATCCGCTTTGCGGCGCGCTCTTGTAAGACCAGATCAGCCGTCCGGTGAGTGCATCCAGAGCCCACGCAAAATTGTTCGGACCGGTGACGAACATCATGCGATCGAAGACCAGCGGCGTGGTTTCGTTCTTTCCGGCGGCGTTGGTCTGGAACATCCATTGAGCGGCCAGCTTCGAAACGGTCCTGGTGTTGATTTGATCGAGTTCGCTGTAGCGCCACCCCTGCGAATTCTTTCCATACGTGGTCCACGAACCCGGATCGTTCTGGGCCAGGACCATCGCGCCGGCAAGAACATAGAGCACCAGCAGTTTCATCGGCTACCTCGCAAGCTGAGCAAGTACGCCAGCAGATCGTTCATCTCGCTTTCGCTGAAAACCGTCCCGTAAGACGGCATCAACGACCGCGATTCCCGCGCGATGGAAATTACATCCTCCCGGACGAACGAATGATATTTGCCGCTCAGATCCATCAGTTGAACGGAAAAATTGTCGATGCTTCTTTCCACGCCCGAGATTGTCTTGCCGTCCTTTTGGACCACCTTGACGGTGCCGTACCCCGGCGTGATGTCGCTATCGGGGGTCATCACCGACGACCTGAGGTATTTGAGGCTGCGCTGCCGCCCGGCCCGCGTCAGATCCGGACCGATACCGCTGCCCTTGCCGCCAACCCGATGGCATTGCCCGCACGCGCCCTTGCCCCAGAAAACCTTCTCGCCGGCGGCAACGTCGCCCGGAACGGTTTCGGCGTCGTGCCGGGCCACGGATCGAACGTACGAAACCAGACGCCAGACGGCATCCGCGTTCAGCCGGTCGCCATAGGCCGGCATTTCCGAACCTGGAACGCCTCTGGCGATCGCGCCGTATAAGTCCTGGTCCCGATCGCCGACTGAATAATTGCCGCGCGTCAAATCGGGTCCACGTCCGCCGCCGGCGTGGATTCCGTGGCAGGGCGCGCACAGAATTCGAAAAGTCCACCGGCCCGTCTCGGCGGCTTGAGGATCGCCGGCCAGTGGATTGGTACTTTGAGCACGGCACGTCGCGGCGATTATGAGTGCGATCGTCAGTCGGAACATGGATCGATATTAGCCTTCCGGCCCCATTTGAGATTTTAGCTGTGCAGGACCATGATATGCTTTGTGACTTTGTAATTCTTCATCGATTCGTGCGACAGGGCTTTCCACTTGGGAGACGAACCTCACTTAGTTTCCAAATCATTGGAAACCCAGTCGCCGGCGTGGACTGATCGGAAGGCGGGCGTGTGGGCGGATTGCGAAGTAGATGAGCAAGAAAGCAAGAAAAAACGAAGCCAGACCCAATAGTAGGAGGGAATACATACGTAAGCCACTTCACAGTCACAACGTTGAGAAAAGAATCCAAGGGTCGGGTACCGGGCTTGTGGACACAAGTGGATATCGTCCCTAAGATGTTCATTTAATTATCCTGGGATTCTCATTGGGTTCGTTTTGCCCCGCGATGTATACGCTGTTTTTCTGGCACCTCAGTGGTGGCCGGTTTGGAAACCGGACGGCTGGGTTATGGTGCTCATCAAGAGAAGCGTATTGCGGCGCAGGCGGATTCGCGGTCGTAGTTTTCAAGGAACGCCTGGCGGGCGCGTTGGCCTGCCCGGATGACTGGTCCACGAGCGGCCTCCAGGTGTTCCAAGAGTCCAGCCAGCCCGTCCACATCACCCGTGTCGATTTGGCATCCACAACAAATCGTCGAATGATGCGGGCGGGCGTGGTGTCATCACGTCCTATATATACAACTGCGTCCGGCCGCGAGGATGCCGTAGACCTTGCCGGGGACGACGGAACCATGCACGCGAGCGTGTTGGATAATCCTCCAAGGTGGCACAGGGAAAGCCTTTGCGACAATTCGCTACTGGGACAATAGCAACGGAAAGAAATATTTGAAAGCTGGTGACTGAGAGCAAAGGACTCGATCGATTTGCGGCCGGAGCCGACGTGCCCTTGCTGCCATTTTTTTTTTTATGATTCTGGGACCA
>CATPCJ010000290.1 GCA_955652915.1 uncultured Bryobacteraceae bacterium
CTCGTGTCCCGCGCCGCTGATTTGAAAATAGATTCGATTCTGCCGCTTCAGCAGAATTTCACGGTCGTCGAGACGCCGCGCCATGTACATCGCGCGATAAGCCCGGATAAGGTCTTCCCGCGAGGGCGCGACATCCACCGAAGCTTGTATGCTGGTTGGCGTTGCCATCGGTTGGTTCTGTTCTCTCCCCCCATAAGTTTATCAGCCGTATCCCGACCGGGAAACAATGGGGTGACAGGCACCTCAATCACCGTCATCCAAATCACCTGGTTCGGCTGATGGAGATCGGTGATTGAGGTGCCTGTCACCCCATTGTTTTTCCATAGGCGATAATGGTTATATATGAAATTGCTTGCCCCCGTCCTATTGCTGGTGTCCGGTTCCGTCTTCGCGGCGGACTTGACCATTGTCGAAGAGATCATCGCCAAATGTAATGGCGACATCATCACGCGCGGCGACCTGGAACGATCACGCCGGGAGCTGGCCAACGCGGTCCGCCAGCAGGGGGTGACCGGGCCTACGCTGCAGCAGGCCATGGCGGATCACGAAAAGAACTTCCTGCGCGACCGCGTCGATCAATTGCTGCTGGTGCAAAAGGCCAAAGATCTCAACCTCACCGTGGATAGCGAGGTGTCCAAGCGGATTGCCCAAATCCAGCGCGACTCGGGAATCGCCGAACCCGAAAAGTTTCAGGAATACGTCAAGGAAGGAACCGGGATGTCGTTCGAGGACTTCAAGCTGGAAATGAAGAACGACATGCTGCGCCAGCGAGTGATCCGGCAGGAAGTGGGCGACAGAGTTAACATCAAGCACGACGAAATCGAGAAATACTACAACGAGCACAAGACCGACTTCGTTCGCCAGGAACGTATCTTCCTGCGCGAAATTTTGGTGTCCACGGAGAACAAGGACGCAGCCGGGAAAGCGGCCGCGGAAAAGAAGGCAAAAGACCTGGTGGCTCGCGCGCGCAAGGGCGAGCGCTTTCCGGAAATGGCGCGCGACAACTCCGACTCCGTTACCAACAAGACTTACGGACAACTCGATCCCTATAAGAAGGGCGATCTGGCTAAGGCCGTCGAGGATCAAGTTTGGAGCCAGCCCAAGGGTTACATCGCCGACCCGATTACCACGCCCGCCGGATATCTGATCCTGAAAGTCGACGAACACCAGAAGGCCGGTCAAGCGGAGCTCTCGGAAGTGGAAAACGAGATCATGGAAAAGCTGTACGCGCCCCGCATGGAGCCCAAAGTGCGCGAGTATCTTACAGAGTTACGCACGCACGCATTCCTCGAAATCAAGGCCGATTGGGTCGACAGCGGCGCGGCGCCCGGCATGGACACGTCCTGGAAAGATCCCGCCCAGCTCAAGCCCGAAACCATCACCAAGGGCGAAGTTCTTAACAAGACGCACCGCAAGAAGCTGCTCTGGGCCGTGCCAATTCCCGGCACCAAGGCCAAGAGCACCAGCACTTCGCAGTAATTCATGAAATCGCCCTACGTCACGGAGCTGAAGCCGAACCAGATGGTCACGACGACCTTTCTGGTTCACGTGAAGGATATCCGGCAGAAGAAATCGGGCGAACCATATCTTTCCCTGCTGCTGGGCGATCGCACCGGCGATGTCGACGCGAAGATGTGGGACAACGTCGCCGAGGTGATGGCGACGTTTGAGCGCGACGACTTCATCAAGGTGAAAGGGCTCCTTCAGATTTTTCAGAACCGGCCGCAGCTTACCATCCACAAGATGACGCGCGTGCTGGATTGCGACGTCGATTTCGCCGATTACTTTCCCGCGTCCGAGCGCGATCCCATGGAGATGTTCGCGGAGCTGCGCGGGCTGGTGGCGGGTGTCGGCAATCCGCACCTGCGCGCGCTGCTCGAAGCCTTCCTGGACGACGAACCGCTGGCTCGCATGTATCGCATCGCGCCCGCCGCGAAACACGTTCATCACGCGTACCTGGGCGGATTGATCGAGCACGTTTTATCGGTCTGTAATCTGTGCCGCGCCATGGCCGCGCATTATAAGTACATCGACCTCGATCTGCTTTTGACCGGCGCCGTGCTGCACGATATCGGCAAGGTGGCGGAGCTGACTTACGACCGCAGCTTCGGCTACAGCTCCGAAGGCCAACTGCTGGGCCACATCATCATCGGTTTGCGATTCCTGCACGACAAGCTTCAACGCTTTCCGGACTTCCCGCCGAAATTGAGAACGTTGGTGGAACACTTGATTCTCAGCCACCACGGGGAACTGGAATACGGCTCGCCCAAAGTCCCGCTGTTCCCGGAGGCGTTGCTGCTGCATCACCTGGACAATCTCGATTCCAAGATGGAATGCATGCGCGGGCTGATTGCGAAGGACCGGCATGTGGATGGCTGCTGGACTTCCTACAATCCTTCGCTCGAGAGATCGGTTCTGAAGAAGGCGAAATATCTGGAAGACGAGCATCCGGAGCAACCTGCCTCCGAACCCGCTGCCGTGGTGGAGCCGCAGTTGGCTCCCGCTCCTCAGTTGGCTCCCGCGCCGGTGCAGCATCAAGACCCTCCCGCGCCGCGGCCCACGGGTTCTGTTTTCGCCGAAAAGCTGAAGCAGGTTTGGCGCAAGGAGTCCTGAATTGTCTAGAAACGGCGCGCACGACATCCCGCCGCCACTGGAGTTGGAGTGCCTCAAGGCGCTCTGGACGATGGGCGAAGGGAATGTCAAGGATGTTCGCCTGGCGCTGACCGAAAACCGGAATCTGGCGTACACGACGGTGATGACGGTGCTGGACCGCCTGGCTCGAAAGGGCGGCGTGTCGCGGCGGAAAGTGGGCCGCTCGTTTGTCTACGTGCCTGTTCTGCGGCGCGAAGTGTTGCGCGGTCTTGCCGTTCAGGATCTGGTGAATCGTTTTTTCGATGGATCCGAGGAAGCGCTTGTCGAGCATCTGAGAAACGGCGCGCCGGAGACGCCCGTTCCGGGCGAACCCCACGTTGAAGCCAGTCTCGATACCACGCTGTTATAGATTTCAGAACTTGATTTTTCGCGCGCGCAGCTCTTCTTCAAGCTGGGCGGAGTTATGAAACTGGACAGCATCCATCCCATGCTTCCGCGCGGCTTCGATGTTGATCGCGATATCGTCGGTGAAAAAGCACTCCTCGGGCTTGCACCGGGCGCGTTGAATGGCCGCCTTGAAAATCTTGGACGATGGTTTCACCGCGCCCGCCTCATAAGAAAGCACGCGGTCGTGAAAATGCCGCAACAGTGGGAAATTGGCCTGGACCATCTCGAAGTGGATCGGGTTGGTGTTCGAAAGAAGCATCAGACGATAGCCCCTGGCAAGGTTTTCGAGCAGCGCTTCGGCGATCAGCGGCCGCGGAAGGAAAATGCAGGTCCACAAATCGCGGAATTCCTCAAAGGTAATCTTGAGGCTCAGCACCGCTGACAATTCTTCCACGAATTGTTCCGGACCAACGCGCCCGGTTTCAAACCGCGTCACCAAATCGGTGGAACGGATTTTGATCGGGATGTCGGCTGGCTCGCAGCCGCAGAGCGGGGCAAGCCTGGCGTAAGCAAGCTTGAAATCAAATGGAACGATGACGTTGCCGAGATCGAAAAGAATGGTCTTGAACACCGGCTCTATTCTCGCAAACGCTCGCAGCAACCTGAGCTTCGTAGTTGTCGCGAAATAACAACGGCGTCGGCCCTTACGGCTTACAGCGGCGGACGGCGGCGTTGCCCGGCTCCGGTCTCCGGCGGCGCGATAACTAACTCGCCCGCTCGAAAAGTCCCGCAGCGCCTTGTCCACCGCCGATACACATCGTAACGACTCCGTATTTCACCTTCCGCTTTGCCATTTCGTTCGCTAAAGTTCCGGTCATACGGGAACCCGTCATCCCAAACGGATGGCCGATCGCGATCGAACCGCCGTTGACGTTTAACTTTTCCGGATCGATCCCCAGCCGATCGCGGCAGTAAACCACTTGCACGGCGAAAGCTTCATTCAGTTCCCACAAATCGATATCGCCGGCCTTCAATCCATGCCGGCCTAACAATTTCGGCACCGCGAAAACCGGACCGATACCCATTTCGTCGGGCTCGCAACCTGCCACCGCGAATCCACGGAAGATCAACGTGTAGGGAATGCCGAGGGCATCGGCTCGCTCGCGCGACATCAGCAAAGTCGCCGAGGCGCCATCCGAAAGCTGCGAAGCGTTTCCGGCCGTCACGCTGCCCTGGCCGCTATCGGGATCGAAGTGCGGCTTCAAGCCCAGCAGTCCCTCCAACGTGGTGTCCGGCCGGTTGCATTCGTCCTTGTTCGCGCAGACCTCGTCGGTTCCCGAGACCTGGCCGGTTTTTTTGTCGAGCAGCGCGCGCGTCACTTTCATGGGCGCGATCTCGCCCTCGAAAAATCCCTCGCCTTGCGCGCGCGCCGTGCGCTGCTGGCTCAGCAACGAATATTCATCCTGCGACTGCCGGCTCACGTTGTAGCGCTTGGCTACCACCTCCGCCGTTGCACCCATCACCATGTAGATCCCGGGCTTGTGCTCGGCCACCCACGGATGCGGATTGTTATCGCGAGGAGTCAGGCTGATACTCTCCACGCCGCCGCCGATGGCCGCGTCCACGCCCTCGTTGAGAATTTCGTGCGCCGCCATCGCGATCGCTTGCAATCCCGAAGAGCAGAAGCGATTCACGGTGGTTGCCGCAACCGTTGCCGGCAATCCCGCGAGAATAGCGGATATGCGGGCGATGTTCGCACCCTGCGCGCCATGCGGCTGCGCGCATCCCAGGATGACATCGTTGATCTCCGCCGGATCGAGCGCCGGGGTTTTGCGCAAAACGTCTTTGATGCAGTGCGCGGCAAGGTCCTCCGGGCGAGTCATGTTGAACGATCCGCGAAACGATTTCGCGAGCGCGGTGCGTGAGCTGGCTACAACTACGGCTTCTCGCATTTCAGTTTTTTCCTTCCGCGGCGCTGGCTGCGCCCTGCCCCACCTGCTTGTCGAAATCCGCGAATGTTTTGCCGGACTCCGCCAGTTGTTTCAAAAGAGGAGCCGGCGCCCACAACGCCCCGTGCTGTTTTTCGAACTCCACGATCCGGTCGTAAACTTTCTTCAATCCCACCGTATCGGCATACCACATCGGTCCACCGCGATACGCCGGATACCCGTAGCCATTGATGTAGATGATGTCGATGTCGACGGCGCGCAGCGCGTAGCCTTCCTCCAGAATTCGCGCGCCTTCGTTTACCAATGCGTAGATGATGCGATCGACGATTTCTTCGTTGCCGATCTCGCGTGGCGCGCGGTCCGTTTCCTTGCGAATCTGCTCGATCACTTTGTCCACTTCCGGATCGTGCTGCGGCCGGCGATTCTCATCGTACTTGTACCAGCCCGCGCCCGTCTTTTGACCATAGCGTCCCATCTCGCACAACCGGTCTTCCACCAGCGGCTGCCGGACGCTGGTATTTTCAGCATCCTTGAATTCTTTGCGAATGCGCCAGCCGACGTCGAGACCGGCCAGGTCGCCGGTAGCCATTGGTCCCATGGCCATGCCGTAATCGTAAAGCGCTTTATCGACTGCTTCCACCGTTGCGCCTTCTTCCACCAGGAACTGAGCTTCACGGCGATACGGTCCGAACATGCGATTGCCAACGAATCCACGGCAATTGCCCACCAGCACGCCGATCTTCCCCAACTTTTTCGACAGTGTCATCAACGTCGCGATGACTTCTTTCGACGTTGCTTTTCCGCGCACGATCTCGAGCAAACGCATCACGTTCGCGGGGCTGAAGAAGTGCGTGCCGATCACCCACTCCGGCCGCGCCGTGGCCGATGCGATTTCATCGACATTCAACGTGGATGTGTTCGACGCGAGAATTGCGCCCTGTTTCACTACCTTGTCGAGATCCGCGAAGATCTGTTTCTTAAGGGCCATCCCTTCGAAGACCGCCTCGATGACCATGTCAACGTCGCCGAAGCCGTCGTACGTGAGCGTGGGAGTGATGCGAGCCAAGCGCTCGTCCATCGCCTGCTGCGTAAATCGGCCTTTGCTCACCGAATTCGCGTAGTTCTTGCGGATGGTCGCCAGCCCGCGGTCGAGCGCCGCTTGATCGGTTTCTTTCAGCAATACCGGAACGCCCGCGTTGGCCAGCACCATCGCGATGCCACCGCCCATCGTGCCCGCGCCGACGACAGCGGCTTTCCGGACGGGAATTTGCGGGATGTCTTTTGGAATGCCCGGAATTTTGGCGACTTCCCGCTCGCCGAAAAATACATGGATCATGCCCTTGGACTGATCTGAGAAAAG
>CATPCJ010000291.1 GCA_955652915.1 uncultured Bryobacteraceae bacterium
CCTGATTCAAAGCGAACGTGTGACGTTCACGGCCGGCGTGCCCACCATCTGGATCGGGCTGTACGGCTTTCTGGAGACGCATCCTCACGATTTGTCTTCGGTGCGCGAGATTGTTTGCGCGGGCTCGGCCATGCCGCGGCAGTTCATCGAATCCTACGAGAAGAAATTCGGCGTACACTTCCGCCTGGCCTGGGGCATGACTGAAACCACGCCCATCGCAACCTTCATGGCGCTTAAGGGCGATCTGCGAAATCTGCCGGAGAAAGAACGCTTCGATCTGCTGGCACGGCACGGCCTGCCGATCGCCGGCGTCGATATACGCATCGTGGATGCGGAGGGGAAAGAACTCCCGTGGGATGGAACCACCATGGGTGAACTGCAAACGCGTGGACCTTGGATTACCAGCGGATACTACAACGATCCGCGCGGAGAGCAGGCCTTTGCCGGAGGCTGGTTCCGGACCGGCGATGTGGCTACGATCGATCCGGATGGTTACATGCAGATCATGGATCGGACAAAAGACCTGGTGAAGAGCGGTGGTGAGTGGATTTCAAGCGTCGATCTGGAAAACGCAATTATGGCGCACCCGAAAGTGATGGAGGCAGCGGTGATTGCGGTTTTTCATCCCAAGTGGCAGGAGCGTCCGCTGGCGTGTATTGCACCGCTGGAGCAGTATCGCGGCGATATTACCAAAGAGGAGATCCTCGAATTTCTCGCGGAGCGGGTGGCTAAGTGGTGGCTGCCGGACGATGTTGTGTTTCTGGAGGCGGTGCCGAAGACCAGTGTTGGTAAATTCAACAAGCGGGCGTTGCGAGAGCGGTTTCAGGATTATGTTCTGCCGTCGTAATATGTGGCGCGGACACTCGTGTAGTGGACCCCTACGTGAGACAACTGCAAATTTGACGCTCTACCGTTCGCTGTAAATTTGTGGTCTTGTGTGCCCGCTTCTCTCATACTAGTCTCACCTGAGTCGGACGGGATGTCATCGCTCTTGGGTAAGGGGACGCTTCTAGTTTCGTTCCCCAGAAATCACATGTTTTGTGTGGAAACTATGGCCGGCTGGGAGGCCGGTACATGGAGCGATGGATTGGAGGTTGGTCCTCCTAGCGACGTGACTATCAGAGTGCAGTCATCACTAATCCGGGAAGGTCCTTTGCTGCCGCCGGTGGTTCGGCGGTGCCTGGGAGGGGGGAGCGCCCCTCGATGGTAACCAGGTGTTTCAAAAACAGAGGACTGGGAGAGTCGTTCAAGTAGGAGCTGCGAGTCTTGAAAGAGATTTGTGGGCGAACTTGCTGCAAGGCAGTGGCAAGTCGTCTGTGCTCGGCGTCGGGCCGTATTACGGCTGCGACCGAGCGCTGTCCGGGTGGCACCGGGCAGTGAAGAACGACGAAAGAACGGACGGGTAAAACCCGACATCAACAATGTCCATTACTGGTGAATCGGTGATGTTCCCCTGGGAAGGGGAACGCGTGGTCATTTGAGACTCTCTTTGGCGAGAGGGTCTCAAGTGGCAACGAGCGGCGTTAGCCGCTCGTGCAGCTTCGCGTGTTGGTTTTTTGAAAGTGTTTTGGAAAGGAGGAAAAGAAAAAAGCTCGAAACGTGGAAGGTTCCGCAAGAGCGGAACCTCTATACTTTGAGGAACTTCTATAAAAGAAACTAGCGCCGAAGGCGCGTTTCGTTTGCGCGAGCAGGAGTCGGTAACGGCTGCTGCTCGTGCGCAATTGGCGACGGCTCTACAGCGAGCGCCAATTTCCGGGCGGTTTCGGGAAGGCGAGCTTTGAAAGGTTTGTAAAAAGCGAGCTGCACGGGCGCAAGGTTGCCCGTGAGGGTGTCGTCACTCGGCGATGAGGACTGTTTCGTCGACGAGGAGAGACACCTGCCGAAACAGGATTGAGGCTTCGAGGGGTTGGCCGCTAAAATAATCCCTCACACCGCTTTCGTGCCGGTGCGATTACGGAGGAGTTATGGAGTACCGCTGCGAGGCAACGAGCGTTGCCGGCTTCGTTCAACAGCTTGTCGTGGCGTATGTCGGCCGCGGGTACTTCTTCTACGTCGTCGGCGAGATTCCAGAGAGAAAAGATCCAGCTGCTATCGACGAGAAGCTCGAAAAGTATGGGCTTGGAATCGGGAAGACGGCGCGTGCCCGGCGCAAGGCCGCCGGTCTCGCAAACGTCCAATACCTCCGATACGGACGCGTTTTTGTGCTGCTCGCGACTCGGGGGAAGCACGTCTTCTTCGACGAGGAGAGGAAGTTCATCCGGGACGCGCGGGAGACGCCAATCAAGTTTGGCGGGTATGCCGTGAGCTACCGAAGGGGCCATCCGCATGTTCGAATCGAGCAGCAGCACTACCTGGAATTAAAAGCCTACTTCGCGGATCTGGCTGTTCATAGAGCGAAGGACTCGCTCGAACACGCTCTCCGGCGTTTGCCTTTTGAGCCGTACGCTCCGGTCAGGGGGCAGCTTTTCTGCCTACTGAGAGGCGTAAATCGACGGCGCGAGCTAGCGCAATATGAGCTAGTCTCCGCCTCCTGCGTTCGCGTTAGACGGCGCGTGGTCCTGCCCTTTGCGCCGCAGATACCCTCACATCGAGAGCCGGAAATCTTGGATTGCCTGGCCGAGGACCCCATGCGCCTCACCGCCTGAAGAAGATGCGAGAAGCATTTCCTGGAGTTCGTCATCCTTTAGGATGAGGATCAGTTTTTGATGAACGGCCCATTGCTCCTTGAGCGTGAGCTGCGCGCCTCGATCGGCCCCCGCACGGGTCGCGATTACGGCAAAGAGCCCGGTGCCGTGAGGCTTTAGATAATTTGCGATTTGTAGGACCTGGGTTTTTGTAACCGGCTTTTTATAGTTTTTAGCGTCTACAACGACGTAGTCGGCTTTGTACATCTGTCGCAAGAAATGCCAGAAGCCGGAGTCCGCGTAATTCGGAAAGATCCAATCCCGCCGATTAACGGCAATCCCATCACCCGATTCCGATATCGGGGATTCCAGTGGCGGACAGAAAAGATGTTGAAGCGTTTGACCCACCAGCTTTTGATACTCCACCCAGTGCTGCTTACCAGGAATGCATGCAGCCAAGCGCGACAAGAGCAAATTCTCTTTGGGGGGTTCGGTGGCCGAGAGAATTCCAAGGAAGAGAGAAGAGAAATACGAATGAGGATGTTCTCGAATCTGCTCTTGGAACTCGCTTGCAATGAATCAACATCCCAGACATCTATTCCCGCTGCCTTTATTTCGTCGGTGGCAGATTCGGATAGCCGTCCAGGGAAAGCCAACGCCGAAGAATCGAATGGGGCGACCTCCCGGTACCGGGAGATCTGGTCGATTGCTTCACGAATCCGACGGCCGTTCAAGAAAGCATAGTTCTTACACTCGACGAGTACGGTTTGCGTCTTACCCTTGCGTCTTTTCACCGTTGTTATGTCTGCTCGATACCGCCGCGATTCGCCGATCGCAGCTTCGACTTGGGTGTTTTCAAAGTGATGATTGCCCTCGATCAGTTTGGCCAGGTACGAGATAAATTCCAGCTCTGATATTCCGCCACGATCGAACGAACGATTGCAGTTAGCACATAAGAGCGTAAGATTGCTGTCGTCATCTGTCCCTCCCGACGCCGTCGGTAAAATGTGTGCGACGTCAAGGGGAGCTCCCGTCGCACCGCACATTGCACACTTGGATCCGAATCGCTCGAAAAGCGCCTTACGAGCGCTGGCAGAGATAGGTCTTCTCGGTTGGTTGTTCGACATACCCGTTGAGTCAGAGTACCAACATATGCCGGATTAGTATTGACCTGAACAACTACATCATCTTCAGAGTTTTAAGGGCCACTTCTGGTGGCCGTGAAAGACCGCGATCAGCTCCAAGCTTTCGCGCCGGACCCGATACGGAATGATGTAGGGAGTCTTCGGCACCACCAGTTCGCGGGTTCCTACCACCCTACCCGGCCGTCCCATGTCCGGCTGCGTCTGGAGGAGTTCAACAGAGTGAAGAATCCGCTGCGCGACGAGTGCGGCGTTTTGCTCCGAGTCCTGTGCGATGTGATCGCGAAGCGCCACCAAGTGCCGGATGGCGCGCGGGGACCAAACGACTTTCATCGTGGTGCTTTCTTTTCACCTGTATTTCCCCAGGATTTGAGCCAACCTGAAACCTTCTCGTGGCTAACACCCTTCCCGGCGTCCAGTTCCGAGATTGCTGCTTGGATCTCTCCAATCTGCCACTCCTCGGAGTCGACGTAGGCCGTGATCGCCTCTGCCGCCAGAAAGGACTTCGAGCGCTTCGAGCGCTTCGAAAGGGCGTCGAGCCGCTTCTTCGTAGCGGTATCGATTCGAATGGAAAGAGTCTCTGTCATACGTTGTGCTCGGCTGTATACATTCTCACACAATACCCGGATCTCCCTTGTCAGTCCAAGGGAAAGGACATGAACGACGGTTCGCAACTCTGACGCTCAAGCGCGATCCGTGTCTGAAAAGGCGGTAGTCCGGTATGGCCATCAAATGTAAAAAAGCGAATGATTCCGAGCACTTATAGGCCCTTCACTCTCCCCGGCGTCGGACCGTTGTCGCCTTCGCGTTTGAAAGCGCGGTAGTGGAACAACCCATAGCGAGATTAAGAACAGTTCGCATCATCCCTCCCTGCTCGCATTGTCGGAGGGTGGCTCGTTTGTCCGCTCCTGCTTTTCTCGTTCGCGCTTGAGCGCGGCGATTGCCCGCGTCTCGTCTTCAATCGCAAGATGATGCCAGAGCGCCTTCCGAACGATGCCGACGAAAACCCGAACTGGATCGCCGTCGACTCGGGTTGCCCGCGCTGCCGCTGCGATGAAATTCCTGAAGTTTGCCTCGCTGCGAGTGAGCCACTTCGAAGCCGTGGCTTGGTC
>CATPCJ010000292.1 GCA_955652915.1 uncultured Bryobacteraceae bacterium
TTATTTCCGGACGACGGACGTGACGGGCGTGACGGAGTTGCCGGAAGGCAGCGAGATGGTGATGCCGGGCGACAACGTGGGGCTGGTGGTGGAGCTGATCACACCGGTGGCCATGGATAAAGGATTGCGGTTCGCGATTCGCGAAGGCGGCCGAACCGTCGGCGCGGGAACTGTAACGGAAATATTGGAATAGGCAAATGGGGAGCGGGCAACTGCTCCCCATTTGTGCGACTGAAAGGGAGCGAAAGTTGAGCTTACGAGAACGCATCCGCATCCGCCTCAAGGCGTACGATCACCGCATTCTGGACCAATCGACGACCGAGATCGTCGACACCGCCAAGAGGACCGGAGCTCAGGTGGCGGGGCCAATTCCGTTGCCCACCATCAAGAACCGTTATACGGTTCTGCGGTCTCCTCACGTGGACAAGAAGTCGCGTGAGCAGTTCGAAATCCGGACGCACAAACGGTTGCTCGATATTCTCGAGCCCACCCAGGACACGGTGGATGCATTGATGAAGCTGGATTTGCCGGCGGGCGTCGATGTCGAAATCAAGGCGTTTGGAAAAGGGAAATAGTTAGAACTTGAATACGAGGTGCTGTTCCCCGTATTCCCAAAGGTATTTATGAGCCCAGGGATTTTAGGCAAGAAAATCGGGATGTCGCAGGTCTTCCGCGAGGACGGGCAGGTTGTGCCTGTCACGCTGCTCAAGGCGGGGCCTTGTGTGGTGGTTCAACGCAAGACGCCGACTACCGATGGCTATGACGCCGTGCAGCTTGGACTGGTGGAATTTGCTAAAGCTTCCCGCGCCACCAAGCCGATGGCGGCGCATCTGAAAAAGGCCAGCGCGGACGGCGTAAAGTACCTGCGCGAGATCCGCATGCGTCCGGGCGACGACGATCTGAAGCAAGGCGATCGCGTGCTGTGCGACCAGTTCAAGCCCACCGACAAGGTGGACGTGATTGGAACCAGCAAGGGCCGCGGTTTCGCGAGTATCATCAAGCGCCATCACTTCAAAGGCGGTCCGAAGTCGCACGGCTCGATGTTTCACCGCGCTCCCGGATCGATCGGCGCTTCCAGTTTTCCTTCGCGTGTTTTCCCAGGAATGCGCATGGCCGGCCACATGGGTACCGGGCAGGTGACGGTGCGCAATCTCGAAATTGTGGATGTGGTGCTGGAAGATAACGTGCTGGTCGTCAAAGGCGCGGTTCCCGGCCCCAATGGCGGGTATGTGCTGGTGAGAAGGGCGAAGAGGTAACCAAGCATGCCGAGTGTGGATGTTGTCGACTTAAATAACGCGGTCGTCGGCTCGCTCGATCTGGCCGACGAAGTATTCGATGCGCCGGTGAATGAGGATCTGCTGTACGAGGCGGTCCGTCATTCGCGCGCCGGTCAGCGCGGTGGAAATGCTAAGACGAAAACGCGTCACGAAGTGTCCGGTTCGGGCAAAAAGCTGTGGCGGCAAAAAGGCACCGGCCGCGCGCGCATGGGCTCCATCCGGTCGCCCCTGTGGCGGCACGGCGGCACCACCCACGGACCGCAACCTCGCGATTACAGCTATAAACTTCCGCGCAAGATGCAGCTCGGCGCGCTGCGATCCGCCCTGTCCGCGAAGCTTCGCGACGGCGAATTGAAGGTCGTTCAGAATTTTTCACTTCCCGATCACAAATCGAAAGGCATGCGCGCCGTACTTTCGCAACTCGAAATAGCGAAGACTGTTTTGCTGGTCGACAACGGCGAGAACAGCAATCTGGTGCTTGGCTCGCGAAATCTGGAGGGTGTAACCCTGGTCGAGACCAAGGACGTGACGGTGTACAACCTGTTGGGCCATGCCCAGGTGGTGATGTCGGAAACCGCCGCCAGGAGATTGTCGGAGGCGCTCGCGAAATGACCATTTACGAAGTGATCAAGAAGGCAATCGTGACTGAAAAGGGCGTGGCGAAGAAGGACAGTGAAAGAACATTGTGTTTTGAAGTGGCCACGGACGCCAACAAAGTAATGGTGAAAGCAGCGGTGGAACAGTTGTTCAAAGTCAAAGTGGCTGACGTTCGGACCGCGAACCAGGTGGGTAAACTGCGGCGCCGCGGCAGGTTCTCCGGATATCGTTCGGACTGGAAGAAAGCGTACGTCACATTAAAAGTCGGCCAGAAGATGCCGGAGTATACCGAGATTTAACGGAGAACATTCAGCATGCCGATGAAAAAGTACAATCCGACGACGCCGACGCGCCGCTTCACCACCACCGTAACCCGGGATGAGATTACCAGGGACCGTCCGGAGAAATCGCTGGTGGAGGGCAAGAAGCGCTCCGGTGGCCGCAACAGCGAGGGCCTGATCTCGTCGCGATTCCGCGGCGGCGGCGCTAAGAAAGCGTATCGCGTCATCGATTTCAAGCGCGACAAAACCGGTATTCCCGCGAAAGTGGCTTCGGTCGAATACGATCCCAACCGCACCGCCCGCATTGCGCTGTTGCACTATGCCGATGGCGAGAAGCGTTACATTGTCTGTCCCGTTGGTCTGGATGTGGGGCGTACGGTGACCTCGGGCGCTGAAGCGGACATCCTGGTTGGAAACGCCTTGCCGCTCAAGAATATTCCCGCCGGTACGGTGGTGCACAACATCGAGCTGCGGCCTGGCAAGGGTGCGCAGATGGCGCGCTCGGCCGGTGCGCAGGCGCAGTTGGTTTCGCGAGAAGGCGGCATCGCCCTTTTGAAATTGCCGTCGGGCGAAATCCGAAAAGTACAAGTGGAATGCATGGCCACCATCGGCCAGGTCGGTAACGTCGAGCACGAAAACGAATCCCACGGCAAAGCGGGCAAGACTCGCTGGCTGGGAAAGAAGCCGCACAATCGCGGCGTGTCGATGAACCCGGTGGATCACCCGCATGGCGGCGGCGAGGGCAAGTCCGGCCAGGGCAA
>CATPCJ010000293.1 GCA_955652915.1 uncultured Bryobacteraceae bacterium
AATTTGCCTACCATCTGCTGTATCATCATCCGGAATCCCCGGAAGATTCGCTTAGACCGGAGTTCGCGGCGTTCCCTTGGAAGATGAATCCGCCGGCCCTGAAAGCATGGACGCGCGTGGCAAGACCGGTTACCCGTTGGTCGATGCCGGAATGCGTGAGCTGTGGCGGACAGGGTGGATGCATAACCGGGTCAGAATGGTTGTCGCCTCATTTCTAGTCAAACACTTGTTGATTGGGTGGCAGGAAGGCGCCGCCTGGTTTTGGGACACGTTGGTGGATGCGGACTTGGCCAACAACACGTTGGGATGGCAGTGGGTGTCAGGTTGCGGCGCTGACGCTGCTCCCTATTTTCGAATCTTCAATCCGGTCCTCCAGGGAGAGAAGTTCGATCCCGCCGGTAAATACGTCCGGCGCTGGGTTCCAGAGCTGGCCGCGTTGCCCGACGAATGGATACACAAGCCCTGGAAGGCGCCGGCATCAATACTCCAACAGGCTAGCGTGGAACTTGGAAGAACGTATCCATTTCCAATAGTCGATCATCACGAAGCTCGAGCCCGCGCGTTAGCAGCCTTGGGCACCATGAAAACGATGAGGTGACAGCCCCCGCAATCAATTGGTGAAAGAGGTGCCTGTCACCTCATTCACCTCATTCACTCATTCTTTCGAAGTTGGTGCGGAACAGGCGCGTTATGTCGTTGCGGATATCCAGACGGGTCACCGCGCGTCCGTCGCTCGCCAGCAAATTATATGCGTTCGATAAAATAGGCGCCATGGTGCGGCGCGTGTTGCGCCATTTGTAGATCACTTGTTCCAGCACCCGCGCATCGGAATGCTGCGGAATAAAACTGGTTCCCAGCATTTCCAGACGCTCGCGCGTGATCTCTTCCACGATCGACGGATTATTCAGGAACCACCAGCAGCCGAAGGGCATCAGGTTGCTGAACTTCCGCGCATACACGCAAAGCTCATGCTGGTTTTCGCGGCTCAGCACGCTGATCAGAAATCGGTTACCCGGGTAGCTGGTGCACAGATGTTCGACGGCTCGCAGATCCGCGCGCCCCACACCATCTCCCGCCAGCCTGAGTTCCGGATTCACCTGGTAGCGGACACCAATCATCAGCGATAGCGGAATTCTGAATTCGCGGCACGAAGGTAGAACAGCCTCGGCCAGCAGACGGCCGCGAACGCTCTGTTCTGGAAACTGGAACGTGTCCGGCAACGATATGGCCATGTACACCGGCCGCATGCGCGTATGCCACTCCGCCAGAAACCGGCGAACTTCCGAGGCTGATTTTCCACCTGCGTCTTCCTGCACTGCGTAGCCTTTTGCAAGCAGCACTCGCCAGTGATCGGTCCACTTGTTCAGAATTCGATCCAGCCGCAGCACGGGATGAAATTGCGAGTCGGGTTCCGCGCCGCTCTCCCACAACGGGGCTTCTTCTGGGTCCAGCGGATCGTTGGTCATGACAACTTCGCTGATGCCCGCCAGTTTGAATACCTGCCGCACATGAGCCCGCAAGTCTTGAGCCGCGAAGAAGCGCCGCGCCTCCGCAAGGTCCGGCAGTCCGAAGGCATTCAAAACCGCCACAACACCGCGGGTCGCTTCAGAAATGGGGCTGTTTTCAACGAACAATGCTTTCCAGATTGCATCCGCTTTTTCGCCTTTGGAAAGTTGCCAGTACGCTTCGGGACTTATATCCGAGGACCGGAATAATTCGGCTTCCAAATAGTGATACGTGATCAACTCATCGATTCCCCACAACCCCAGCTTTCCCAAAGAAGGCATGAACACGTGGGTATGAACGTCGATAAACGGTGTCGCCTGGAGTTCTTCCTGAACGGCGGCAGGAATCTCCTCGGGCGTCAACGCTTTTGAGGGAACCGAGGTTGCGAGCGGATCCTCAATGATTGCGGAACTCATTCTCGGAGTCTACCGCAAAACGGTCGACTATTCGGTCGGACGGCCGCCCTGCCGCGCTGGCTGCGGTTTCGGAAGCGGCTTGCGTGGGAGCATGTCATCTCGCACCGCGCTGTTGTATACGAACGAAGCGATGATGGCCGAAGCCTGCATCAGGTCGCCCGCCTGGATGCGATCGTACACATCCATGTTCGAATGATGCGTGCGAGTGGTGTATTCCATGGGGTCCTGAATGAACTGGAAGCCGGGGAGTCCGACGGCGTCGAAGGATTGATGATCGGTCCCGCCGGTATTGCGAATGGTGACGGTGCTCGCCCCCAGATCCTTGAACGGTTCCAGCCACGATTCGAAAATCGGCCGCGCCATGTCGTTGCCCTGGAGATAGATTCCGCGGATTTTGCCGGTGCCGTTGTCATAGTTGAAATAGCCGGCCAGCCTGGCGTGTTCCGCCCCGAGTTTCATGGTCTCGCGATCGCCGAAATGCTCCTTCACATACGCACGCGATCCGAGCAACCCTTCCTCTTCCCCGCCCCACAGGCCCATGCGGACGGTGCGGTCCATGGGCATATTCAGCGACTTGAGAATGCGGATGGCTTCCATCATCACCGCGCTGCCGGCGGCGTTATCGGTTGCGCCAGTGCCGCCGTGCCACGAATCCAGATGCGCGCCCAGCATGACAATCTCGTCCTTCTTTTTGCCGCCGGGAATCTCGGCGATCACGTTGACCGAATCCAGATTGTCTTCAAAGAACTGGTTCTTGATGTTGAACTCCAGTTTTACAGGGATACTGTGCTGCAGCAGACGCGCGATGCGATTGTAGTGTTCGGGCGTGAGTGCGACCGAAGTCAACGCGATGGGCCGCTTGGGATCGTAGGATCCGCCGGAGGATGCGAATACCGTTCCGCCATCGCCCGTGTATCCGGCGGAAAGCAACACGAGAACGCCTTCATCTTTCAAGAACTGTGCCAGCTTCTCCTGAAACTTGCGCTGCTCGTCGCGCCGCTGCCGGGCCTCTTCCGGAGTCGCTGGAGGCTGCGCCCCGGCGGCTCCTGGGGGCCGAAGACCGAAAGGAGAACGTCCCAACGCCGGTGCGGTTGCTTCTTCGGCTAACTCGGCATCGGTGTAGCGGCGGCCGGGCGCATTCGTCACCATCGTAAGATCCCTTGTTGGCGCGGACATCACGATCTTGCCCCTCAGCTTGGCTTTGTATTTATCGAAATCCGCTTCGGTGCGAATGATGGCCAGAATCGGCTCGCCCGTAACCGTTCCTTCGGTCCCGGCCGTCCAGGCCAGCGGCATTCCGATCAGCGGCTGATATTGCGGCTCAATGAGGTGCGCTTCAAAATGTTTGTTCGCCCAGCCGCGCCCGAAGGGCCCCCACTTTTCTTCCTTGGCGGTAAGCCCGTATTCTGTCATCCGTTTTACGATCCAATCCGCGGCCGCCTTGTAGTTGGGCGAGCCGGTGAGCCGCGGACCGTTAACGTCCGTCAAATAGAACATGTGATCCATCACTTTCGAGTTTTCGAAAGCTTCGGTTTTGATGCGGTTGATCATCGCGAGATCGACCTTCTCGGCGGCGAACAACAGCAGCGGAACGCAGGCAGCGCCAATGGCAAGGATGGTGCGGAATTTCTTGGAAAGTGTCATAAAGATAACCAGAGTATCATGGCGCAAACAAGTTGCCTTAGGTTACCGAGATGCACCGCGTCATTATAAGATTGGGCTAATGAACGCCACACCCCGAGTTGAGCCTGTCACGCCGCCCTACGCGCCTGACGTGCAGGCAGTGTTCGACAAGATAATGCCCCCCGGAGTCCCGCCGCTGGCGCTCTTCACGACGCTCGCTCGAGTGCCGCGCATCTATGACCGCTTCCGTGCCGGGAGCCTGCTCGACCGCGGTCCGGTATCACTGCGGCATCGCGAAATCGTGATTGACCGCACCTGCGCCCGCTGTGGCTGCTCCTATGAGTGGGGCGTGCATGTCGCGTTCTTCGCCGATCGTGTAGCCCTCACACCGGAGCAGGTACGCGCGACATGGCGGGGCGGCGCCGATGACCCGGTGTGGACCGGCGAGGAGCCGCTGCTAATCCGGCTGGTCGATGAGTTGCACGACGCGGCAGATATCTCCGACGACCTATGGAAAGCGCTCGCGACGGCTTTTAGCATTGAGCAGGTCTTTGAGCTAATCGCCTTGGTCGGCTTCTACCACACGGTCTCGTTCTTCGCGAACGGTCTGAGACTTGGAGCGGAACCTGTGGCGGTACAGCCGCCGGCGGCCTGACCCTTTCCGATCCGCGTTCATCTCCGTTCATCGGCGGCTAAATATTTGCCGCTGATAAACGCGGGCGGTGATCGTCGTTTTGGTCTCGCCGGTCAAGACCCAACGACAATGGCGAAGCTATTGCCCACCGGCCGCTCGCTCCCGGCATTAACATCGTCGCCGTGCGGCACGTTCATTAACACCGCCTGTCCGGTCGTACCGTCGATACGGGCCATCGTAGTCGACCCGCCGCCGTCGAGATTAAAGCCGTCTGTGGCTCCCGCGGCCATGAGCCACGCGGCGGTGTCACAATGCCTCGCACCGTATGTATTACCGGTGTCTTTTGTGTCCAGGCCGTCGATTGTCAATAGATAAAGAGAGGGTGGGGTAGTCCCGGAAGGCGATATCCCAACAGCGGTTCGCGCCGCGACCATTGGCCCGCCGTAGGGCCACTGCGGCGCGACGTTGATACCGTTCTGCACAAGCAACACATTTCCCGATATGGCGGTGTAGATGGAAGCAGGCTGCTTCGAGCCGTTGATCTGCTGAATAGACGCGTTGTTGTTCGGCCCGATCAGCAAGGACCAAGGTGAACTGGCATCGGGTGCTGAGACCTGCTCTCCGTTCGAAACGGCATAGCCGTAGAGGACATTGCGTGGGTCAGGATACTCGAAGAAATTGGCATTCGTGCCCAGCATGGCCGTCGACGTGGTGGCAAAGTTTTGGGCAAGAAACTCCCTGACTGTCACGCCGGAGCTCTGCAATTGACTGGACGGCGTCGAAAGAAAACCGATTCCCCGTTGACTGAGGTCCACCCGAATGACATTCACCCACTGTTGCGGCAGCGCTGCGTCAAGATAGGACTGATTGCCAATGGCACGGGAAACTCCCGCGTACAACGGAATCCACGCGCTGAGCTGGTACTCATTTGCCATGCTTTTCTCTCCCCAAAGTCTCGACGTGTTGTTTCGCTTCGGCTCAACGGGACGCAACGCCGAATAGCGAGGTGAAGTTGTTCACATTCTCCGCTGCAACGGCGTAAAAATAGAATAAGAGGAAACACGAGAAAAGGCAATGATTCCTTTGTGCGTTCTTCGCGAACGGATAAGGCCTGGAGCCGAGCCTATGGCGGTACAGCCGCCTACGATCTGAGGCCACGATACAATTTGGGTTAGCGTGAAAATTACTATCTCCAAGGAGAACTATCTCAAGACCATTGCTGAAGCCGAAGGCGAAGGGGAACCAGTCATTGCGGCGACCCTGGCGCGCTGGCTGAATGTGTCCGCGCCGGCGGTCACCATGGCGATTAGGCGATTGAAGCGCGATTCGCTTATACGTGTTCGGCGCGACGGACAGCTTTCGCTCACAACGTCCGGCCGCGACATCGCGAATCGCTTACTGCATCGGCATCATTTAATCGAGCGGATGCTCACCGAAATTTTCGGCATGGAATGGTATAAGGTCCACGACGAAGCCGAGCAATTGGAGCATGCCGTTTCGGCTGACTTCGAACGCCGTCTGGTGGAAAAGCTGGGCACCGGCGAAGCTTGCCCGCATGGGAACCGCGTGGAGCGCGACACTCCTCAGGAGCGCCGCAATCGTGGCTGGCGGCCGTTGGACGAAGTGCCGCCGGAATCGGAAGCGACTGTCGTGAGCGTCTTCGAACGCGACCGCCGTCTGCTGGAGTATTTGCACGGAATCGGCATTCATCCAGGAGCTGTAGTCAGAATGCTGGCGGCTAATTATGACGACACGTTGACGCTTCGTGTCGGCAGAAAACCGGTGCAACTGGGCAAGTCGGCGGCGGGTAAAGTCTGGGTCGCGTTCAGTGCCTAACCTGCCGGAGTTGAAAACATTGCCAGAGTTGAAAACATTGATGACACGCTTGCAGCGGCATCATGGCGCTCCAACGGTTCCTCCGGCCAAAGGCCCGTTCGAATTGGTGATGTGGGAAAACGCCTGCTATCTGCTTCCGGACGATCGGCGCGCGGCGGTGTTCGAAGGCCTGCGCACACAAGTGGGCCTTAACCCCAGTGCGATTCTGAATGCTGACAAAGCGGTGTTGCTTGCGCTCGCGAAAATGGGCGGCATGCGCCCGGAGACGCGCGTGTTCCGCTGGCTCGAAATTGCGCGCATCACCATGAGCGAGTTTGAAGGCAACTTGGACAGCATCCTCAAGGAGCCATACAACCAAGCCAGGAAGGCGCTCAAGCAGTTCCCGAACATCGGCGATCCAGGCGCTGAGAAAATTCTCCTGTTCTGTGGATCGTCGCCTGGACTGCCGCTGGAATGGAATGGATTGCGTGTGCTCACGCGTGTGGGCTATGGCCGATCTCAAAAGAATTATGGCGCGACATACCGTTCCGTGCAAGATAGCCTACGCGACAAACTACCTCGTGGGGCGGCTGCAATCGCGCGCGCTCACCTGCTGCTACGTGAACATGGCCAGAAGATTTGCCGCAATAAGGGACCACTGTGCCGGGAGTGTCCGATTGAAGATTTGTGTTTGTTCGCGATGAGTCCACGTGAGCGCGATGTCCTACCAACCCATTGAGGACTACGGGATCGTCGGAAATCTTCGCACCGCGGCGTTGATCGGAAAAAACGGCTCCGTCGATTGGTACTGTTTTCCTCGATTCGATTCGCCCAGCGTGTTCAAGGCGTACAGTTGGTATCGATCCGAGTCCTTGCACATTGGCAATCGAATCCTGATCAAGGTATGGGAGCCGCGGTAGCGGCACCTCGTACATACCGAGCCGATGTTGGGTCGTGAGAGGCACGTACAACACGAGTGCGCGCGGCGGATTGGGATCTTGCCGGGACACGATCACGACGGGTCGGGTTTTCGCGGAGAGTCCCAGGTCTGCGAGCCACACCTCACCCGGTCCCTGTTCGGCGGCGCGTGATCTCAGCAGGTCTAGAACATCAAGGTTGGCGAGTTCGATGACTTCCGCGACACGCTCTCGCACCTGAGCGGCCGTCTCCGGCTTCCACTCGCGCAACCCGGCGTCCAACTTCTCTACCAAGGCGTCCACGGCGACCTCCCTGGATCTAGTCTAGG
>CATPCJ010000294.1 GCA_955652915.1 uncultured Bryobacteraceae bacterium
CAGCCGCCAGGCGATCCGCCGGAACAGATGGGCATGATTGGAGGATCGCGACTCCTCTCCAAACAATTCCCGGTAACGGGCCTTTAGCGTCTTGGTCTTTTGCTGGCGCAGAGCCTCAATCTCTTGGTGAACTTCGTGATTCATGGTTGGTCTCGCTCTCTCTCTTAAAAGTTGTCCAGTTCTCTGAAGTTATTCACTTCACTGTCCATGAACGCTCGACCGCCGGGCTGTTTGCAAGTCGGAGACAGAGGCTCGGACGCCGGTCCAATTAACGAGAGAGTGACGCGGCGGGAAACGCCAGAGGGGCGAGAATAACGCGAGAAATAACGCGGGCAAATTGGGCCGCGAAGGCCAAGCGGTCATCTCAGCCCGGACACCGAGCGGCTTCTAACCCCTTGCCCTACAGGCATTTGCCTCAAGAGAGCGACGTTTCGCTCTCTCATTGGGCCGGCATCCGCCCCCTCACGGCTCCGTTATTTAGCGTTATTTAACGCGAAGCCATCCTTATATAGTAGGCAACTGCTCTCTGAGAGGGAGACCGGCCTACAACATGGGGAGCCAAAGACTTTCTGAAAACTCTTCCTATCGTTGAACCGCGTCTTCAGCGCCACGATATCCGTCCCGCTTCGCTAAGAAACCGTCAATGCGGGTTGTCTTCGGCTATCTCATCTGAGCTCGGGATCGCTCAGGTAGATTTTTGACTTGGGGCCCGGCGCGGCGGCCCGGCAAAGCGCAGATCTGACGGCGTGTTTTCTTTATCGACAAGGTGCAGTTGAACTCGTTGTGCCGACACGACGTATTGCGGCCACGCCGCACCAAGCATGCCGAGAAGAGCCTTCATATCATGATTGTCTTCCCGAGCCCCGCTGAACCAGAACAGGACCGGAAGGTTGGATTGTGCATTTCGACGATCGGGGGCTAAAATAGGCCATCCCGTGGATATGCCCGTGTTGGGGGGTGCCGTCCCCGTGCTTCTTCGCCAAATGCGCGTAAGGAGAAACCAGACCGTATCCGGCTGCAGATCCTGATTGCCGTCACTGGCAAGCCAAAGCAGCCCTCTGGCGTTCGGAGGATTGAGGATTTGCTTCGTACTTGCGATTTAGTTAGGCGTCCGCCGCTTTCACAGTCCTGCCTATTATCTGACGCATTTGGATTGCTGCGCGCCGTGATGAGGGTCCTCAACCAGTCCAATCTGGCGTTCCGGTCTTTGCGTCCGAGCATTCCACACACTTCGCCGACCACCTACTTTTTCGTGGTAGGGACACAGATGAAGGACCCGTTAGGGTTAAAACGCAGTGCGACGGAGGAGAGGTCTACATTCGCGGTCGAAAATTCGGCGACGCCTTGAACATTTGCAGTCTCTGGAAATTCGTCCTTCAGGGTAAACGCGCTTCGCGCCAGCGGACCGAGATTGAGCGTCCGATTACCCAAAATCTGGCCATCCTGATCCCTCAAAGTCACGGAGACCACCGTCGACACCGACGCATCTTGGTTCGCCAATGCCACGGCTGTGGAAAAGCCCCCACTATTGTCGAAGGGAAATATGAATCGCCGAATCCTGTCCAAACGAAGGGGCACGGAGCATTCGGAGTCTCGAGTCGCGCTTAGCCTCTGCCGGATAATCGTCATCCCAGCGATCGAACCAGCCGAGACGGCTTGTCCCCATCCCTGGGAGAGATCCGCGGACAGTCCGCTGGTCTCGACGATTCTGGAACCCCCGACGGGGATTACATCGGCGGACCCGGTGACGCCAGTCGCTCCAGTAACCGCGAGTTTCCACGGCGTGCCGTCGGGCTGCCTAAATGTCAAGGAGAACGGCGCTGGGATAGAACCCGTATTGACCAGAATTATCGTGGTCTGCCAGCCGCCTCCGTCGACGATTTGAGGGATTCCGGCATTCAGTCCGGGCGCAGGCGGAGAGTCCATGGCGATAGGCTCGATCGACGTGAATGCGTTTCTTGAATTAAACCGAAGACCCAAGGCCATCAGCTCCAGATTGTTGGAAGTGAACTCAGCCACGCCTCGCTGGCCCACAACTTTCGGGAATTGGATAGGAAGGGAGAACGCCTGCCGGCTGTTCGCGCCTAGTGTCAGAGACTCATTGGAGATTAATTGTCCGTTTTCATCCCTAAAGATGATCGATACGGCGGCGTCCGCGGGATCGGGGTTGAGGACGGCCATGGCGGTTGTGAATCCTTGCGTGTTGTCAAACGGCAGCAGGAAATGCTTTCCAGTATCCGAACGCAGCGCTACAGCGGCTTCGGTTTCCGCGTCAGCCGCCAAACGCTGCCCTATGATCGCAGTGCCAGTGATTGACGCGGCCGTTACGATCTCCGCCCAGCCCTGAGCCAGATTGGCGGCTTGCCCCTGAGTCCCTATTTTGCGGGACCCACCGGCCGGTATCACGTCTGAATGCAGGACAACGGTGTCATTGCCTTCAAGAGGGACGGCAAGAGGGGTGCCGTCAGCCTGATGAAACTTGACGGCAAATGGCGCGGGAGTGGAATCGGCATTCACAAGCACGATCGTAGTCTTCCAGTTGCTCCCATCTACTATTTGCGCGATTCTCAACCGATCACCCGGGATTATCTTGGCTGCGCCAAGGGGCACCTCAATTGCCACCGCCTCGGCGCTTTGATCGCCACCTTCGGAAAGGATGAGGCTGCCCGGATCGAAAATTTGGTTATTTCTTTGAAAGAGAAATTGAAGCCGGCATAGCCCCGGAGAAAACGCTGGATTCGGATCGGCTGGTGGTAGCGTCAATTCCGGAAGAATGGCGGCGGCAAAACCAGTGCCGCCCATTCGTTGTTGAGTCTGGATGGCGTTGCCGCCTGAGGCCGCCGGAAACAACAGAAGTCCCGTGCCATCCTGCTTGCGAAGGACGAGTACGCCCGCCGGCACAAAGAACTCATCAGGCTCGAAAAGGCGCGAATGCTCCACCTTGGACGCCGCGGACAAGAGCCGGATCTGAGTCGTCTCGGCTCGGAAGCAAACCCGACCGTCGTCCTCTAAGCCAGCCGCAAAACGAATTTTGCCGGAAGTGGCGGCAGGAAGCCCAGCCCGAGCCGAGGAGCCCACAACCGTGAGCCTGGTCCCGGCTTGCATTTCGTCCTCAACGCCAAAGAAGGCGTAGTTCTGCCATAACGGAACAGATACCGTCAGGTTCAGGAACCGCGCCCGGCTTTGGTCCGTGCAGTAAAGCCCCAGGCGCCCGGAGACCGGCTGCTCTTCAGTCCGTTCGAGAAGGAGGGCTCCGTCAACGTAGAATCGAACGCGATTGCCCATTCTTTCGACTGTCAACTTTAAGGCCTTGTCTGTCCTCAATACACGTCGATTTGTACCCAGTTCCACCGCTGTCCCGGCGATGTGACGGGTGAAGAAACAGCGTCCCGTGCCGCCCTGGAGGCGCAGAACCTCGTAGCTGGTCTGGTCGGAGAAAGCGAATACTATGCCGAGTTCCTGCTGATTCTCAAAACGAACGGTCGCGGTAATGCGGAAATCGGTGAATGGATTTCCCTTCAGGACCAGCAACCGGGGCAGTCCGGACGGAAGTGGCGGGGCACCCGCTGGTCCCGAGTGCAGGAGCGAGGCGTTATCGATGTCCCACGAAGGCGGATTAGGGATCGAGACCGGATCAATCTGTTCCCAGCGCTCCGGAGCAAGGCTGGTGAAGGGCTCGCTAAGGACCGAATCCTTCCAAAGCAGATCGGAAGCAAACACTCGTGCCGCTCCAAACTCCTGCTGGCTGCCGGCGCTCACGTAGAGCGCGAAAGCGCCCGAGGCGAGCTCGGTATCCCCAATGACGCAAGCCGGCACTCCATCCACATAGGTGGAAAGCACGCCGCCTTGCGCACAGACGGAGAGCTCCACTGGCTTGCCGCTTTGCATTCCCGACGTAATCGCGTCGCCGGTCCACAGACTAGTAATGTTGCCGGTCGCAACTTTCTCAAGCCGAAGCTGAAAGCCGTCGCTGAGCTTCTCAAGCAAGAAGCGGTAATGGGACGCAGAGTCAGTGTACCGGAATGCCAGGCCCACCGCGCCGCTCTGCGGCGGTTTCACGCGACACTGGAGTAGTGTATCGGTCCATGTGACGGCGCCGGCGGAAGCATAAGAATCGGCCGTTCCGGCGGCGCCGGCCAAAAATCCATTCAGGATCTTCCAGCTCGTCGGATCCGGGAAGGCCCATCCACCAAGGTCTCCGAGAGCGAAGCGATCTCTAAACAATGCTCGCGCCTCAAGCGGTGGAATTCCGACCTCAAAATCCTTGACCGAGAGATCCGTTGCCGCGGTGCAAAAGACACCCGTCCGCCCTGCGGCGAAGTCGCCGTCGATAACGTCGATTACCGCCTTCGAATTCCAATACGCTTTGAGCCTCGGTCCGATAGCCTCCACCGCGATTCCGGCGCCGTCCGTGAAATCGCCTGTCACCGCTTGCCTGGCCAGCGTGGTGGAGACGCCGGCCTTATTCTTAATCAGCACGACGTTACCTTTGTTTAGCTCGGCGGCGTAATAGTTCTGTTCATCCTGATATCTGAAAATAAGGCCTGTTGCCGGGGTCGCGCCCGCGCGAAGCCACGCGGTAACGCGATAATCGGTCCAGGTGGCTTGGCCAATGACGGCAAATGCAGCGGCTATGTTTGTGGCGTGGAGACTGCCGCCTTCCTTGCGCCATGCCGATTTCGGGCCCAAAGAAATCAGATCACTGATGGTCCACGCGCCGGCGTTTCTGGTTTCGGATGCGATCAGCACCCTACTGAAGGCGACCTGGGCGGCAGCGGCGCTGTAGAGGCCGGCCATGCCGGTTCTCAGTAAAGCGTCGCTCCAACTCTGCAGGAACGTTCCGTTGACGAAAACTTGCAGCAGAGGTCCGTCACTCCAGAGCGTGATGTCGAGAGCGCCGGACGAGGTTGAAGCCAGCGGCGCGTTCCATATTTCAGACAGCGCGGCGCCGCTCTTCTTCAAGACCCGGGCAATGCGCTGGCCGCCCGAGCTGACCGGCTGCGGGTCTACGGTGAACAAGTAATAGCTGGAATCGTTCTGGTAGCGGATCGCTATCCCGGCAGCTCCCGTGGGGTCACCGGCAGGCTGCGTCATTCGGAACGCAATGCGGACGGAATCGTAGATCTCGCGGCCCAGTAGCGCAATTCGTCCATCTCCGGGCGTACCGGGCGAATGGGTCGCCTCGCCGTTGGCTACATTCCACTCTGCGAGATTATCGTCCAGGGGAGCGATCTCCTGGGGTGACTGGAACGCCGGCTCGAGCAGGACCAAGGGCCCGGCGATCTCGTCGAGACGGAAATCGAGCAACGTGACAGCCTGATTTCCATTAACGTAGCAGCCAGCTTTGCCGGGAAGCGGTTCTTTGTCAATGACGGCGAAGAGAAGGACATTGTTGAGACTGCCGACGACCCGATTGCCGGCCGCTTCTATCAGCACGTCTTGCGGTTGGGCGGGATCATAGTCCGCCGTATCTTCCCAAAGCACGGTAGTATTCGTACCGGATCGCTGGATGAGCCGCCGGAAGCTCCGCGGTCCCCGGCTGATCGAGAACCGGAGCTGGTGATCCTGGTCCTGATACCGAAATACGACGCCGATGGCGTCCGTGTCTGAGTGCAATCGCGCTGCAAGCCGAATGTCGCCGGCGGAGTCGGTTTTGGCGAATGCGATCGAGCCGGGCGCCGCGGGGTCACTCGCCGCGCCGGATTGGGTCACAGTCGCTGTAATCTGCCCGGATTGCACCGACCAAGTGGCGTTCACCGTGGAGCCGGCTTCGGTGACGATCTCATACCAATCCAGCGAGTTGGAAGTCGACCGTTGTTGGAAGAGCGTGCCCCGGGGGCCGCGATTCGGTTCGTCCGCGAAGAGGATCGGGTCGCCAATCTCGGGCTGGAGAACGCCGGGCAGCGCCAGGTACTCAATGCGGTTGCGCGTCACGTTGGCGGTCTCGCGCATGACCAGCGAAACCGATTCCAGGTCCGGTCGAAGAGCGCCAAGAACAGCGGAAGTCATCTTGACTGATCCGGGAACGGTGGCGGGCGGCATTACCCCCGACGTGACGGACACTTTCAGGAGCGTGCGCGGCCAGACGATTGGCTCGGGACTCTCCATGAGGAGAGCCCGTATCTTGCCGTCCGACACGAGCTGAGTCGCCTCAACGTTCTTGGGAAGTTGCCTCGCCGCCGGCCCGAAACAGGCCGTGACAAAATTGTTGTACGCTCTCCACTCGGACTCGGACACCGGTACTAGAGATCCATCGCCTGCGGGAATCACGGCCGCGTTCAGGTCCGGCGCTGTCAGGGACTTCTGTGTCCAGGTTTCATCCAAGTAGCTGTGCAGATGGTGGAAGAAATCCGCATGAAGCGAAGAGGTGAATTGGAACCGGTAAGCGACGAGTGCGGTAAGGCTATAGTCGTCCACCTTGACGTGGCTGAACCGCGAGCCGGCATGGCCCGACGAATAGAGTCCGGCCGCGCCTTGACCGATGGAACTGTCGGATACAGCGAAAACCAAAGCGCCATCCTGATAGGCGCGTAGCTGGCTGTCGATCGCTTCCACTGAGAGGGTATAGTTCTGGTCGCTCTTGAATGTGAATGAATCTTCCGCCAGCAGCCTGCCAACACCGGCTATTACCGAAATAAGCCATCGTTTCTTGGCCAACCGGTCCAGGATGAAACGGTAGTGCTGCTGGCCGGAGCTATATCGGAAGACCAGCCCCATCGCGCCGTCGGTGGCGGCCGCCGTAACCGTGACGCAGTAATTTTTCCAGGTGAGGGGCGTTGGATCGGTATCCGTCATCGGGACTTGTCCAGTTCGCGCGAGGATCGTGCCGGTCGTGACGGAGTTCACCAGAGTGGAGGGCGGGAATACCGCTGCCGATTGGGAGGCCAACTGAGCTTTGTCAGTTCCAAACGTTTGCACTACCCAGTTGGATTTGCTGGGAAGTCCCAGATCGGCCACCGTCCAGTAATTGCCGAGGCTCGAGTTCCTCCAGTCTTCATGCAGCAGCAGAGGCGTCAGCCTCGCCTCGTAGACGGTGTCGGGCTTCAACAGTTGGCCTGGGACGGCGCGCTTCAGCTTCTTTTTCTTCGGCGTCTCATCTTTCTTAATATTGACGCAAGCGGGGCTTACCTGATCCACCCACTCTTGCTCCCAGCGAGTGAGCGTAACGGCGTCCGCGGTTCCCCAATCGCTTTGCGACGTGATGAGACGTCCGTCGGCGAGGCGGACCGGCTGATTGTTGGTGTCGTAGAGGTACAGGCCGAGATCTCTTCCCGCCAGGAGATACATCAGGTCCACGTAATCCTCATTGAACTGCGCGCTGACATCGTAGGCGCAATAGACGGGCCGCGGCAGGAGAGGCTGCTTACCGGGATCCGGCACGGTCGGCGGAATCGTCTGTTGCACGTAGTGAGTCAGATCGCGGAAAGGATTGTTGGTGGCGAAATCCGCCGGGGCGCCGGTTGGCGCATCCAAGACGCCCAGCGCCGGGGGGCCGGCTGTGCGGAAATAGGCGTAACAACTCGGCGAGACCGTACGGCTATCCGTTGAGACAGCCTTTGCGGAAACGTTCAGACGGTAGGCTGCATTGGGTTCGAGAACCGCGCCTTCCTCCGACCAGTGGATGGTGGATCCCGCCAAATTATTTTTGATCAGGGCAAGTTCCTGTAGCCGGCTCTTACTGGGACCCAGAGTCACGCAGATACTGGAGATACAGAGGGCCTGGCCTGGAAGGGGGTCGATTACAACGGCGCTGAGGTCCGAGCCGGGGATATTGGTCGACCCGTTTCCAATGAGAAAGCGCTGGGACTGGCTCCCGTCGATGCCCACGGACCAGGCCCCTACGCCCGCCGCGGTTGTGATGGCCGTCAGAACGACTCGGCCTCCCGACAGAAATGGAACAATCCATATGCGATCAATCGTTCCCGGCAGGGCGATCTGTTGCGGTTCTTGACTGCTTTGTAGCGGGATTCCGAAGACAAGCGCATCCACGTTGAATGTATTGACGTTGGCCGTTGTTTGACCGGTGGGGCCGGATTTAATCAGCAGCGTGATATGGACATCTGAAACGGCAGCGGTGAATTGAACCGCCAATCCACCCCTGCAGTCAATCCCATCGGCGACCAGAACAACGGGCTCGAGGCCAAGGTTATGTACCGTGAATCCAGGCAACCTTGCTAGTGCTTCATTGCTGATTCCCGCAAAACTGATGATGGTGCCCGAAACGGAAGCGATCACCGAGACGTCGCTGGCCGATTCCGAAAACTCGATGCTGGGCAGACTGAAACTGTCGTCTTTATCCGCGGGCGCTCCGCCATGAAGGCAGAGCGCCTTATGAAACCCCGCTACCGGCGCATCCAGCACTTCGACGGACCCCACTCGGGGAGCGGCCCAGGAGACGGAAATCTCCGGGTGGTTCGTCCAGCGGTAGGGCGAAATGAATCGTTGAGCCGGATCCACATTTTCAAAGTCACAACAGAATCTGCGGGGAGCCTCTGGGGCCGTCAAAGCGGCGCAGGGATAGTCCGGGGCGTTGCTTTTCAGCCACGCCGCGTACTTGGGTCCGGAATACATGGCAAACGAAAAAGGCGACTTCGCCCACAGCCACACTTTCTGATTTGCCGAAGCGCCGTTCGGCAGCAAGGGGATAGGCGCCCAGGAGCCGAACAGCTCGCGGTCGCCAGACGTACCCTTGGCATAAACCGGCCGCCACGTTGTTCCATCCCATTTTTCGAGGGCCACCGACTGGACGCCATACCGGACCGAGGTGGACCCAGTTATCAGTTCGTACTCTGGAGCCACTGGCTGGGCATTCACGCCAATCTGGCAATCGTCATGGGTGGGCCGCGTGAAGGAAATGCAAGGCCGCGCATCCATGGGAACCGCGGGGGCATCGGCCGGGGGAGTAGTGAGATTCGTCTTAATCGGGAGTGTCCAAACCGTAGTTGCCTTGAAATGCTCGATCGAGATTTCCTTCACCGGCGGCGGAATGTCCGGCAGAGCGGTATCCGGTCCCCATTCCAGGGTCAGATCCACGTCCCAATTGCCGAAAGGCCAGGGCGCTTTGACCGAAACCGTCAGTTCCGCCTTGATGTGATATGGCTTGGGCGTATCAACCGAGAGAAGGGCATCCGCGGTCAAATGAAAGCCGAAGCCGAACACATCCACGCCAACCTCGCCATGAATCTCGACATCGCCATGAAAGTGCGTCGGATTCCAACTGATGGCGGCATTGCTGTCGAGCCATGCTTCCAGGTCGACCGAACCCACGCCGAAGTCCCAATGCTTGCTGAATCCGACCCATGCGCCGAGCTTTAGGCTCGACCCGGTGAGCATGAGATACCCGTTGGCTTCGAAGAGTTTGAGGATGGATGCTCGAATGCGAGATTCGAGCGGCTTGTCTTTGCCCAGGTAGAGATGCCAGTCGCCCGGGTTCTTCAGATTGAAGTAAACCTCCGCGCCGCCGCGAACATCCACCATGCTGCCGCTTTCGTCTTTCTGGTACTGGGCGTCCAAACCCAGCGTGAATGTGTCCGCGCGGAAATCGAGTACGGCCAAGGCCTTGAACATCGGCTCCGCGCCACCGGCAGCAAGTTCAGCGCGATCCTTAAGCATGTTCGCGCGTCCTTCGAGATAGAGAATCGGACCGGGAAAGACGATCGCGAAGAGGAACTTGCCGGCAAACGCGTAACCGTCGTCGGCATATGTTCCGATGGTGACTCCGGCCCCGAAGGCGAGACTGCCCGCCACCGGCGCCCACTTCTTGGTGACATCCTCAATTCCTTCATCAGGGCGCAAGTACCAGCCGGGGCCGCCGTCGGCATTGCGATACCAACCCTCATCCTTCTTCCTGTTAGGCTCCATATGGAACGCGAACAGACCCGCGAAACCATAGATCGCCGCACCGGTAGCCGGCAGAAGAATCCCCGACGGCAAGTCGGTTGAGAGATAGATGGCCCCGTACTTGACGCCGCTCGCGGACTTGCCGAAGACCACGACGCCGTCCACTTCAATGCCCAGGGCCAGCAACGCCAGCTTGATGTCTCCCGTAAACCTTTCTTCGGTTTCGGATTTGGAGACGGCGCCTTTGAAGTACAACACGCCGGGGATTGCAAACTCGACGCCAATGCCGCGAAAACTGAGAGTGGGGTTGGGGTTGGGACCATCAAACGTAATGCGGAGACCCTCGACGGATGCGCCGGCTTGCACGCCCCCGATCAGCTCCAGTGCGCCGGAGAAGCCGATCCATTTGCTGCCGTCATCGTTCTTGCCGAAGCCGAGCTGGGTGATTTCCAGGTTGAAGCCGTAGAGGCTGAGGCTGTAGTTTTTGGGAAGGTCGAGCCAGCCACCGTCGAGGTGGACGTTTCCCTTAGAGTCGATGGAGAGTTCGCGGACGTCGAATGCGGGCCAGTGGAGATCGCCGAAGAGAGGAGTGAGCTTGCCGCTGAGTTTGGCGAGGAAGACCCCGTTGTGCAGTTCGAAGCCGAGGCTGTCGAGTTTAATTTCGAGGACGCCGTCTTTGGTGAGCGTGAAAAGTCCGTCGGAGTCGGTACCCGTGAGCTTGATGGTGACGTTGCCGTCCAGGCCGAAGCCGATCTGCACCTCGACCGGTCTTTCAAAGAAGGGTACCTGCAGGGTTCCGGCGACGGCGAATGCGGTCAGGCAGTTCTGAACGAAGCTTATCTCCAAGTGCTTCAACGCAAAATCGAGCCCGAAGACCGAACCTGCGAGGTCCGGCCAGTCGGCGGAGATCTTCCCCGAGAACCCACCACTGCTGATTGCGCTGTGCTCGAACACAAGGTCACTCGGAACTGCTTTTCCAAGCGCTGGCGGCAAATCGATGCTTGCCTTTCCGATAAGGAGACCGGTCCATCCGGTCGGCAGATTGAGGGTGCCGAAACCAGAGGGTAGATCGCGACTTCCGTCGAGGTGGATCTCGATATCATTCGCTTCGATTGCGATACCGGAATCCCCGACGAAACACTTCGGCAAACCGATCGGCAGGCTTCCATCCCCCACCCACTGGATCTCGAATGCAACGTCGCTCGTGAATTTCAGAGAGACCGGTAGCTCGATCTCCACAAAGCTGTCCTCGTCTGGGTCGACGACCCATTCGGCTCCCTGTTGCACAGCAGGCTTTAAGAGAGCGCGGCTGAACCTGAGCTTGAGGATCTCGGCGTTGACATGTACACTCCACGCGTTGCCGGTGATGAGAGCCTCCACGTCGATTGTGCCCGCGCCGAGAACAAAGCCGGAGCCGTCCAGGAGTGGAAGGGGAATCACAAGTTCGTCGACCAGCCCCAGCGAGCAGAAGGCAGCCAGGCTGCTGGGACCTCCGTGGATGGCTCCGTCGAGGAAGGCGAGTTCGTCAAGGACCGATCCGCCGTCACTATCGAGGAGGGCCTCCGGCCATATCCCTTCTGGAAACACCGATCTTAGAGAAACATAGGATTCATCGCGCGAGGCCATCAGGCTTACCTCTGCATCCGTACGTGAGGATTGACGCCAACGGTCCCGGTTAAATAGCTCACCGAGGCATTAAACAATGGTGCGAACTTCTGCATGTACTGGTCATCAAACAAGAGGAGTCCCCATGTCTTATCCGAAGACGAAGGGTTCTGGATCGTGCTCGCGTTGTAGGCTGCCGCGACCAGCGGAGGATTCCACGCTGTCCCTTGAAGGTTGTAGTTCATGCGCATATAGGCAACACCAGCCAAGAGAGAGGACCGCGGTTTCAACAGCCAAGTCAGGAGCTCAGAATCCGACGCAGGCCGGGGATCCACGCCGAGTGTTTTCCAGACGGTGGCTTTCTCCACCACTCCTTTGTCGTGAAGAATGTCAGCATACCAATCCTCAACGGAGTCAAGGATCCCAGACGCTGTGCTGATAAGCGTTTGCATAAGTCCCGGCGATACCTTTCCTTGAAACGCCGGTTTCATCAGTAGAGTCATCAGATCGTTCCATGTGAACTCGTCGCTGCCCACTTTACCGATGACAGCCTTCCCGTCGATCACGCCGCTCGTGAGAGGAGCCGTTTTACTGCCGCCAGTGGGATAGACAAAGAGGGTCTCATACAGCTTGGCCTCGCGGCTTGTATCGCCACTTGGAAGCCGAAAACCTTCAAAGCGGACTCTGGTGCCCGTGAGGCCGGTGTCCTCGACGCCCATGATCGCCATGATCAGTTCACACGGCACCTGGAAGAATTTCGCCATGTCGGCTATGTCATTTCCATGCTGAGTCCAGATGTCGCTGGCCAGCTTGTCAAAGGTTGTTGTAGTCGAGCCTGGAAGGGTCGTGCTTGGATCTAGGTTCGGGAGGGTTCCCGAGGTTCCCTTGAGCTGCGCTTCGATCGCGACATTGTCCTTGAGACGCCACTGGATCGTGGAGCTGTCGTGGTCATGCCACTCCGTAGCCAAGTCGATTAGGGGGAACGGACGGAGTCCATCCGTGTCGACCTCAAGCCGTGAAGTTGGCTTGGGTGCAGCGGCGCTCAAGCCCGTCAACGCAACAATTGGATGAGGATGGGCGTCTCCAAAGTTTGGTGGAGCGAGCTTGGTAACAGCAGAGGAGTCGAGCCAAATCCAAAGGTCATGCATCGGATTGCGGACCTGCTGGTACTGCTCGACCTCGTGGTGATAGCCCTTTTTCTTGGCGTTTTTGACATTCTTCCAAGACGTATCGAAGAACTGCAGGACGAGATGAAGGGGATATCCTGCGGGACCTGTGGTGCCCCCAAAGGCGCTTCCCGGTGCACCGATGCGATCGCCGGCCTTGACCGGCAGCCGCAAATTGCGATCTACGCCGGAATTCAGGATCCAATCATCGATTAGCTGACTCAGGATCGTCATTCGCTCAGAATCGTCGGCGGCTCCCGTTAGACGCTCCTTTAAATTCTGCTTAGCTAAAGGCTTCTTCTTTTTCTTTTTCTTGAGCGGCGTGCCCTTGCTTGGATTTCCCGTCGCCTGCTTCTGTTCGGCTTCACTCCCTTTCTGCGCGTCCAACTCGAGCTGGGTCACTCGGAAGATGACCGAGGTCAGAATTGGGTGGTCCTTATTCCCGTTATAAAGAGCGAGGATCATTGCGATCATTATTGATCGCACCTTCGTTAAATCGACGTTGCCGTAAAGGATAATCGGCTTAGCTTCAACAATCTTGAGAAAGCTCAAATTGGTCGGCTCCAGTGCCAGGCACGCGGGATCGGCGTTCTTCGCGGGGTAAAGGCTTAGCATTCCGTCCCAACAGACGAAAAGAGTCCCCAGTTCCTCCTGTTGGAGGGAATCCTTTTCATCCTTGATCCAGAGCTCCAATCCGCTGCTGAAATCGGCGCCATTCGCGAGGAGAGGCTGTTTGAAATCGCGCCCCTTCTTTGCTGCGTCTGCGACGTTATCGTAGTCGCCTGCGGGACGATGAAAAACGGGCCAAGCAAAGTTTCTTTTCATTGAGGTACGGTAATCTCGTTGAAGTGGATATTCAGTGTCCCGACTTGGTTCTGCACCCGCAATCGGTAGCCATAGAGTGTTGTGCTGTCCGCCGTGCTGTCCCGAAACGAATCGATCCCAGGATCTAGCCACCCTGACACCGCGTACCAAGGGCCGTCGGCCAAGTGACGCTCTACGAGTGTTCGGCATGGAGGGCGCGCGAGCCATTGGAGGTCTATGGTTCCAGACGAGTCACGAATTGCGGAGATCCATGTTGGTGACTCGGGAGGTAACAGATCGTAGGCTTGCGCGGAGACTGTCTTTGACGCCGCAAGATTGCCGGACAGGTCGACCGCGGCAACTCTATAAAGGTACTTCACGCCCGCTTGCACGCTCATATCGGCCCATGAGACTCCGGCCTTTGGGAGACTTGGCCATTGATCGAGTTTTCTTGTCAGCAGAAGTGTCATCTGGCGCAGTTCCGTCGCAGCATCGCCGCCTTCCGCCCGGTAGACTCGGTACTCCGCCAAGTCTGGCTCGCGGTTGGCTGCCCACTGGATCGTGATCTGGCGATCGCCCCCCAGAATCTCCGTGATAACCGGAGCTCTGGGCGGCACGACCGTTGGCAAGTACAGCGGCGGGCCAGCCAGGCTCAACTGGCTCCGGTTGTTCGCGCCGTCTATGAACACGCCCCGGTAGAAGTACCGATTTCGGCCCTTGCCGGGCAATGTGTCTATGTGGGCGCAAAGCGCGGGGTCGGGTATATACGCGTCGGGATCTTCCGGACCTTTCACGTTCAGACTGGGGTCGAGCGGTCGAATCGTGATCTGCTGGAACACCTCTTCATTGCCGGGCAGCCCCGCCAGCACGCGCAGCGCGCGATCCGTCAATTTGTCATAGTCGTCAAAGGAAGCGATGTTGTTGAGAGCCAACACTACCGGTCCCCTTAACGTGGCATCTGGGAGGGCGGCCGGAAAGTACTTGTCATCGATAACGGTAACGGTCAGTGCCCTCCGCACATTGCGCAGCAGGAAATCGTTGTCAAACAGTGCCTGACCCTCCAGCCCAAGGTTGCCTGGAAGTTTCTTGAGTACCTTTAGGTCGTCCGCGGAGAGTGTCGCGTAGCCGGCCGGGTCGATAATCGAATTCAGCCGTTGAGCCACTTGCGCCCTCTGCGGGTCTGTCCACTCAGCCGGGAAGTACGATGCGTGGAGCTTCTTGTTCGCCGGAAGGAAGAGGAAGAAGCGAGTGGAACGAATGCGCCAGTCCTGTTGGAACACGGCGTCATCCAGTGCGCGGAAAAGATGTGTCTTTGTGTCCGTCACTCGTCTCCACCGCACGGTGCAGAAGGAATTGCCGGCATAATCGGCGCGAGTGGCGTAGACGCGTTCGTCGACTCCAGCGATTTCCGGGGGAGCTGGAGTCTCACGCAACACCCGGACCACCCTCACGGCATTGCTGGTCTTGCCCTCATTTCCCTCCCGGTTACCCCACTTGGTTCCGTTCCACTTGATGTTGTCCGAAGTATCCAGCGCGCCATCGGCGGCAGTAAGGGCCACATTGGCATAGACCACCGGCTTTGTGAGACTGGCGGTCAGCGGCACGGGCTGCTTCGGGGTGTCCGCGGGCCCGGGAAGGAACACCTCGTAGGTCCGAATCGGGTATGCGACGCGGCACTTCAGATTTGGCACGGACGGAGGATTGGATGTCGACGGGAGACGAACTGCCTTCGTGATTGGGTTCACACCCTCAATCCGGTAACGCGTGCGCGTATCGCTCTCGAAGATAAGGACCTCTCCGGCGGCGCGCAGATTACTCAGATCCACACTGGGTGGCAAAGTCACCACGGTACCCGAAACGGAGGCGTCGAGATGTTCCAGGGGATTTCCGGATGGGTCGCTGGCTGGAATAAGATCCTCCTTCAGGATCGGGTAGACAATTCGGCACTTCAACCCGTTCGCTGGAGTCCGCAGGATATCAATGGTTAGTTGACCTGTGGACTTATTGACCGAGACAATGCGGCACAGGGTGGAAGGATCATTGTCAAAGACCAGGCACTCCCCACCCACCACCAACTCGCTGGGAGGCGGCGTTTGGGTTTGCAGCGTTGACAAATCGGGGTTTCCTGTCAATGAGACCGCCGCCGCGGAGACGTTCGCGATCAGGCCTTCCAGTTTCTTGCCGGCGGAATCCACCGCGGTCAAGATGTCATTGGGAGAAGATGGGTTGTAGTCCACCACCAGCATTCGTTGCTGCCACCACACTGCATCGTCCGCATTAACGGGCGGATTCGTGTCCGGATTCCAGTACAGCCGGAACTCTTGTGTGCCGGGCGCCTGGCGCATGTGCCTCACCGTCCAGGTCCAGCGAGCGCGCAGCCCTGCTAAACCGGGCACGGCAGCTCGCCAAGCCAGATATCTGCCGTCCTGAACGACAAACGGATCCTGTAGATCCAGTAAAGACGCTTCAACGGCCGTTGGAGGCGGTGGCGGTATTTTGTTCCTCAGGTCGACCGCCTGGCTGTCCAACTGTTGCGCTCCGGCGCCTTTCCGGTAATACCAAGGGCTGGGATCGGGCTCTGGGACCCACTGGTACCAGGGAACATCGCCGCTGTTCTTGCTGTGCTGCCCGAATAAATTGACCGCGTTCACTTGGTAGCTGTACCAGCCGTCGGTACCAGGGCGGTCGACAAAGTTGAGCGGGATTGATGGCGGCGGCCAGTTGGCGGGCCGCTTGGGAAGCGTTCCGCCAGGCAACAGGAACGGGGACACAAGCACGGGATGATCTTTCCTGGGCGAGACTTGGTACGTCACCGCCTGGTACGCTCCCGGGTTTGTCGAAGGCTGGTTCGAGTTGCCCCGGGGCGCGCGCCAGACGTGAAATAGAAACGGCTGTTCGGGCAGCATATTGTCGGCAGCGGTTCGCGGCAGGTCCCATGTCAGAGCTGCGCTTTCGGTACTGCTTCCATCAGGCAGCGGCCCTGTACCGGGCAGGGCAAAGACCTTCGCGCCGGTGGGCGGGTCGAGGGGCGGCGCGGGGGCCACGCGTTTGTTGAAAATGGCGTAGGCCTCGATCTCACTGAATTTACGCTGCGTCACCAGCGACAATATGACTGCGGGATCTTTCGCCCCAACGCCCGTGTGATCGGCGACCACCATGTAGTCATAGGCAATAGCGTCGCGAGCCGTTTGGTCGACGTAGTAAAGCCCGAGAACCTGGGCGACCGCGGGATGCAGCGATGCCATGAGCAACAAATCCAGCGGGGAGCGGCGAGTAACCGGAGAGACGTCGTCCACAGCGGTCAGCTTGAGGGAGACGGTCGTCATGGCTGGTCCCGACGGCCCACCCTGTACTAAAGGACCCAGAAGGGCCGCCAGGTCTTTCAGCCGGTTGGTCGCTTCCACGGGGTCGCCGTACTTGACACGGCTTTGGATCAGAGCGGTTGGATCGAGGTTCGTCAGCGGATACTGACTTTCTTTAACAGGCAAGCCAATCGGTCCGGCGAGCGGTTCCCAACCGTTGGTGATGCCATCGCCAACCAGTTCGACACAAAGATCGATCAGGGCGGCGTCGCCTTCGTCAATCTCAATAGCTGTAATCTGATCGGACTCAAAGACCAGATTCGCGATGGACCCCTTGTCGCCTCCGATTGTTTTCTCGGCGACTACGGCGACCCCGGAGAGCGCTCGCACGCGAATGGGTGGGAGTGGCGTCTTCAGGTCCACATACACGTGGGGCACCACGGTACGCTCCATCGCACTGGAAGTAAGCCGGACCTGTGAGCCGCTGCTGCCAAAGCCAAACTCAACTGCACTGGCAATGCCTGCTGGGGTGGGGTGTAGAAACCAAGTTCCATCTTGGAGGAACTCCAGCTTGATCTCAGCCGATACCCAGTTGAGGTTCACCTGCGCTCCGGCTGCATCGGCCGGCAGCGTCATCAGCAATTGTCCAGGTTGTCCAGCGGGCGACGGTTGTGCGGCAAGCGAAGATTGTCCGGCAGACGAAGGTTGTTCAGTAAGCGAAGGTCCCGCGGCATTCAAACCCGACGGCACGATGCCATCGGGGAGAATGACGAGCTGGGGCACTTTTGCACCGCCCGCGTCAAGGCCCAAAAAAGTAACGCCTTGTGTAGTGTAAGGATTCGACAGCACTTGCGGCTTGCCTGGATCGGCCTTGAAGTCGATTGCGTAGCGGGAGGTACCGGCTGGTGCCCGCAAACCGATCTGCATCGTAATTCTTTTTGCAGGCTTCCCTTGCAGTAAGTCTATCCCCAGACCACTACTTAAATCCAGCTCTTTCTGCCCTGTAGGCGCGAAATCGTCGGTAAAGACCAGGTTCTTCTTGCTGGTGAAAATGCCCACCGGCGTACTCCATTCCGTGGAGGGAGCCGGCTCGGGGCTTGCGGCGCTTCCAACCGTAAGATTCGGTGGCGAAAAAATGAGCGAGTTCGCAAGGCATAGGGGATTCGTCCGCAGGCTTTCGCGCCGGAGCAGGTAATATCCGTACCATGGAAAGCCTAATGCCCGCTTAGATTGGAAGCGCAGATGAATGCCGGTCGCCAGCGCTGGCTGAATCGAATTCGGAGGCTGGTTGTTCTGCACGCCCAAGCCCAGCATCACCAAGTTGTCAGTTTGAAAAGCCATTTCAGCCACACTCGACAGAATTCGGAATTGGTACGAAGCCCAAATCGCCTCGTTCTTGCAACTATAAGAAACCCAAAACACGGCAAGCCAATATCGCGATTCAGAGCGTCGTGAATGTGTTTCCGCCGGCCACGCGGCGCTGCTGCGAATCCGGCGGAGTATCGCCGGAGACAGCCAACGAGAGCATGGAAAGACTTTCGATCCTCAGCGCCACCCTTGGCGGGCTCCCCAATCCGCGGGCGCTGCGGATAAACCGATCTCACCCTGCGACTCTCGCGCGCGTGGCGGGTTTAATCGCGTCCACGCTTTCGACAGTCGTGTATGTTAACAACCGATTAATGGAGTATATCACCAACGTGAATTTCGTCAAGAAAATAAATACGCGCAACACCCAGGATGCAATGCCCTGACCGAATGTGGGGAGATTATTGTATACGAGCCTACACGCGAACAAACGATATCAAGCGAATTATCAGCCAACAGATCGCTATCCAGCATGCACGCACTGTAGATGGTTTCCAAACGCCGCAATCGATTTCCACAAGTAAACGCACAAGTCCAAGACATAGAAGAGGTTGGAAAGGCAGTTCGAATCCACTCGCCAGACCGTTTCTATCTATCACATCAAAGCCCATCAGTCGTGCACAGGTCGCGTCTGCCGCGACAGGATGATCGGCATGATCCATCGGACCGCCTACATTGTAGCCCTGGTAGTTGAATCGGTAGAGCTGTCGCGGGAAGCCATTGCTTGCTTCTGCGCCATTAGAGGAGTACTTCCGTAGCCAATTGTTTGGTGCGGAGCCCGCCCAGCTTACTTCCTGCCCTTGCGCGACTTAGCGGTAGAGACGCTCGTGCGCGAGCAAGGCGAATGCGCTTAACACTGTTAAACCGACAGTATTAAACCCAAGAGAAGGAATTATGACGACTACTGGGGCTGCGACCCTGAGATTTTCAGGATATTGGGTAAATCCTGGTTACCCTCGTGGCAGGCGTACTCAAAGGGCGGCTTTAACACCCGGTTCATGGTGAGTTCGCCCTTCCAGGGCTGCGTGTAGGCGGTAGGATCCTCCACCTCAAAGCGGTAGAGAATGGTATTGGCGTCCAGTAAACTGAAGCGTTCCACAACGCGCATGTTGCGGTCCCAGCCATACATTCCCCCGGCGTCCCCATAGAAGCCGCCGGCATCGTTGAAGTTGGTGGTCTCCACCACAAGCGTCGCGCCTTCCCAGTGCCCCACGGAATCGCCCAGCCACTGCCTGATATTCGATGGCAGATGCGAGCGGCGATCGAGCCGGATGATTCTCGCTTCGTGGATCATTTCCGCCTCCACCACGACCGCATCGCCTGTCTGGACGATTTGATAAATGCTGTTGTAGCGGTAGGGAATCATGGGCGGCACCGAGGTGG
>CATPCJ010000295.1 GCA_955652915.1 uncultured Bryobacteraceae bacterium
CGCACGCCGAGCGTTGCGAACATGCACGCGTATTCCACGCCGATGACACCGCCGCCAACCACGATCATGGTTTTCGGAATTTCCGGCATCTTCAGGATCTGGTCGCTATCGATGATGTTCCGGCCATTCAGCGGCACCTTGGTGCAGCAGGCCGGCTTGGTTCCGGTGGCGATGATGATCGCCTCCGCGCAATAGGTCTGCCGGCCCCGCACTCCCTCGACGCCGACCGTGTGGGGATCCACGAATTCCGCAATCCCGTTGACCATCTCGATGTTGTTGCGCGACAACTGCGCCTGGATCACATCGACTTCGGTCTTGATCACGTGCTGCACGCGGAACGCCAGGTCCGCCATCGTGATCTTTTCCTTGACTCGATAATTGACGCCGTAAACGTTCTGGTAGTAGTAGCCGGAAAGATGCAGCACAGCTTCGCGGATGGTCTTGCTGGGAATCGTGCCGGTGTTGATGCAGACGCCTCCCACCACCTCGCGTCTCTCGATTAAACCAACTCGCTTACCCGACTTAGCGCCTTGGATAGCCGCGCGCTGACCCGCGGGCCCGGAGCCTATGACGAGCAGATCGTATGTCTGCACTGGAACTAATCTAGCGTATTAGAGGTCGCGACAGAAGTAGAGCGGCCAGGCTGATAAAGACTTCGCGGCATGACCGAGGGCGTGCTACACCATCAGCCGCCGTCAGGAAACACGGCCTTTACCACCTCGTCCTCCGTGTTGTGCGGCAACTTGCCTACCCACACCGATTTCACCGTACCGGCGCGGTCCACCAGAATCAGCGTCGGCGTGCCCAAGACGTGGATCTGCGCTAGCGGCATCTGCCTCACGTCCGCGATCTCCACGCCCTCCTTCGTCAAATGCTCGCGCGCTTCGGCGGTGCCTTGCGGAAGAACAGCCATCAAATGGACGTTCTTCGCTTGCTTACTCTGCGCCGCCAGCCGCTGGTAAAAACCTGCGCTTTCGCTGCAATAATGGCACGTTGTCGAGATCGCCACGACCAGCGTACGTTCAGCCGCTGCCCAGTCGACGCCCGGCGCGACAAGCTTGGAGCCCAGCTCAACGGACTTAACCTGGTTCGGCGCTGAAAAATAGTATCTGTGGATCACCACGAAACACAACACGCACGCAACTAGTATGATGGCGACGTTTGCGAGTGTTTCGATTTTCTTTGCCATGGAAAAACCGGTCCCTAGTTCTTCAGATACGGCAAAGTTCTGGATCTAGCAGACAAACCCCTGAGTACACCCGTCGAGACAGCAAAAGTACGTTGTCGCGGCGACCCCGATGCAGAGAGAGAAATCGGTATTGCATCCATCGGTACAATTGGCCTGGTCCAGGGAACAGGAATCCTGGCAAGCAGTGTCATTAGGAGCACACCCGGAACTACATACCCTGTAGTCCGTAGAGCAGCCATCATTGCAACTGTGAATCGCGCGGTTGCATTGAACCAAATTTATCGTGTAAACGGTGTTGCAGATCGTCGGACACGCAGGGCCCCCACCCGCTTGCATGTCTGGTGAGAAGGTGAAAAAGACAAGCCCGAACGAAAGTAACGCCAGCACACCCAGTCTATTTACACCCTTTGAAGTAATGTTTCGGAAAAACGCTCGCAGGAAGTCCATATCATCCTTTGTCCGGCTATCGGAGCTGCCCAAGTATACGGGACCGTAGAATCGAAGTCAATCGAATTCTGTCGATTACGTTGTTTAGAAATGTCTCCCTGTTCTGTTTCATAGCTAGTTGGGGTTTCAGTGGTCCCGCATGACCGAAACCCCTGCAAACCAGTGAACTTACAATTACCAGATCAGCCGGAGATTGATCTGGATATTTCGGGACTCGCTCTGAGTGCCGTCGTAGTAGCCGAAGACCTGGGGCGCCGAGAGGCTTCGCGTACTCGCGCTGACCAACGCGAACGACGTGTGATTGAACACGTTGAACGCTTGCGCCTGCAACTCGAGATGCACACGCTCGCGAATCGGGAACTTCTTTCCCAACGTCCAGTCGAAATTATCCAGGCCATTGATGCGACGTACGTTCCGGCCCAAGGTTCCGAAATGGCCCACCAGCGGCTGCGCCAATCCGGAGTTTGCCAACTTGTTGGGAGGAATCCCGCCGCCCGGGTTCGGCGAGAACGTAAGATTGAGCGGGCCAATCAGGTCTGGCCGCTGAGCGCCCGCCGCGGTGCCCAGCAGAAGAGCGTCCGCGACTCCACGTTTTGAGCCAGCCGACAGGTTCACCGGCGTACCCGATTGCGCTACATAGATGCCGCTGAATTCCCAACCGCTGAGAGCCTGTTTCAAGAAAGGATTCGAGTTCTTGAATCCTGGAATCTCGTAAACGTGCGAAAGTACAAAGCGGTGCGGTACGTCGAAAGCGGATACCGCGCGGTTATCCCGATTGTTGAAGGGATTTTGCGCGACCGCGCCTTCATTCAAAAGCACGCCGAGGGCATCCGACGAATTATCGATGGACTTCGACCAGGTGTAGGCGGCGGAGAAACTCAGGCCTTTCGAGAAGCGGCGAACCGCTTGGAATTGGAATGAGTGGTAATTGGAATTGGCGCCCGAGTCCAGCAGGGTTACTGCCTGGAAGCGCGGGTCGATGCGATTCGTAGTGCCGGTGGGAGGAGCGCTCAAACCGGCGTTGACCGCTCGGATGGTTCCGTTCGCCGCCAGAGCCGCTTCTTCCGCGAGAGTGTTTGGCGGGGTGAAAACGCCTGGACGAAGAGTGTTGATGGGGTTCGAGCGCTGCAAGTAGTTGCCCTTGGTTCCCACATAGCCGGCCCGGACAAGCAGACCGTTCCAAATGTTCCGCTCAAGAGTCAGATTGAACTGTTGAACCTGAGGATTGCGCAGCCCCTGGTCGACGGGCCCAAAATTACCGAAGCTGCGTAGTGTAGCTCCAAACGTGCCGACCGTCGCCCGGCCAGTTTGTATGAAAGGCGAGGTCCCGGCCACCATGTTCGCGAACGAATTTGCGCCGGTGAAATCGGTGGTGGCGAACTGATACATGAAGGGCGGAGCGAAACGGAGATTCGTGACTGGATTCAGGAAGCTGAAATCATAGGCGATTCCATAACCGCCCCGAATCACAGTTTTTCCGCCGTTCGGGTTCCATGCAAATCCGAATCTTGGACCCCAATTGTGTTGTTGTTTGTTAGACACCGGCACAACTTCGATGGCGCCCAGGGGACCTGTTCCCGCGCCACCCAGTGCCGCGGTGCTGCCGAGGTTCAAGTTGGACAGCAGGCCGTTGACTTCCGTCGCCCCGTTGGACACCTCCAGCCGCATGCCCAGGTTGAGGGTGAGATTGCGAGCCGCGCGCCAGTCATCCTGGATGAAGCCGAAGTTATTCCAGACACGATAGCCGCGAACCGAATTTCCGAAACGCTGCTGATACTGCAATGGATTTCCGATCTGGAAATCCTGGAAGCTGTTGAAAGTGTATGTTCCTCGAACGTTGGCGTCGAACGCACCGTTGGATTGAATCCGATTCAGCTCATAGCCGGCCTTCAGAGTGTGGCGCCCAACATTGTATGTCACCGTGTCGAGATACTGGAACGTGTTTTGGGTTCGGCCTTGGGGAATGCCACTCCATGGACCCAAACCATCGGTGTTACCGTCGGCAAACGCGACAAACGGCCCAATGTTCTTGCTGGTGGGAGTGAAGTCGGGAGAAGTGCGCCCGTAGGACGCCAGGAAATTATTGATCAGCCGCGGAGAGAAGCTATGCGTTTCAGATAGCGTAATGTTGGCGTCACGGTTGACTACCTCCGCGCCATTGCCGACCAGGTTGGAGGTGATGAAAGCATTGTTGGCTGCGAAAGCAGTCGCATCAGCTACCCCGCCTCGGACAAACATATTGTCTCTCTGCGTCAGGTTGAAATCCAGACGGCCTGAAAACGCTCGTGAATCAGTAGTATTCACGGCGGAATTTGAAACCGTGCCGCTCGGCGCCGACACACCGCCCAGGGCGGCAAACAGCGCCCTGGAGGTTGCATTCGTGATGCCCGCGACATCGGCCGGTGTTGGCACCGATGCAATTACGGCCGCGCCCGCGCCACGGATCTTGATCTCTTCGTAAGTGCCAAACCAGAAGAGTCTGTCCTTGATAATGCGGCCACCGGCAACGGCGCCCCAATCGTTATTGCGGGTGATGTCGGCACTGCCTGTTTGATCGAAGAAGCTCCGCGCGTTCAGCTTGTCATTGCGGAAGAATTCAAATAGCCGTCCATGAAAGCCATTGCCGCCGCTCTTGGTCACAATCTGAAACTGAGCGCTGGAGTTCCGTCCGAACTCCGCATTGAAGTTGTTAGTGATAAAGCTGACTTCCTGTACCGCATCGATAGGAAAGGTGCCTAATCCGACGGAGCCCGTGGTGCTCACGTCCGTGGCCGTTGCATTATCGACGGTGATGTTGCCGCCCCGAGTGCGCCCGCCATTCGAACTGAAATTCCCATATCCCAGAAAACCATTGTTGTTGTTAGGCGGCATCGGCACCACGCCGGGAGCCGTGGCCGCAAATGTCAGAATGCCCGCCGTATTTGTGTTCACCGGTAACTCGGTGATGTCGCGGGTAGTAGCCACTTGTTGTAACTGGGCATTGCTGGTATTTAGAAGCTCCGCCTGTTCGGAAACGACAACCTCTTGACGGGTGGTCTGGAGTTCAAGTTGGGCCCTAAGGTCCGACACACGTCCGGAGTTTACATCCACTGGTGTCGTAAACGGCGCGAAGCCGGGAGCCTCTACCTTGACTTCGTATTTTCCAACGTTGAGCAGCGCGACACGGACCGAGCCGTCTCCGGCGGTAGTAGCCGCACGGGTTGTTCCGGTCTCGAGATTTCGCACGGTAACCTTAGCATCGCTAATGGACGCGCCCGAGGGGTCCACTGCTTTTATTTCAATATCGCCGCTAATCTGGGCAAAGAGCCCGGTAACCGAAGCCAGCAACAACACCAGCGTTGCCAGGTAGCGGAAGCTATTTTGTATGTTCATTTACGTCATCCTTTCAAGTTCAGTCGTTTTGACGTTCAATGTGAAGACCAGTTAGGCATAAGCAGTTTAATGGCCCGGCGCTATGTTAGTGAGAATAGGATCGGAGCATGCTGCACACTTTCCATTGCGCATAATCGAGCAATCGAGTTACTCCGGTTTGTTGTAGAGGTGCTGGCTATTGCAGGCGAGTGTTAGTGAATTATTTGTGGTAGATAGTTTCTGGTGTTATATGAGTGTTATTTACTTTCCAGCAAAGGGCGCCGCTTATGGGGTTACTGGAGCACTCAGTGGCTTATATTCTAAAAACGGAATTTGGTTAATTTCATACCACGATAGTTTAGTTGTAAAGAGCCTCGGTAGAGTCGAGGACGGGCGCGAGTGCTGGACGCTGAGCGCCGCCACGTTTCCCGTCCCCGCTCATCAAACCGGACGTGCCTATCTCCGGCATCCGGCTTTCCGACTGGCTTCATCGTAGACTCACGGACG
>CATPCJ010000296.1 GCA_955652915.1 uncultured Bryobacteraceae bacterium
ATGCCGTCGCCCGAATTGCTCTACCAGTTGTACAAGGAAGAATTCGACGGCGCTTATGAACAACACACCATGTTCGTACTGACGCTGCATCCCCACGTTACGGGACATCGCGCCCCGATGCATCATCTGGACCGGTTCATCGCTTACATGAAATCGAAGCCGGGCGTTTGGTTCGCGACGGGGGAACAGATTGCGAAATTCATAAAGTAGGGCGGCCCCCCCATAAGCGCTAACCTAACGTGGCGTACGCACGAGTCCGCGCCGCGTGCCGGGAACTGAGTTCATAAATTAGGCCGGCGCCCGATCGCCGCACATATCGAGAATCTCACGGATTCGCTGCCGGTTGCTGCGCTCGATTGTTGCGCGGCGGCTCTACGTTCCAGCGCCGCTGTGCCGGCCATAAGGCCGATCGCGTTTCGACGCGTGATTCTCATTGCGACGGACCTCCTTCCAGGCGAATGGGGCCGAGGAGGCCGGAAGGCAACGGCTGAAGGTTTGCCAGATCCTGGGCTTGGAAGCGCTCGCCGTAGCGGCTATTCAGAAGTTTGTAATCGGGCAACGGTCCGCGCGTCATGGCATTGATGGCCAGATTTGCCACTACAATCCGGAGCTTGTTCTCGCCCGGATGAACGAGGCCCGTGACATTCACTTCATACGGTGGACGCCACACCGTGCCCGCGAGCCGATCGTTGACGTACACCGCGGCAGCTTCGCGCACAGGACTTTCAAGCCACGCGCGCATTCCGTTTGCTCTGCGTTCGGAGCCAGGGTCCACGGGCGTCCCTTCGCCGAACGTAATACGCAGTGGGCCTGCCATTGATTGAGGGATGGTGAAGGATCGCTCATAGGTGGCCTGTCCCGAAAAATATTTCGTTTGTTGATCGGCCGTCCAGGAGCGGAGATTTTGCATGGGCGCCGCTTCCGCTGCCCTTGCGAATTTCACGCGCCAGCCGGAACTTAGATCGATTGGCGCTGTAGCAGGTCCTGGTGCCGGCGGGCGGCTCTCGATGCGATCATTCGAAAACACGAGGACGCGCGATTCATACGGCGCAAGATCCAATTCAACCTGCGTCGTGCCATTTGCTTTTGTCACTTCGCCGTTGAAAGGATTCCACCAGGCAGGAGCTAGCCCAGCGATTCGAAAAGTAGCTTGCGAGCGGACCGGATGGTTGCTGGTATTGACTAGAAAATAGACGTCGGCGAAATCCAGTTTTCGATGCACAAACCCGATCTCGAGCGCCATGGCGACATCGGCGGGCAGCAGCTTGTTGAGGGTCGCACCTAGCTGTTTCTCATCCGCGATCAGTTGACCAGGCGCACCTTGCGCTTCCGGCAAGCGGCGAGTAGCCACCACGATTCCACCTTTGCGCGCGTATGCTTCGAGTTTTTGGTAAGTCGCTTGCGGCAGGCGTTCGACTCCGGGCAGAATCAAGATGCGATATGGAATGCCGGCGCCGGCGATGGCCGCGTCATCAATAAAATCGAAGTTGTAGCCGGCGTCCAGGATTTGCGGAATCACATTCGGGCCGAGCAGCGCATCCATGGACTGGTTGATGGAATCGTGTCCGGCGGTGAACTGGGACCAGGAATCGTCCGTGGGCAGGTAGAGAGCAACGTCGTTGGCCGGCTGACCTTGGCGCAGCAGATAACTGATGCGCTGCAGATAGCGCGTGATGTCGGGCATTACCAGCCACCACGGATTGTGCTGATTGAAGACCGCGGCGGCGTAGAATCGCCAGCCGGGTTCGCCTGCTTCCGGGGGCGAGTACGGCCACCCATGACCAATCAGTTGATTTATTCCCTGCAGAAAATGCAGGTCCGCTTCCGCCTTCATGTCCAGCGGTGTCGCCCGGAACACCGGCGAATGCAGCCAGGTCCAGGTCTCCGATGATGTAACCGGGCGTCCGTACAGATGGCTGGCGGAGGCTGCCCAGCGTGTTGCTGAAAACTTGCGCCATTGGGTTCCCTCGCCCTCGGGCAAATCCACCAACGCGTTGCTCGAAAGTGCAACCGGCGGAATTCCGTAGGTCTGCGAACGGAAGCGCGTGCCATGTTGTTGCGCGAATTCGCGGAGCGGCGTGAGGTATCGCTCATTGGCAAGTTCGGTGAGGGTCTGGCCCCAATCGTGCCGGACGGCCGCGGTCTTATCGCCGATGTCGCCCACCAGCGCGGGCAAATAGGGCGTTAGATCGTAGCCGCGGCGCGTGCGAAATTCGGCAAGGAGATCGCCGGTCCAGTCCGACCCGTAAACTTCCAGGCTGTCGCTGAACACGGCGTAGGGCGGATTTTTCCCGAGAGCGTTCAACATGCGCTCGCCGGCATACTTCAGATGGTTTTCGATGGCGGCGCGATCGTAGTGATCGAGCACGAAACCCTCGGCACCCACGGCTGGACGTTTTACCTGTTGAGCGGTGCGGCTGGCGATGAAGAAGAGCACTATTTGGTTTCCGTCCACATCGTGAGGTATGCGGAGAAGTCCGTCTTCGATAGCAGTGAGGCGGCGGTTGCCCTTCGCCAGAAATGCCGCGATGAACTTTTCTCCCTCGGCAATGTATGGAATCGGAATCGAAACTGTGTCCGCCGGGACCGAGACACGTTCCACCCGCAACTTGCCGGCAGCTTGCGTCACAGGAATATGCGGACCGCCGAACGGCCAGCCGCTACCGAGCGTGAGATCCATTCGTAGGCCTAGTGCGCGCGCTTTTTCGCCGGTGAATTTCAGCGCGTCCAAAAACTCATCCGAAAGATACGGCGTGTTTCGAAACCCGCGCCCGGGATCGTCGAGAGCCAGGGGATATACAGCCTGTACTTCGAATCCTCCGATGCCGCCCTCCTTCATGAGGCGCATTTCCCGCTCGAGCTCCGGCTTGGTGACGGCGGGGCCGAACCACCACCAACGCATCATGATTCGGGCGTCGTCCGGCGGGTGGTCAAAGGCACTCTTTAGCTGAGCGATGTCGGAAGGTGTTGCGCAAAAGAGCACGCACGCTGAAAGCAAAGCGATGGGAGCGGCACGAAAACGCATTCGCCCTATGTTAGGCGACGTCCGGGCTACTCACAAGGAGACTGGACGTGTGAAAACGAACCCACCGCCTGTCTGCGCGGGACAAAGTACGTGTTTTCAACATCCCTGGATCAAGGAATAAAATCGACTGGAATAATCGATTCGCTGTGACTCGAACCCTGCGTTTCAGATAGAGAAACGACGCCGCTGCTATTCCAGATGGAAAACTTCCTTCATCATGGCAAATCGCTCGCCGGATTCCAGGTCGGGGACGGGTTCAAACAAACGGCTCATGAACTCTTGCCAGCGCTGATTGATGGGCGCGCGATCCAACTCCATCCAAGCGCGCTCGAAATCGTCGACGTGCATGTAGAGGAACAGGTCCTGGCCTCGTCTGAAGATAGAGTAGTCCGAGATGCCGACCTCTTTGAGTTTGCGGAGCAGCTCGGGCCAGACGCGCTGATGCTCCCGCTCATATTCTTCGATGGCTTCTCTTTTGATTCGAAGTTTGAAGGCGCACCTGGGCATGCTAACGCGCGGTTCGTAGATTCTCTTTCAGAAGCGTTTCCACTTCCGCGGATAACTCCGCTTTCGCCTGCCGGTGCAGATCGCCAGTTGCCGAACTTGGAAAGCCCGCGTGTACGCCGCGAACCAGTCCATCGCGTCCCAGGACAAATGTTGTCGGCCACGCGTTCCAGTTCACGGCTTGGGTCAACTTATCTTTCGCTTGGCTTGGCTCGCCGCCGAGCAGCACCGTGTACTCGATTCCGTACTTCTTGATAAACGCGCGCAATCTCGCCGGATTCTTGAGCTGATCGGCTTCTTCGAACGAGAGCGATATTATTTCCAGGCCTTGCTTGTGATATTTCCGGTAAAGCTCCACCAGGAACGGCGTCTCGTCGTGGCAATTCGGACACCAACTACCCATGATGTTTACCAGCACGACCTTGCCTCGGAAACGCGCGTCATTGTTGGTCACCAGGTGGCCGTCTAAATCCGGAAAGCTGTAGTGGAACGATTCTCCCGGATCCTTCACGGTGGTGTGCTTGGTAGGATCGGTGGGCTCCGGCAATCCTTGGGCGCGAGCTTTGTCCCAACGTATGGCCGTGAGTTTGGTTTTGCCGTTCTGAAGAATATCGAGCGTTCCGTCCTTTTGCAGCGTGATCTCAAATAACGCGGGGCGAAGGCCGGAGAAGTGGCTCAAGACGAATTTGCCGTCTCGATACGTGCCAGTCAGCGCACCCGTATCGCCATCCACACGCAGGATGGATGCGGAAACATTCGCGCCGGATTGGTGCACGATGAGCCGCCAAGCCAATTCGCCTTTCGGACTTTTCGTGGGGATCTGCCAATTGCCGCCGATGGAAGGAGCGGTGGCTTGGCTCTCCGGTGCGGGCGAGTAAGGCTTCGCATGAAACGGATAGACACTGCGCTCCGTGCTTCCCTGGCGGGTATACTGGCCATCTAGAACGCCGTCGTGGAGAGTTGCTTCCAATTTCGCGGCGAAGTGATCCCAGTTCAAGAGCAGAGAGCCGTTGGATAGCCGGCCGCTGGACGATGGCATGGGTTCATCGCCATTAAAGAAGCTGCCCACAACGTTTGCGCCATCGGCTGACAGTTCAAATCGAAAGGGAATCTCTACACCGTTTACATTTACAGTTGCGTCCCAGCGGACCGGTAACGATTCACCGGCGGGCAAGGATGCAATGCACAGAAACGCTGCGACGAAGAGTCTGGCGTTCATGGATGCAGGATAACATGACGATGTTGATCGGACTGGTGGGGAAGGGATGAGCGGGAAGCAAACGGGAGCAGTGAAGCTTGCTTGCATTCCCGCTCCTTTGGCGAGGAGCACTCGTAAAGCCTCAGCTTGTCAGCGGACAAGGTCGGCCTGGGAGGAGGCCTGTTGCCAACAGTCACGGCTCGGTTAGGTTCTAGTTTATCCCCTCCATGTGAGCCAAGTAAGTTGTTTCCTAAAGAAGCGTGTGGCTTAGCGTTTCAGAGCAGTAAACGTAAAAGGAGTGGTGTCGCATACCTGGGCATGCGCTCCCATGGCGAGCCGGAGGCGAACGGATTCATGGAACACGCGTCAAATAAACAACTCAACGCCTACGTGGAAGAACGCGGCGAGTTTCTTGGCCTGATCCTTGCTGATCGCCCGTTTCCCGGACAAAACATCGGAAACCCTGCTCTTCGATCCGAGCACGGGCCAAAGGGCGCTCGGCTTCAATCCACGCTGTTCCAGAAGAAACGCGACCATTTGGTGTGGCGGGCTGGAGGGAAGTGGGCAGTTTTTCTCTTCAAAATCGTGCACCAAGTCAACCAGCAACTCCAGCAGGGCGTCTTCTTCCGCCGTCAAGTTCTCCTCACCCTTCGCCATTAGAGCCTTGATGATCGCCAACATCCGGTTGTTCTCGTCTTCAGACTTGATGACGGCCGGAAGCGCTTTGGTGAGCAATCGCCCGTAGCGTTTCGCGTCCAAATCGATCGTGGTGGTGCTCATCGTTTCCATGCCCCCTTGTCATATTCCTTATGCGTCAACACATCTTTGATGTAAACAACACTTCGCCGGTAGTGAACGAAAGCGATCACGCGATACTTGTTTCCTCCCACATCGAACACGGTCAGATCTCCAACAAAGCCTGCCGTGTTGAAGGTGCTGCGCACATCGCTAGTGGTTTTCCAGTCCACCGCTTCAGTCGCGTTCGCCCAATGTAGTAGCGGCGCCCGCGCATCAGGGTACCGTTCCGCGAAAGCCCGGAGTGCCCGGCGGCTGATCACCCGCAC
>CATPCJ010000297.1 GCA_955652915.1 uncultured Bryobacteraceae bacterium
CAGGTCGTCGTAAAGCTGTTTCGACATGGTGAATTGTTGCGCCAATTCCGCGGCTGGCGTGTGAACGCGCGGGTCCATCTTTAATGTCAACGGTTGCGTATAGCTCTGGCCGCTTACCGTTAGCTTCACCGTGTAGGCGCCGGGCATGGCCCACGGTGCGAGACTGGCCGGAGCGGTGTCGTGCACCACGGCCTGCATTGGGAGATTGGGACGGGCTTCCGGTAAAGGCGAATAGTGCAGGTCCCAGACGAATCGATGCATGCCTGGCGTGTTCGATAGCGGATGCGGTGGACGCACCCAATATGTTGGAACCGCCAACATGGGATCGGCAGGCGGCACTGGATCGTCGCTCGAATAGCGTCGCACCAACTTTCCGGCGCTGTCCAAGACTTCCAGTGTTACCGGGGCTGATGCAGCCAGAAAGTAATTGAGGATTGCGCCGTCGGGTGGATTCTGAGCAGCCGGCTCGTCCGGCGGCAGTGGAGTGTCGGTGTTCATGTTCCAGCGCACTCGCACCGCGGTCTCCGGACGAAAAAGAAAAGCGCTCGCATCGGCAACGGCTGGCTTGAGCTGCCGCAGTGGTGTAATGTCGTCGAGAATCCAGAATCCGCGCCCATGCGTGGCTGCCACCAAGTCGTCATCTTTAACGATCAGATCGCGGATGGAAGACGCCGGCATGTTCAAACGCAAGGATTGCCAGTTGTCGCCATCGTCGAACGAAACGTAGACTTCGCGTTCTGTGCCGGCGAAGAGCAGGCCCGGCTGCTTGGGATCCTCGCGCACGGCGTCGACTGGAGCTCCATCGGGAATGCCGTTTACGATCTCGGTCCAGGTCTTTCCGCCGTCATGCGTCCGATAGATATGCGGCCGCATGTCGTCCAGACGCAATGTGTTGATGGCGGCGTAGGCCGTTTGCGCGTCGAAATGACCGGCATCCAAAATGGCTACCTTCGCGAACGGGACAAGCTGCGATGGCGTGACATCCGTCCAATGCAGTCCACCGTCGGCGGTCACTTGGATCAAGCCGTCATCGGTTCCAACCCAGATTCGATTCACATCGCGAGGCGACGGCGCTACCGCATAAATTACGCCACGCTGCGAAGGCTTGGCGGTGGGCGTGTCGCGATATTTGCCGACGTTTGCCGGAACCTCCCAGGTCTTGCGCGTGAGATCCGGACTGATCTGCCGCCAACCACGGCCGGCATCGCGGGTCTTCCACAAATTATTCGACGCGAAGAAAAGAACGTGGGGATCGGCCGGAGAGAAGACCACTGGAGCCGTTCGCAGCGCGCGAAAATCGGCGGACCGGATTGGTTTCGGCCCCACGTTTTCCACTTGACCGGTTCGCCGGTCGTAGCGGGTCACCTTGCCGCCATAAACGATGTCGGGATCAAGCGGATCGGGCGCGGCGTAACCGTATTCCTCGACGCCGATAGGATGCCAGTCGCGAAACGTGATCTGACCGTCGTTGCCGCGGCTCGAGACGCAAGCCGATCCGCTGTCCTGCTGTCCGCTGCACAACCGGTATGGAAATGCATTGTCGGCGGCAACGTGATACATGGCGGCGGTGGCCTGGTTGTACCAGCTACTCCAGGTCTGGCCGCCGTTGACGGATATGATTGCGCCCTGGTCGCTGGCGATCAAAATGATGTCCGGATTATTTGGATTGATCCAGATCTTCTGGTAATCGTCGCCGCCGGGAGCGCCGCGAAGCCCACTCCAGGTTTTGCCGCCGTCGGTGGACTTCCAGGTGACCGTGCTGGCGCTATAAAGAATGTCGGGGTTCTTTGGATCGATGGCCAGCACCGGCAAATCGCCGCCACCGATTCGAGCGGCCGGCCGGGCATCGGTAGTGACACGCGACCAGTTGGCGCCCGAATCATCGGAACGATAGATGGCAGTGCCACGCGCCGTGGCAACCGCGGAATAGATGCGGCTCGGCCGGCTGGGCGCGATTGCGATATTGGCCTGCGTCACGCCATCTTCGGGAAGTCCCTTCGTGAGCTGCCGCCATGTTTTGCCGCCGTCTTGCGACTCAAACATTCCACCGGCCGTGCCGTTCCAAGATCCGTTTTCCCAGGGGCCCTGCCGAGCCTCCCACAACGCCGCGAAGACATGCTCGGGATTGGAAGGATCCAACTCCACGTCGGAGCCGCCGGTGTTTTCATCCTTATAGAGGACCTTCTGGAAGGTCTGTCCGCCGTCGGTGGAGCGGAAGATGCCACGCTCTTCGTTCGCGCCGTAAGGATGTCCGAGCACGGCCACGAACAGCCGGTTCGGGTCGCGTGGATCGACGGCGATCTGTGGAATCTGCTGGCCATCGCGCAGGCCAAGATGCGTCCAGGTTTTGCCGGCGTCGATGGATTTGTAGACACCATCGCCGATCGAAAGGTCGGGCCGCTGCAAGCCTTCGCCGCTTCCCACGTAAATAATGTTCGGGTCGGATGGCGCCACGGCAATGGCCCCGATGGATCCGGTGGGCTGATCGTCGAAGATCGGATTCCAGGTGCGGCCGTAATCGTTGGTCTTCCACACACCGCCATTCACCGCGCCGATGTAGAACACATTCGGCTGAGTGGCGACGCCGGCGCTAGCTCGAGTGCGTCCGCCGCGATGAGGTCCTACCATGCGCCAACGCATTTCGGCGAAAAGTTTCGCATCGTACGGAGCGGCTGGGGCGCTGGCGGCAAATAGTGCGGCTAGAAGTATGGCGTGGGCAGTGAAGCGCAACTTTTTCACGATTGTATCTCCTCGCGGAAGTATAGCTGATCAGTCGAGCTTGGCGGCCAGCGAGCGGGCTTGAAGATCCGCGTCCTTTTCCGGCAAGCCCACGATGCCGGCGATCCAGGGGCCTTTGGAAAATACGAATACAGGGCGATCCGCGTCGCGGCCGAAGTAACCTCCGAAAGATGGGATCAGTTTCGAATCGCTGAGGGCCGTGCGCCAGTCGGGAAGAATGACAGCGGCGTCCGTGGCCGTCGGCAGCCTGGCGATGAACATCTCGTATTCGATCTTGCCTTTCTTGTAACGCGCCAACGTTCCGCCGGGCATGAAGGATTTGCCCAGGAGTTTCTCGTTGACGACGTTCGTGTCGACAAGATTGGCGGTCGGGAAGCGCCGCGATTCGTCGTGAGGCTTGAGAGTTTCGACTGGAGTTGCAACCTTGGTTGCGGAACTGCAGGAACTCAAAAACAAAGCCAGCGCCATAAAGATCAGAGAGCGGGAATGCATTGTGAGCCAGTATACAAAGAAATCATTGGGACTTTCGGCATTTGCAAAAACGAACCCATCGTCGGCGGGGTCGTAAGGATTTCCTTTGTATTTATGTATTTCGAGGAACAGCTTTGGTGGCGCGAGGCAGGCGTTGAGGTTGGGGACGTCAAAATTGATGCTGTTGAAGGCTGCGTCTTCGGTGGGGAGCACGGGCGACTGGCTGGTGAGTCCCTGCCTAATCCAGTTGAGCGACGAGTGCCGTTTGCCGAGGATGGAGTGCGGTCCGGTGGAATGCTGGGCGTTGGCACGATTGCGGCCGGATTTTGTTTCGGGCATTTCGTCTCTCGTCCTTTATATAGCACGCGAGTGATGGCGTCCCGGGGGCGGTGATCCGCAGGTTGTTGATAGGGGACGGAAGATATCGTATTCGCCGACGTGACTAGCGAATGGTGTAGCCGGACGAGCCGGAGTTACACGGAGTTCCGAAATTTGGAAGAAGCAAAAGGCACTGGACCGTTGCAGTCGCCGTTCCGCTCTGACGTGTCGTTGTTTAGTGGCCTTTACCAAGAACGTATACACATTGAAAAAGCCGAGTGGCACGGTCCATTTACCCTTGTTTGTTCGGGAGCCGCTTCAACGGCAAAGTTGCGCGTTGAGAGCAATGTTGAGCAGAGACCGGGACCTCATTGTGAGCCAGTATACAAAGAAATTATTGGGATATCCCGGAACGGAACCGCGCGCGTAAGCAAGCGTGCGGTTCTCCCCAGTCCCCGGCCCCCAGCTAACCGTTACCGAAACCCGTAGTCTAAAGGCTGGATGGAAGTGGAAGCCGGCGGCGCGGTCGAGCGGGCGCGGTCGGGTGACAGCGACGCGTTTCGACTGCTGGTCGAGCAGCATAGCCGTGCCATTTTCCGCCTTGCATTTCGCATGACCGGGAACGAAGAGGATGCCGAGGACGTGGTGCAGGAAACCTTTTTGCGGGCTTATCGACAGTTGGACAAGTACGAGGCGCGGTCGAGTTTCTCGACCTGGCTGTATCGCATCGCATCGAATTATTCGCTGGATCTGATCCGGATGCGCAAGCGGCACGAGGACAAGCGCGAGCGGGGATCGTCCGCCGAAGATCGCGACATCCTGCAATCCATTCCCGTCGATAGCCCTGGACCGGACCGGCTCTTGTACGGCAGCCAGGTAAAGGATCGGGTCAATGCAGCGCTGAATGAGTTGAGCGCGCAGGAAAGGACGGCCTTCGTGCTGAGACATTTTGAAGGTCATTCGATCCAGGAGATCGGCGAAGCGCTCGGGACGGGCGCCAACGCAACGAAACACAGTATTTTTCGAGCGGTTCAGAAGCTCCGCAAGAGCCTGGAGCCGCTGGTAGGTCCTGCATGACGAGTCATATCAGCGAAGAACAATTCGTCCTCTTCTATTACGGAGAGTCGGCCGAGGCGGCCGGAATCGAGAGCCACATGGCGGAATGTGAAGCTTGCCGATCCGAGTTCCGCACGCTGCAACTGGTGCTGAATACGGTGGACTCCGCGCCCGTACCGGAGCGTAATGGCGAGTACGCCAAAGCGGTCTGGCATCGCTTGGAAAAGCAATTGGCCGGCCGCAAGCGCCGCGGTTTCATGCAGTGGTGGATTTGGGCGCCGGCCATGGCGGCACTGGTTTTGACCGCGTTCCTGGCGGGACGCTGGTCACATAAGAACGACCCGCAAGTCGCCACCAACCAGCAGATTCGGGAGCGCATCCTGCTGGTGGCGGTGGGCGATCACCTGGAGCGGTCGCAGATGGTGCTGGCCGAGTTGACCAATGCGGCCGACGGCAAGGGCAAATTGGATATTTCCGGCGAGCGCCAGAGCGCGGAACAACTTCTGGGCGACAACCGGTTATACCGTCAGACCGCGCGCAGCACCGGAGATACGGCGGTGGCGAGCGTGCTGGACGATCTGGAGCGCGTTCTTCTGGAAATCTCGCACAGCCCATCCGAAGTTTCAAGCGATCAACTGGATGAGCTGCGGCAAGAAATCGAAAGCCGCGGTCTCCTGTTCAAAGTGCGCGTGCTTGGCTCGCAAGTACGCCAGGAAGAAAGCAAGCCTGTATCGGAGAAAGAAATACGAAAGCTGTAAGGATGATTGAAAAATGACAAAAATTAGCAGAATTATCGTGATGACCGGATTGTTTGTGGCTCCGGCCTTTTCGCAGGAGGCGCCCACGCCGGCGGCGCAGCCAAGTCCATGGCGGACGCCACGGCCGGCGGCCCCTCCCGCGGCGATGGAGCGATTTTGGGATGCCGATGTCCCGCTGCCTCCCATCCCGCCCATGGCGCCAATGGCGATGCCGGCGATGCCCCCGATGCCAGCCCTGGCCCCAATGCCTCCGATGTCCCCCATGGCACTGCTGGCGCCGATGCCTCCGTTTCCAGGTGAACTTGAGGGATTTGGATTTCTGGCTTTCCAGGACGCTCCCCGGGCGGCGCGCAGTGGCGACGTCGAAGCCGCACGCGCCAGAGCAGAAGCCAGGCGCGGGTTAGATAGCGACGACCGCCACTATCGAATCGGCAAGTCCTATCTCGACCGCAAAGAATACGACAAGGCCGTCGATGCCTTCAATCGTGTCATCGAGAACAAAGGCAGCCGCGCAGACGGAGCCCTCTATTGGCGCGCCTACGCGCAGAATCGATCGGGAAAGCGCGAAGATGCGCTGGCCAGCCTGGCTGAACTGCAAAAGAGTTATTCCAGCAGCCATTGGCTGGAAGACGCCAAGCAACTACAGCAGGAAATTCGTTCCCAAAACGGCCAGATTTCGCCGGAATCGGCGACCGATGAAGACCTGAAGCTGATGGCCATCGGCAGCCTGATGAATACCGATCCTGAGCGCGCCGCGCCGCTGCTTGAAAAATTGCTGAAAAGCACAAATTCAGCCAGGTTGAAAGAGCGAGCCTTGTTCGTGCTGGCGCAGAGCCGTTCCCAAAAGTCGAGGGACTTGCTGCTGTCGGTCGCCAAGGGCGGTTCGAATCCCGACCTGCAGGCCAAGGCCGTCGAGTACCTCGGCGTATACGGCGGGCGTGAAAGCCTGCAGACGCTGGTGGAGATTTACCGCGGCTCCAATGATGCGCACATGAAGCGGCTCATTCTGACCAGCTTCATGCAGGCCGGAAGCCGGGAGAATCTTTTGGCGGTGGCCAAGTCCGAATCGAATCCGGAGCTGAAGGTGCAAGCCATCCAATTGCTCGGCGCCGCTGGTGGCTCGGCCGACCTGGCTCAACTCTACGCCGGTGAATCGTCGCCGGAGGTGAAACGCGCCATCATACAGGGCCTCTTTATGTCCGGTAACGCCGACAAATTGGTGGAGCTGGCGAAATCCGAAAAGGACGACAATCTCCGCCACCTGGCGATCAATCAACTGGGCATCTCGCCGCGCAGCAAGACCGGCTCTGCGCTGACCAGTCTATACGCACCGGAAACCAATGCCGACAACAAGAAGGCCATCATCAATGCTCTGTTCATCCAAAACAATGCGGCCGCGTTGGTGGAGATCGCGCGCAAGGAATCCGATGTGAACGTGAAGAAGACCATCGTCCAGCAGCTCGCTATTATGCACTCCAAGGAAGCGTCGGATTATCTGATGGAGATCTTGAGCAAATGAAGGCGCTCTGGCCGTTCGTAATTATCTCGATCGCCGCCGTTGGTTCCGTGCAGGCCCAACAGCCGCACATACAGAACGCGCGAGTGGAAACGCGGGCAGTAGCGGGCGGGCTGGAAGCGACGCTACGCGCTATCCAGAACGCACAGTCTTCGGCGGCCTGGGTTGGGTATGCCGTCCCAATCATCCCCGGCGACCGGCAGATGTGTTGCTGGAACAACAATTCAAGAGGATGCTTTCTGGAACCGCGCCTCAATGACCAAGGCGTGACCGTTGCCAACACCGGACCGGTGAAGTTGGAAGGGCCTTCTCATCTGGTGGTGTTATTTCGAATCGAGAATCGGCAAGTAGGGAAGATTCGTACGTTCACTCCGGAGTGCGAATTGGATGCCGGCGGCCTTTCCTTCCTTTGGCTGACCGGCGTAAGCCCAGCCGAGAGCATCCAGGCTCTGCACGCCATCGCGAAAGACACAGCGGCACAAACGCGTGAGCAAATACGCAATGCGGATAACGCCGTATCCGCGATCGCCATGCACGCCGATCCGGCCGCGGACTCGGCCCTGGAAGAGCTGCTTGCGCCCAGCCATCCGGATCAAGTGCGGCGTCAGGCCATCTTCTGGCTTGGCAACGCCCGCGGACAGCGTGGATTTCAACTGGTCAGCAAGATCGTTCGCGAAGACCCCAGCGACAAGATTCGCGAGCATGCCGTCTTCGCGCTGACACAGAACAAAGACCCGCAGGCATCGAGCGTAGTAGTGGCGGTGGCTCACAACGACAAGAGCGCGCGCGTCAGGGGGCAGGCCTTATTCTGGCTGGCTCAACGGGCGCAACGAAAAATCGCGGAGTCGGCGATCAGCGACGCCATCGCCAACGATCCGGAAACTGAAGTGAAGAAGAAGGCGGTCTTCGCCCTCACACAGATGCCGGCCGGCGAAGGCGTGCCTCTGCTGATTCAAGTGGCGAGGAACAACAAGAATCCCGACGTTCGCAAGCAGGCCATATTCTGGCTCGGTCAAAGCAAGGACGAGCGGGCTCTAACATTTATCGAGGAAGTACTGAAGTAAAATTAAAGCGTGCGAATTACGCTTCTGTTTTGCCTTATCGCCGCTACCGCGGCCGCGCAGCAGAATGTCCCCGGATTCAGCATCGCTAACATCGACAAGTCCGCGGACCCTTGCGCCGATTTTTACCAATACGCCTGCGGGGGTTGGATGGCGAGCCACCCCATTCCGCCGGACCAGTCCAACTGGGGCCGTGGAAACGAGCTGACGGAGCGCAACCGCGCGATCCTGCAGAACATTCTTGAAAAATCCGCGTCGACCAGCCGCAAGCGGACGGATGTTGAGCAGGAAATCGGCGATTTTTACGCCTCCTGCATGGACGAACAGACCATTGAATCCTTGGGCGCAAAGCCGCTGCAGCCCGATCTCGACCGAATCCAGGAGATGACGGCGAAATCCGCGATTCGGGCCGAATTGGCGCGCCTGCATCTGCTGGGTGTGAACGCATTCTTCAATTTTTCCTCGGGTCCGGACGCGAAGGATTCGATGAAAATGATCGGGCAGGCGGACCAGGGTGGTCTATCGCTTCCGGACCGCGATTACTATCTGAAGGACGACGCGAAATCGGTAGAGCTGCGGAAGCAATACCTGGCGCATGTCACGAAAATGTTTCAGCTCTTGGGCGAGCCGGCAGACAAAGCCGCGACCGATGCGGCCGCTGTCATGCGGATGGAAACGGATCTGGCCAAGGGATCGCTGGATCGTGTATCCCGGCGCGATCCCAACCAGACCTATCACAAGCTCACCGTGCATGAGTTGTTTTCGCTGAATCCGGCGATCGACTGGCCGAAGTACTTCGAGGGCGTAGGAGCACCGGGAATCGCCGACCTCAATGTAGCGGTTCCGAACTATTTCCGCACGCTGGAATCGGTCCTGGTCCAGACGAATTTGGATGACATCAAGACCTATCTGAGCTGGCACCTGGTTCACGCCGAGGTCGCGTTCCTGCCGAAAGCTTTTGTCAATGAAGATTTTAATTTCTTCAAACAGACACTGACCGGGGACAAGGAACTCCAGCCGCGTTGGAAGCGTTGCGTCGCCGCGGTGGATGGCGACTTAGGACTCGCACTCGGCCAGAAATATGTCGAAGAAACGTTCGGCGCCGAAGGAAAAACCCGCACACTAAAGATGGTGCAGGAGATCGAAAAGGCCATGAACGCCGACCTTCAAACGCTTTCGTGGATGACGCCCGCCACCAAGGAGCATTCTTTGGTGAAGTTGCGCGCGGTGGCGAACAAGATCGGATATCCGGACAAGTGGCGCGATTATTCACCGGTGAAGATCGTGCGCGGCGAAGCAGTCGGTAACGATGAGCGCGCCACCGAGTTCGAAGTGCGAAGAGTGAATGCCAAGATCGGCAAGCAGGTGGACCGCACCGAATGGTTCATGACGCCGCCCACGGTGAATGCCTACTATAATCCGACCGAGAACAACATCAACTTTCCGGCGGGCATCCTGCAGCCTCCGTACTACGACAACAAAATGGACGCGGCGGTGAATTATGGCGGCATGGGCGCCGTGGTGGGCCACGAATTGACGCATGGCTTCGACGATTCAGGCCGGCAGTTCGATCCGCAAGGCAATCTGAGCGACTGGTGGACCGCCGAAGACGCCAAGGAATTCCAGAAGCGCGCGGAGTGCTTCATTCAGGAATATTCTTCGTTCACGCCGTTGGAGGGTGTTCATTTGAACGGAAAGCTGACGCTGGGGGAGAACACCGCGGACAACGGCGGCGTTCGCCTGGCATTCATGGCTCTAATGGATTCGTTGAAGGAGAAACCGCAGGGCAAGATCGATGGCTACACCGCGGAGCAGCGCTTCTTCCTGGGATGGGGGCAGGTGTGGTGCCAAAATATACGGCCGGAAGCGTCGCGTCTGCGCGCGCAAGTGGATCCACATAGCCCCGGCCACGACCGCGTGAACGGCGTGCTCTCCAACATGCCCGAGTTCCAACAAGCCTTCGCGTGCAAAATCGGGCAGCCGATGGTCCGCGAGCCGGCGTGCCGGGTTTGGTAACAGATGTGGGCAGGTTGGTAGCCTGCCGCCGATTGCCAAATCGGCCTTTTGCGTGAAAACAGGCCGATTACATCGGCCGGCAGGTTGCCAACCTGCCCCACATTACTAGTAACCTTTTTCCTCCCCGCTAGTATTGAAATACGTGTACGAAGCAACAGACAACAGTCTGATGCAGGGCGTCCGCGATGGCGACCTGGGGGCGTTGGCCGTTCTGTTTGAACGCCACCACCGGCCGCTATTCAACTACTTCCTGCATGTGAACGGAAATCGCGACCTTAGCGAAGATCTGGTGCAGGACGTCTTTTTCCGGATGCTGAAGTACAGGAAGTCGTATCAGCCGGAGCGGCCGTTTACCGCGTGGATGTATCAGATCGCCCGCAACGCGCATGTGGACTCCATCTCTAAACGAAAGTTTGAAGTGGGTTTAGGCGAGCGGGAATTTGCGGGCGCGAATGTCATGGACGAAAATCTGAAACGCAAACAGGAGATCGGATTGTTAAAACGAGCCATGGCTCGTTTGCCGCTGGAGAAAAGAGAGTTGCTGGTGCTGAGCCGTTACCAGAACCTTAAGTACGAAGAGATCGCCGGCATCCTGGGTTGCGACGTGGGGGCCGTCAAGGTTCGGGTGTATCGCGCGGTGCGGGCGTTGGGGCAGATCTATTTCGAGCTGGCGGGAGAGAAGGCATCATGAATTGCGAAGAAGCAAGAACACAATTCGTCGATTACTGGCGCGGCACGCTGGAAGAGGCCGGTGGTGAGTTCGATGCTCACCTGGCCTCCTGCGAACGATGCCGCGCCGAGGCGCAGGAGTTGAGGGATCTGTGGGGCACGATGGGAGCTATGCCGGAAGAGGATCCCAGCCTCGGCATGCGCACCCGCTTTTACGATTCGCTGCGCTCCTGGAGACAGCAGGAGTCCGAGCGCCGGCAAAGATTCTGGTGGGTACACCGTCCAGCTTTTCAAGCTGCCTGTGCGGTGGCAATTCTGGCGATCGGAGTTGCGGCCGGTTATCTGGCGCGAGGACGCGACACCGTCGAACTCTCGCAATTACGTGGGGAGGTATACAACATGCGGCAACTGGTTGCCCTTTCGTTATTACAGCAACAATCCGCCAGCGATCGTTTGCGCGGCGTGAGCTTTGCTTATCGTGTGGAACAGTCCGATCCGCAAGTGCTGTCGGCGCTGCTGACCACGGTGAATCACGATCCCAGCACCAATGTGCGTTTGGCGGCGGTGGATGCGCTTCGAAATTTTACCGACAATCCGATCGGCAGGAAGGGGTTAGTGCAGGCTTTGGCCAAGCAGGAATCGCCCTTGGTGCAGATCGCGATTGTGGATCAGATCGTGGAGCTGCATGAGAAGTCGGCCGCGCCGGCGGTTCAATTCCTGCTGGCGAGCGAGAACCTGAATCCGGAAGTGAGGCAGCGCGCGCAATGGGCGCTGAAACAACTGCAATGAAAAAATTAGCGATTCTTCTGAGCGCGGTCTCCATCGCCTACGGCTTCGACGAGGAGGCCAAGGAAACGATCCGCAAAACGTTTCCCTCCGCCGCGCGCGTCGATGTGGAAAATGTCAACGGCTATATTCACGTGACTGGATACAACGGCGCCGATATTCAACTGGTTGCCGAAAAGATCATCAAGGCCGATTCGGCGGATCGAATGGAAGTAGCCAAGCGCGAGGTGACGCTGGATATGTCGCAATCCGGCGATACGCTTACGGTATTCGTCGACGGGCCGTTTCGATGCCATTGCGAGGATAACCGGTTCGGTACCCGCGACCGCGGGCGGCCGGGCTATCGCGTCACCTACAACTTCGAGTTGAAGGTTCCCACGGCGACGTTCTTGCGGCTGAGCACCGTGAACGGCGGCGATATACGGGTGGAGAACACCACCGGCGATTTCGATCTGAGCAATGTGAACGACAGCATCGAGATGAAGGAAGTGACCGGATCGGGGCAGGTCCACACCGTCAACGGAAAGATCTCGGCGCTGTTCGCGAAGAATCCCGCGGGCAAGAGTTCGTTCCGAACGGTCAACGGGACCATTGAGACTTCATTCCGGCCCAACTTGTCGGCCGATATTTGGGTGAAGACCTTCAACGGCGGCGCCTATACCGACTTTACGGTGACGGCTTTGCCCAGAGTGCCCGTCGAATCCGAGCGGCGCAATGGAAAATTCGTGTATCGCAGCGACATTATGGCGGCCATGCGCGTTGGCAATGGCGGGCCTGAATTCAAGTACGAAACGCTCAACGGAAATGTACGAATCATCAATCGAGGACAGTAATCATGAAAACACTAGCAGTTTTTCTCTTATGCACAGCCGCGGCGTTCAGCCAGGATGCGGCGCCGGACCGTGTAACCGTTCCGTTCAGCGATCCTGCGCGTCCAAAGATGTTGAAAGTGGGGCTGCTGAATGGCGGCATGACGGTTAAGGGTTATGACGGCAAGGACGTCATCGTGGAGGCGCGGTCCGATAGCGGTTCGGGAAAGCATCGGCACGAGCGGGCCGAGCGCACCGATGGGATGCGCCGGATCGACATGGTCGGCACAGGGCTCACGGTTGAGGAATCCGAGAACGTGGTGAGGGTCGGAACAAGGTCCATGAATGAAGGCGTGCAACTGACAATTCAGGTGCCATTCAACACCTCCTTGAAGCTGAGCACCGTCAACGGCGGCGACATCCTGGTGGATCATATCATTGGCGACGTGGAGCTCGAAGACACCAACGGGAAAATAACGGCCACGCACATTTCAGGGACGGCCGTGGTGAACGCGTTAAACGGAAAGGTGCTGGTCTCGCTCGACAAGATTAGCGGGGTCAAGCCCATGTCGTTCAGCTCGCTCAATGGCGACATCGATGTCACGCTGCCGGCCGATATGAAGGCCAAAGTCAAGTTGAAGACCGACAACGGCGAGGTTTACAGCGACTTCGATATTCAAATGGATGCCTCGGCCCGCAAGCCGGTAGTGCAGGAGAGTAAATCCGGCAAAGGAAGGTTCCGCGTGCAATTCGACCGCGCGATGTATGGCCTTATCAATGGCGGCGGCGCGGACATGTCGCTGACGACGTTCAACGGGAATATCTATATCCGGAAAGCAAAGTAGCAGTGCGTTAGGAACGTTTCTCCTCACGGTTAGGCGGCGTCTAAGAGGGCCGTATCGGTAACCCGGTACGGCCCCGTGCGCGTCTCATCATTATCCGGATATCCATGCGGTAAGCTGCCGTCCAACGCCAGTCCTGCGTGTATTCCGGCCTGTCCTAGACTGAATGAAACTTCCCGCAATTCTGCCCTGTTTCTGTGCCTTGCTTTTTGCCGGGCTGTCTTTCCACCCTCGAACACGGAAGATCTTCACCTTGAGACCGGATCTCGTGCGTCTTCGCATTCCCGTTCCAAAATTCACGATGAACGAGATCATTCGGGCCATGGCCCTGAAGCACGGCGTCAAGCCCGCATTCGTCAAGAGCATCATTGCCGCTGAATCGGGTTTCGATCCTACCGTTGTGTCGCCGAAGGGGGCGATCGGCTTGATGCAACTAATGCCGGCGACGGCCAAGGAGTTGGATGCCGATCCCAACATTCCGGAGCAGAATGTCGACGCCGGCGCGCATTACCTGAGCTTGCTGATGGCGCGATACAACCGCAAGCGCGACCAGATGAGGCGGGCCATCGCGGCCTATAATGCGGGTCCGAGAGCAGTGGCGCGGTATCACGGGGTGCCGCCTTATCGGGAGACACGGGCGTACGTGTCGCGCGTGCTGCGATATTTCAAGAAGTATCAAGGGAGCGAATTGGCGGGGTAGAGGGCGCAAAACCTTATTCAACCGCCGATTCACGCTGATACTGGCCAGGCCGGCGCTTATCTCACTTGGTCGAGACCCCTACGTTGTCGAGCCTGGTGGCGGTGTTCTGATCATCACTCCCTAAGCCTGAGCTAACCGTTACATGCCCGTCGCTCTGGTAATAATTCCTGGTAGGGCGCGCACATTCCAGATGCAACACGGACAAAACAAAGCCTTCCGTCACAGCCGGCGATGGCACTCCTCGTGCAACATTTCCCGTAGGTCAAGGAGGCATCATGAGCAACACATCTGTGTTCGGAATTTACGGGGACACGGTCACGCTGGGGACCGGATTAGAAAGGCTCCGAACGGCCGGTTTTCGTAGCACCGACGTTTCCGTTCTCATGCCCGAGAATATCGGGACCAAGGACTTCGTTCACAAAAAAGACAGCAAGGCGCCCGAAGGCGCGACCACTGGCGGAGTCTCCGGCGGTGTGGTCGGCGGAGTGGTTGGGTGGCTGGTGGGCATCGGGGCCTTGGCAATCCCCGGACTGGGACCGTTCATCGCAGCCGGACCAATTATGGCCTTGCTGGCAGGCGCCGGAGCCGGTGGAGCGGTCGGCGGTATTTTGGGAGGGCTGATCGGCGCTGGAATTCCTGAATACGAAGCCAAGCGCTATGAAGGCCGCGTCAAGTCGGGTGGAATTCTCTTGTCGGTACACTGCGACAATTCGGACTGGGTAAAACGCGCGAAGGAGATTCTGGAGGCAACCGGGGCGGAAGATATCGGATCCGCGGGCGAAGCCGCCGCAGACTACGCCATGAGCGAACGGCCGGCGAGCCGCATCTGACCGCCGCCGTCGCGCAATGCGTCCTAGCGTCGTTCAAGCGTACGTCATCTAGCGGGTAGCCCGAACGCGACGTTGCGCTCACGGTTCAGCCTTGCACTTAAGTCGCGATCGACGGAAGCGACGGGCGTTTGTTTTTGCTCGTGGTCCATGGTGACGTAGTGCAAGGTTGCGCCGTCGGCCCAATAGGCAAGCACGGCGCGAATGGTGTGATCCTTGAACGCGATCAGGTAGAGAGCCGGCTCTTCCTTGCGCGTTTCGGTTGCCGCGGGTTCAGGTTGAGGACGATATTCCTCGGTGCGCGGAGCGGGCGCACTCTCGGCGGCGGGATTTCCGTAGTAGTAATTCTGTGAAATAACTACTGGCGGAGCAGAGTACCCGGCGGATGGATACGACGCGGACTGCGGATAGGAATTATATGGGTATGGATCGGAGTAGCCGAAGCCGCCGTAGAAGCCCGGATAGATGAAGGTCCGCGGGAATCGGCGAAATCCGAATTGGCCGCCGAAGAACCGGCCCTGATCGAAGCCACCGCGAAATCCGCTGAATCCGCCGCCGGCATGGAAACCTCGCGAGAACCCTCCACCGCGAAATCCTCCAAACGATCCTCCGCGCATCCCTCCGCCGCCCCCGCCGCGGCCGCCGCGCTGGGCCAATCCGGGAATCGCGCAACAGAGACAAATCGATAAAACAAGCAGGGCTCGACGCATTGGGCGCCTTTCTCTACCCAGGAGCTTACCGCCAAATTGTTGTCGAGCGCAAGCCGCCATCTTGTGGCGCGGCCGCAGACCGAGTGTCCGCGCCACGTTAACCGATGTACCGTGCGTACAAACTGCGCGCAATGCCAATGTCGGTGGTGCCTTTCACGATGGCCCGGCCATCCGGAAAGATGGTCAGCAGATAGGGCGGTGTCTCGAATCGCAGCGCGAATTCATTGGCGCGCACGCTGCCCAGCGGAGCCAGTCGCGCCGCCAGATCCCGCAAATCCAGGGGCCGCGCGCGTTCGTGAATCTGCACCGCGTTGCGTCCGCACAAACTCACCGGGGCCCGGTGTTTGCCGTTTAA